>CAJBES010000238.1 GCA_903952145.1 uncultured Opitutaceae bacterium | reverse complement strand
TCTGGCCGGTATTGTTGGATGACCCGGAGAGTCTTTGTATCGGCACCTGGTCCACCGCTTGACATTTCAAGGGGTGGATTAGCGCGCTCACTGCACTTGATCGCAATCAAAGAAAACGAACGATCACCCGCAGCAGCTTTGGGCGCCGCTTGTGGACCTCCCGTGGCAGATGGCAAAGGGTTCTGCGTGCCGCCGGCTTAACGTTTCAGGCTCACGCAGAAACGCGCAAGACGTTCGAGCCCCTTGGCGATAACGGCATCGGAGGTCGCGTAACTGAGGCGCAGGTAGCCCTCGGCACCGAAGGCGCTGCCGGGAACGGCGGCGACCTTTTCCGTTTCCAGCAGGCGGTTGCAGAAATCCAGGTCTTTCAGGCCGAAACTGGAAATGTTCGGAAAGAGATAGAACGCCCCTTGGGCCAGCAGGCAGCTCACGCCGGGGATTTTGTTCAGCTCGGCATGTAGGTGTTTGCGGCGCCGGTCAAAAGCGGTGAGCATCGTGGCGAGCGCGGTTTTGGTCTTCTCTTTTTCCTTCAGCGCGGCGAGGGCGCCGTATTGGGCAAAGGTGGTGACATTGGACGACATTTGACTTTGCAGCTCGGCGATCGCCTTCGCGATGGGCAGCGGAGCCACGGTCGTGCCGATACGCCAGCCGGTCATTGCATAAGTCTTGGAAAAGCCGGCGATGGTGATGGTGCGGGCCTCGACCTCAGGTGAGAAGGTGGCGATGCAGGTGGGCTGGGCGCCGTCGTAGATGAGGTGCTCATACATCTCGTCGGAGAGGATGTAGAGGTTGTGTTGCACCGCGACAGCGACGAGGGCCTCAAGCTCTGTGCGGGTATAGACAGCGCCGGTGGGATTCGAGGGTGAATTGAGAATGAGCAACTTGGTCTTTGGGGTGATGGCGGCGCTGAGCTGCGCGGGGGTAAGCTTGAACCCGGTCCGGTCGTCACAGAGGACAAACCTCGGCACGGCACCGGCAAGTTTCACCATCTCGGGGTAACTTACCCAATAGGGTGCGGGAATAATGACTTCATCTCCCGGCGAGCAGATGGCGAGGACGCCGAGGTAGCAGTTGAATTTGCCGCCGGGTGAGACGACAACCTGGGCCGGTGTGGCCTTGAGGCCGTAGAGTGCGGCGTATTGCTCCACGATGGCCTGGCGCAGCGGTTCAATGCCAGGAGTCGGCGCATACTTGGTTTTGCCCGCCCGCAATGCGGTGATGCATGCCTCTTTGATGTGCTCGGGGGTGTCGAAGTCGGGTTCGCCGGCGGCAAAACTGCAGACATCTTCACCGGCGGCTTGCAGGGACTTGGCCTTGGCGTCGACGGCGAGGGTCGGCGATGGTGAAATATTGCGGGCCCAAATGGAGAGAGGCGGGAGGGTGTTCATGTGTTGCAAAAGCAACTTAAAAGAACCGCCTGCAAAGATGGCAAGCAGGCGTTTGTGGTCGCCGGCGGCGAGCAATCAATGCCGCGGCCCACTGCGAACCTACCCCTGAAGACTACAATATAAACAATCCCACTTACTTTTTCGGCCCCTTCGGGGTCCTGCCAGGTTTGACGGCCTTGGTTTCAAAACCCTCGATGGCGAGACGCAAGAGTTCGCCCACGCTCACGTCCTTCAGCCGTGCCTGCCGCTTCAAAGTGGCGCGGAGCTCAGAAGTCAGTCGCACCGAAATCTGGCGATGTGGGAGGCGCACGGGTTTGCACTTTGCAAAATCAAAACGCGTGATGGCAATGCGGATGACTTCACTCGCCGTCGCCGTCCCCATGACTTTGCGGTAGTTCTCGATCTTATCCATCAGCTCCACCGGCAGCTCGAAGGTGAGTGGCGCCGCAGGTTTCGTTTTCAGAGGGCTGGTGGTCATGGCTTGAGGCTGTGCGTTTGGCAAAGCGCTAAGACGGGGGCAGTCCCGCGTCGCAGCAACGCAAAAATAGCGCTAGGTCTGGCATTGACTCAGGTTTGGATTGATTGATTTTTGGCACGCCTCCCCTTCCCTCAGTAAAATTTCTCCCCATGGCGCACGTAGTCATCGAAAATCTGGTCAAGACCTATCCCGAAAAGAAAGGCCCAGGCGTGACGGCGGTCAAGGGCATCAACCTGACGATCGTGGACCGTGAGTTCATGGTGCTGGTGGGCCCGTCGGGCTGTGGCAAATCTACCACGCTGCGCATGATCGCGGGCTTGGAGGACATCACCGGCGGCTCCATTTCAATCGACGGTAAGGTGGTGAACAACGTCCTCCCAAAGGACCGGGATATCGCGATGGTCTTCCAGAATTACGCGCTCTACCCGCACATGTCGGTCTACGACAACATGGCCTTCGGTTTGAAGCTGAGGAAGTTCCCGAAGCAGGAGATCGAAGCCCGCGTGCGTGAGGCAGCGGCCATGCTCGGCCTCGAGCCCTACATCGAACGCAAGCCCAAGGCCCTCTCCGGCGGCCAGCGGCAGCGCGTGGCGGTCGGCCGTGCCATTGTCCGCAAGCCCAAGGTTTTCCTCTTCGACGAGCCGCTCTCCAACCTGGACGCCAAGATGCGCGTGTCGACCCGCACCGAAATCTCGAAACTGCACGCCCGGCTCGGGGCCACCATGATCTACGTGACTCATGACCAAGTCGAGGCCATGACCATGGGTGACCGCATCTGCGTCATGAAAGACGGCGGTATCATGCAGGTCGCCGCCCCGCTGGATCTCTACAACCACCCCGAGAACATGTATGTGGCCGGCTTTATTGGCTCGCCGCCGATGAATTTTTTCAAAGGGACAATCAAACGCGCGGGCAACCACCTGCTGTTTGTCGAGACCAATGCCAGGAGCGCACCGATCCAAGTGCAATTGACCGATGACCTCGCCCACAAGGCCGCCAACCATGTGGACAAGTCCATCGTTTTCGGCATCCGCCCCGAGGATGCACAGGACACGCTGACCCTCGGCTCACCCAACCCAGCACACACCGTCGAGGTGATGGTGGAAGTCTCCGAACCCATGGGCGCGGAGACCTACCTCTACCTCGACACCGGGGCGCATTCCTTCATCGCCCGCGTCCGCGCCACCGACCGATTCGACGTGAACCAGAAGGTCAAGATCACCTTCCAGTTGGACAAGGCCAAGCTGTTTGATCCAACCACGGAAAACGTGTTGAAGTGAGCATAAACGCCCTTGGACCTTGGGCTGGAGAACGGCCCCAGGTAAGGCTGCGTAACGACAGGTCGTCACCACTCCACCAGCGTGTGTGCAGTGAGCAAATGACACCACGGATTGCGGACAATCGGCTCATGGACCGATGACGGTAATGCGGGCGGGCGGCGCCACTGGCAGGGTCAGCCCGTCTCGGGCGAAGACGTTGCCGGCCAGCTCAAGTCCCAGCGCAGCGCCGGTCACTTGGAAGCGGGTTTTGTCCCGCGAACGCTCGTCACGAAGGTCGATGGTTTTGACCATCCATTGCTCGTCGATCTTTTTCAGATCGAGCACCGCCATTGATTTGTATGGCAGGCCCTTTTCATCGAGCAGTTCACTCTGGACCAGTGCCATAAACTGGGTGTCGAGATGGACACGGACTGCACTGAGTCCTGGGAAACCAGCGGTGAATTCCGCCGGTGGGTAAAGCAAAAAAGTATGCGCGGGGCGGCCGCGGATCTTGCTCACGCCCTCGAAGACAAAGTCTTCCCAATAGAGGTAGGGCATCTGGAGGTCAAAAATACTGATCTGGGTTTGCGGCACCAGCGGTGCGAACAAGTCGCCGATACCCATCGCTGCCGGCCTTGCGGCGCCCGGGGTCCATTCCCAAGCCGCTGGCGTCGTCCCGTTCTGCAGGAGCAGACGCCGTTCCCCATCCTCCCCGTTTGCTAGGCTGATCCGGGAAACTGCTCCACTCTCGTTGCGACTGCCCCAAAGGCGGCCGGATATTTCACGCTCCTCGCCCCGTCGGGGCATGACACGAAGTTTGAATTCCAGATAGAAATCCCCGGTGATGCCCATGCCGCGAAATTCGCTCAATATGCGAGCCCCTTCGACTTGGTCGGGTTGCCCAAACTGGACATAACTGGCGGGTGGCCGGATCGACTTGCCAGCCGGTCCGGCCTGTGCAGCGCTGATGCAGACTGCTAACATCAGAACAAAAAAAACCCGCCATGCGCGGGCGGGTGGTGTTTTCAAACCTGACGCCACGTTGGGATCAGGGGGTCTTTCCAGCCGGAACGGGCGCCGGCACCGGCGCGGTGTTGGCCGGAATCGTCGGACCAACGACTGAGGGCAATGCCTCCTCGTTGGCCTGGCGATGGGTGCGCTGGTAAATATGGCCGAGATAAAGGCCGAAGCTCAGCACGAAAAAGGCGATGGCCGCCTTGATGGTGAGATTGCTCAGGACGTTGCTCGTGTCGGCCCCAAAGGCGGACTCCGTCATGCCACCGCCGAGGGCCGCGCCCACGCCGCCGTCGGATTTGGCTTTTTGGGCCAACACCACGAGGATGAGAAACAGGGAGATAAGGATCAGGACAAAGGTCAGAATTCCGAGGACAATGCTCATATGAAGGGTCGAAAGCATCCGATTGCCCCGCCCTTTGTCAATGCGCGGTTCTCGGTTGGAAGCATCCCAGAGACTGGGGTAATTTTTAGCGGTATGTCCGCCCTGCGCGTTGTAGAATGGAAGCACCAGTACAAGCTGGCCGATACTAGCATCAATTCACGGCGCACTCGGATTCGGACAATCTGCCCTGTCAGGGTTGCAACTACAGCGCCCTTTCGTCGCCCGCTTCACTGAATACAAAACCAACCGACCCTGCTTGAAATCTTCCCACCCGAATGGCGTTTGGCCGCGATCAGGAATGTGCGACTCACCTCAGGTTGCCCTCGCCACACATTGTTTACAGCGGATTTCCACGTAACGAAAATCCGAATGAGCGCTCCCGTTTTCTGACGCCCGCTATAGCGCGACACCCAGCTTTTCGAGGATGCGCTGCAAATCATCATTGCCCCGATACTCGATGATGATGCGGCCTTTTTTAGGCGTGTGGATGACCGCCACACGCGCTCCAAGGTGCGATGTCAGCCGCTTCGTAATGGCGGTCACTGCCTCGGCCTCTTTCGCCGGTAGTCGATGGGGCCGATGTGCGGCACCGGTGGCCGCGGAAGGTTTGCCTGACAGGATGAATTTTTCCGTCGTGCGCACGCTCAACCCCTCCTCGATGATGCGCCGCGCTAAGACCGTCCGCCGGGCGAAGTCGGTGAGACCGAGCAGCACCTTGGCATGGCCGACGCTGAGAAGATTTTTGCTGATATAACCCTGGATTTCGGCGTCGAGTGAAAGAAGCCTCAGGGTGTTGGCGACGGTTGCACGGCTCTTGCCGACCCGGTCGGACGCCGTTTCTTGAGTCAGGTCAAAGTCGCGGATGAGGCTGGCATATCCGTGCGCCTCCTCGATGGGATTCAGACCCTCGCGCTGCAGGTTCTCGATCAGCCCAAGCGTCGCAGAAGTAGCGTCGCCCGCTGTGACGATGCGTGCCGGAATATGTTGGATCTTAAGCAACTGGAAGGCGCGCCAGCGCCGCTCGCCGGCGATCAACTGGTATTTGTCACCGGACTTGCGGACTACAATAGGCTGGAGCAGCCCCTCAGCGCGGATGCTCGCGGCCAGTTCCTCCAACTGTTCGGGCGGAATCTCGCGCCGGACTTGATACGGGCTTGGCTCCACCGAGTGCACGAGGATCTCGCTGTAACCAGGCGCGGGCGGCGGCGTGCCGAGGGGTGCAGGTGCAGCAGGCGGTACGGTGGCGCCGACTGGGACCGGGGTGGCCTTGGATATCAGACTGCCTAGGCCGCGGCCGAGTCGGGATTTGTGGGCTGCGCTCATATTATTTGGGGGCGGGAGTTGGAATAAACAGGGTTTGCCCAACTTGCAGACGGGTGGGGTCGGTAATCTTGTTCGCGTTCATGATGTCCTGCATGCGGGCGCTGGTCTTCTGGGCAATCGAGGAAAGCGTGTCGCCCTTTTGTACGGTGTAGCTCACGCCTTCCTTGGCATAATCATCAGTGAACAAAGTCTGGACCGGTGGACGCGAGGCCATGCCCTTCGCGAGCGAGTCGATCGCGGCATTGGTCTGCTTGGCGAGTTTCTCCATTTGCACAGCCACCTGCTGCAGGGTTTCTTGCCTCGTCGCGGTCGAGGCGGATTTGATGGTGCGGTTCAGTTCTGCGACAGCCTCGTTAAGCTGCGTGAGTGTCGCAAATGTCTGCGTCGCCGTGTTGGTCTGGTCCCGCAGTTCGGCGTTCTCACGCTCCAACTGCTCCACGCGCAGGGTCAATGCACCCACGCGCTGCACCAAACCGCGGACGTCCTCGCGGAGATTGGCAACCTCATACTGGACGGATTGGGCCGACGCCGCCGTGAAGAGGGCCAAGGTTAGAAACCCGGGCAAAAATCGATACGACATGGCCAAATCCTGCGGAATGCGTCCGGAAAAACAAGACCTACCGTCGGAAGGGGGCCAACCCGAGCAGTGTGGTCATCGGTCGCGAGGCCAGGCGTGTGCCCGGAGCAACCGGAAACCCGCGTAAAAACTCCGCCGCGGGCAGCATCCGTCCGCCCGAACGCTGCAGCCGATGCACGCGCAGGAGCCCCTGCCCGGTCCCGATGCGCAGAGCGACGGCATCCGTCCCGCAGACCACACCGGGAGTGCGGGCGGGATCGTCCGGATCGCCGGCATCGTGGCCGCTGGCCTCTGCGCACCCAAACTTCACCGGCTGACCGTTGATTTCCACGCTGCAAGCCGGCCAAGGATAAAGGCCGTTGATGCGGGCGGCCAGGGTCGGGGCCGGCAGAGCGAAGTCCAAGTGCCCATCCTCTTTCGTCAGCTTCCGGCAAAACGTCGCGGCGGCATGGTCTTGCTCGGTGAAATTCAGTGTGCCCGCCGCGAGTCGTGGCAGAGTGCGGGCAAGCAGCGGCACGCATGCCAAAGCCAGCTTGGCCTCAACCACGGCGGCCGTATCGCGCGCTGCGATCGGAACGAGCTCGAGGTCGGCCACCGGCCCCGCATCAAGCTGCCGCACTATGCGCATGAGGCTCACGGCGGTGCAGCTTTCTCCGCAAGCCACCGCAGTTTGGATGGGCGAAGCGCCGCGGTAGCGTGGCAACCGCGAAGTGTGCAAATTCAGGATGCCAAGACGTGGTGTGGCGATGCAATCATCCCCCAGCAGGTGGCCATAGGCCATGACGAGCGCCACATCCGCTTGCAGATCGACCAGTTGCAGCCGCACCTCATGAGTGAGTTTCTCCGGCTGAAAAACCCGCAGATGGTGCGACTGCGCCCACTGTTTGATGGCGTTGGGCGCGACCAGCTGACCGCGGCCGGCAGGCCGGTCCGGCTGGGTGAAAACCGCCGCGACCTCGGCCCATGCCCTCCCCTCGCCCGCGAGCCATTCGAGCAGCGGGAGCGCGATGGGATCGGAACCGAGGAAGACGAGTTTCAGGGCGCTCACTGCAAGGTTTTGAGCCATGGCTGCACCCTGGCGGCCAGTTTGGCGAACGCAGCCGGGGTGCTGGGCATCGGGCAGCCATCCAACAGGGTCCAGTATTCCGTGTGGGCAACACTCCGGTCTGGCGCAAGATCAGTCAGCGGCCCGAGCGTCTCCAATTCGATCATCGTCCCGTTGGTAAAGGTCTCAAAGGCGCAACCGAAATCCGGATAAATGGCACCTGCTATAAGAGGCGCATGTTTTACGAATACCGTGCCATCGAGCCAGTAAGCTGACCAACCGGGATAGCGGGTGATGCCAAGTTTCTGTGCGCCCTTAGCTTTGGCGACGTTGATGCCGATGAAATCACGCTGCAAGTTCCAGACCGCCAGTGAGAGATCGGTGTAGCTCCATGGCACGAGGGCATAGCCAGGCAGGAGATTGCCCGCGTGCGATCCCTTTGGTGGCAGCGGCAACACGCCATAGCCGCCCCCGCGGAGCATGGTCAGCGCCCAGGGTGCGCATTTAACCGCCCACAGGCCGCGGTTTGTCAGGGTGTGCGTCACCCGCACCGTGCGTGTATCTCGGAATTCGATTTTCATGCCCTTCTGGATGCCGGTGCATTCCTCGACTGGCTGGGTCAGCGCCAGACCCTGCGGCAGTTCGCGCACGACCAATGGCGCATTATCCGGCTGGTAGGTGCGAACCGGATCTTCCGGCGAATGCCAGAGCCGGTGCCCACCGCGCAGTTTGAAAGCCCCGTGGGTCTCCTTGGCTGCGGGAATCTCCAGCAGGAGATTGCCGGCCGGGCCGCGCCGGCTGCGCAGGGAAAGCACCCGCGGGCCGACGCCGGTCGCGACGATGATTTCCAGCCCCGGGGTGCCCAAAATCGTTGCCGCGAGTCCGCGATATTCAGTCTTCAGGCGTTTCATGGACAGAATTGGATTCCGCGGCACGCCATTTGGGCTCGTGCCCGGGATTACGGGCCAGTTCCTGAGCAGCGCGGATGGCGGAAAAAGACATGCCGGGTTCGTGCTTTTCCTTGCCGACGAGCTCGAAATAGATCGGGCAACCGGCCAGATCGAACTCCTTCACCAGTCCAGCCTCAAGGTAGCGGCGATACTGCTCGGTGAGCTTTTCCTCACGGTTGCAAAACAGCTTGATGCGAAACGGCCGGTTGCCGGTTTGGGTCGCATAGTAGACCCTGAAGCGCTTGCCCCCCACGGCGGGCGGCGGCGTCCGTTCGGCGAGATAGCCGATGGCCTTGTTGAGTCTGGCGGTCGGCAGTTTCATATCCAGCATGCGGTGAAGCTTCACCGCGGCATTGAGCATGCGGTCGACCTCATAGCCGCTCATCGCGGACACAAAAATCAGGGGGGAGCCGGGAGTGAAATAGAGCCGCTCAAAGAGCGCATGCTCGTATTTTTCGCGGTAGTCGCGCTCGTTCTTATAGGGCTCAAAGCCGCCCTGCGCCTTGAAGGCCTGGCGCACGAGATCCCACTTGTTGACCACCACGATGATCGGCTTGCGCTCCTTGATGGCTTCCCCGGCGATGGCCTTGTCCTGCTGCGTGACCCCTTCAATCGCATCGAGCACGAGAAACACCACGTCGGTGTTCTTGATCGCATCGAGCGAGCGCAGGCGGGAAAAATACTCGACCGGGGACGCGAGTTTGGTCGCGGCCTTGATGCCGGCCGTGTCGATGAGACGGAACGGATACATCTTGCCGTCGCGGCCCTTGAAATCGAAGGGCAGCTCGATGGCGTCGCGGGTCGTGCCGGGCGTTTCGTTGACGATGAGCCGGTCGCTCTGCAGCAGGCGGTTGCTGAGGGACGATTTGCCGACGTTGGGCCGGCCGATGAAGCAGACGCCGAGTGCCGCGGCCTCGTCGCGGCCGCGATCGAGGTCGGCCACGGGCCCGAGGACGGCCAGAATCGCGTCGCGCAGTTCACCCTCGCCGCGACCATGCTCGGCGGAGACGCGGAGGGGCTCGCCCAAGCCGAGCCGGTAGGCCTCGGCCAGATCGATCTTTTCGTCATCGAAATCGGCCTTGTTGATCACGAGGCGGACAGGCTTTTTGCACCGGCGCAGCATGGCGGCGATCTTTTCGTCGAGTGCCGTAAGGCCCTCGAGCCCGTCGATGAGGAACAGGATCAGTGAGGCCGCCGCAATCGCGAATTCTACTTGGGCCTCCGAGGCGGCGGTCAGTGCGGCAGGCGTGTCCTTGCCCTTGTAGCCGAGGCCGCCGGTGTCGAACAGTGTGTAGTTCCCTTCGGCAATCTCTGCCGTGATGACGTCGCGGGTGATGCCCGGCTGGTCATGCACAATGGAGATGCGCTTGCGCGCCAGCCGGTTGAAAAGCCGGCTTTTGCCGACATTGGGGCGGCCGACGATGGCAACAGCGCGGTTGTCACTCATTGATGGGGGGATTGGACGAAGCGTTCGATGCGGTCGCAGGCGACGACGATCTGCTCATAGCTGGTTGCAAAACAGGCTCGCACATGGCCGGCGCCGCCGTGGCCGAAGGCGGTGCCTGGCACCACCGCGACCTTCTCCTGCTTGAGGAGACCGACGGAAAACCCTTTTTCGTCCAAGCCTGACGCCGTGACGTTGGGAAAGGCGTAGAACGAGCCGCGGGGCAGATGGCACTTGAGGCCGATCTCGTTGAAGCGGCGGACGATAAGATCGCGGCGCCGGTGATATTGTTCGCGCATTCGCAGCACGCCGTCCCAACCGCGCGTCAGGGCCTCGATCGCCGCTTCCTGTGCAATGATCGAGGCGCACATCATCGAATACTGGTGCACTTTCATCATCGCGTCGATCAGCACGGCCGGACCGCAGGCATAGCCGATGCGCCAACCGGTCATCGCGAAGGCCTTGGAAAACCCATGCAGGAAGATCGTGCGTTCCGCCATGCCGGGCAGGCTGGCGATGCTTGTGTGTTCACCCTCGAAGGTGAGTTCCGAATATATCTCGTCGCTGAGCACGAGCAGATCCTTTTGACGGCAGAATGCGGCGATCTTTTCAAGTTGCTCGCGGTTGCAGGTGCCACCGGTGGGATTGCACGGCAGATTGAGCATCAGGATCTTGCAGCCGGGTTGCCACGCAGCATGCAATGCCTCTGCCGTCAGGGCGAAGTTGTCCCGGGCATAGGTCGGCACTGCGATACCCTGCCCGTGCACCAGCGCAATGCTGGGATGATAAGAGACATAACAAGGCTGGTGATACATCACTTTGTCGCCGGGATTGCAGAACGCCCGGAACGCCAGATCCAGCGCCTCGCTCACCCCAACGGTCACCAGCACCTGGTCCTCCGGCCGGTAGCTGATGCCAAAGTGTTCGGCCACGTAGGTCGCAATCGCGCGACGCAGCTCGATCAGCCCCAGATTCGAGGTGTAGTAGGTCTTGCCTTTTTCCAGGGCGAAAATGGCGGCTTCACGTATATGCCACGGCGTGACAAAGTCCGGTTCGCCCACGCCGAGCGAGATCACGTCCTGGCCCTTCAGCTTGGCCACGAGTTCAAAAAAATCGCGAATCCCACTCTTGGGCAGCGCGGACACATGGCCCGCCACCCATTGTTTCGGGTCGATGCTCATCGGTGAAAGCTCCGTTTAGGGCGCAACCGTGAGTCGCGCACTCCGCGCCTCGTCCTGTTCGAGCAGGAACCCCTGATCCTTGTAACAACGCAGCTGGAAATGCGTCGCCGTCGACAGCACGCCCTCGATGGTCGAAAGTTTCTCCGACACGAACCCCGCCACGCGCTGAAGCGAAGCTCCCTTCACAAAGACGAGCAAATCAAAGCCACCCGACATCAGATAGCATGACTCGACTTCGTCGAACCGGCTGATCCGTTCCGCCAGGCGGGTGAAGCCACCCCCGCGCTCCGGGGTGATCCGCACTTCGATCACCGCGCACACCACGGCAGCCGCGGCGGCCTCCCGGGACAGATCGAGCACCGGACGCCAGCCGAGGAAGATTTTATCTTTTTTCAGCTGTTCCAGGTGCTGATTAATCTCAACTTCGGACATACCCGCCACCTGCGCCATTTGCGCGGGGGACAGACTGCCGCCTTCGATCAAGAGCTTGAGAACAGGATTCATATGGAGTCCGGATAGTGACAAAAACCTGAACGACTAATCCACACTAATGTGCGTCGGTCGTATAATTAGCATGGATTAGGCGGAAAAAGGGGGTTCACTCCTTCCCTTTCATGTTCGAATCCCTTACCGACAAACTGGGCAGCGCCCTCCGCAACCTCCGTGGCGTGGGCCGTTTGACCGATGAAAACATGGCGGACGCCCTCAAGGAGGTGCGCACCGCCCTGCTGGCCGCTGACGTGCACTTCACGGTCGCCCGCGACTTCGTCGAGCGCATCCGAATCCAGTGCGCCGGTCAGGATGTCCTCAAGTCCGTCACGCCCGGCCAGCAGATCATCAAGATCATCCACGACGAGTTGGTGAAACTGCTCGGCGAAGGTGAAACGTCCCTTTCCGCCGCCCGGACGCTCAAGATCCTCATGGTCGGCCTCCACGGCTCCGGCAAGACCACCTCGACCGCCAAGCTCGGCAAGTTGCTTAAAAAACGCGGTTACCGGCCCCTCGTCGTCGCCTGCGACATCTATCGGCCCGCCGCCATCGACCAACTTGAGATCCTGGCAAAGCAGGAGGAACTGGCCTTTTATGCGGATCGGAACTCCCGGGACGTGCCCGCCATCGGCGCGGCCGCCTTTGAGGCCGCGCGAACCGCCACGGCGGACTGCATCATTTTTGACACTGCCGGCCGGCTGCAGATCGACCATGACCTAGTCGAGGAGGTCAGGAAGCTTCATGCCAAAGTGCAGCCGGATGAGGTGCTACTCGTCGCCGATGGTGCCTTGGGTCAGGAGGCCGTGAATGTCGCCAAGGCGTTTCACGACGCCCTGGAGCTCACCGGGCTCATCCTCACGAAAATGGACGGTGACGCCCGTGGCGGCGCCGCCCTTTCCATCAAGTCCATCACCGGCGTCCCGATCAAATTCATCGGCACCGGCGAAAAGGCCGCGGATTTCGACACGTTTTATCCCGACCGGCTCGCCTCCCGCATCCTCGGCATGGGTGATGTCGTCTCCCTGGTGGAGAAGGCCCAGGAGTCCTTTGATCAGAAGGACGCCGAGCGCATGGCGGAGAAAATGCGCAAGGCGGATTTCAATCTGGAGGACTTCCTTGCGCAGATGCAGCAGGTGAAGAAAATGGGCTCGATGCAGAGCATCATGGGCATGATGCCGGGCATGAGCGGGGTGCAATTGCCGGACGATTCGGAACGGCAAATCGCGCGCACCGAAGCCATCATCCGGTCCATGACCATTCAGGAACGGCGCAAGCCCGAGATTCTCAACGGCAACCGCCGCAAGCGCATTGCCGACGGCGCGGGCGTGAAGATCGTCGAGGTCAATCAGCTCATGAAACAGTTTCAGCAAATGCAGCAGATGATGAAGATGATGAAGGGCGGCGGCGCGAAGAAGATGATGCGCCAGATGGAAGCCATGAAGGGCAAGGGCGGCGTCCCGGGAATGTGACGGAGGTCCAATTTCGCCGGCGCTTCCGCGCCGTGGCGGACCCGTTACGGGTGCAGGAGGTCCGGCGTCGCGGCAGACTGGGACCCAGGCGATTCGGCCGCTGAAACGGCACGGCGGATTTCGGCAATCTCGTATTCGAAGGACGGTGCGGCCGGGCGCCGTAACAGCGCCTGGTTGAAGCCCTCGCGGGCGGCGGCCTCATCGCCGTCAAGCTGGGAGCGCATCGCGGCGAAGAACGCGGCGAGGAAGCGCTGGCCCGGTTGGGCGGCGGCACTTGCCGCCGCGGTCCGGGCGTCGAGCTGCGCCGCGTCCACACGCCCAAGCAGGAAGCCGCCGATGTCGGCATGGAAACCGCGGAGGCGGGCGGAACCGGTGGCGGGCTGGAGGGCGGCGGTGAGTTCGAGGCTCGCGGCATCGCGCTGGCCGCGTTCGCATTCCGTGACGTAAAGCCAGAGGCGCGCCGCCGGAACGGTGGTGACGAGCCGGAAATCCGCGGCGGCGCCGGTCAGGTCGCCCGTGATGCGGCGGAGATGGGCGCGTTCGTAGAGGCTGGTGGCGGCCGCGCTGGCGCTGGGGGACCGCTCGATGGCGGCAGTGTAGTCGGCGATTGCGCCGGTCAGGTCACCGAGTCGCCGCCGGGCGTCGGCGCGTCCGTGCCAGGACGCAGCGTGGCGCGGGTTGGCAGCAACGGCTCGACCGAAGTCCTCGACGGCGCCGGTGTAATCCTGAGCGCGGAATTTCCGGAGGCCGGCGGCGTAATCGGGATTAACCGGCGGAGTTTTCCGGGCCGGCGGTGCGGCGGAGGATGGGGGGCGCGCGGGAGGGGTTGCCAGTGCCGGCACTGACGGCTGGGTGAGGCGGAGCGCCTCATCGAGGTTGACCGCGAGTTCGTCGAATTTTCTTCCATCGGGCAAATAATGCCAGGCCGGGCCGGTCACTCGTCCGCGCACGTAGGTGGCCTCGACCCAGAGGCGGCCGTCGGCGCGATAGGCGCGGAAGGGGCCGTCGGCCAGGCCGCCGCGATAGGTGATCTCGTAGCGTCCACCGCCCTCGATTTCGTAGACATGCACACCGTCCTGGTCGCGCCCCTCCATTCCGGCGGGGTCGGGCGGCCGGTTGACGACGCGGTTTCGCCGGAAGGTCGTCCCGTCCGGGAGCTGATAGACGCGGTCGGGATCATGACTGCCTTCCTGTGGCAGCGGATACGTGGCGACGATGCCGCTCCGGCCCACAGAGGCGAACACCTCGGCGCGCTCGACGGTGGTGCCGTCCGGCAGTCGGACCTTCCACGTCATGTTCCAACCGTAGCGGATGGGGAACTGATCTCCCGGATTCTCGCCGTCCGACGCGTAGTAAGCCTTGATGTAGCGGTTGGTTCCGACGAGATCGTCGTAACGGATGAAGACCTTGAAGGCGCCGTTCTCCAACCAGAACTGGTCGGCGGCGGCGGCAAGTTGCCGCGGGATCATGGCCTTGTATTTCGACGTTTCGCGCACCTTGGTGATGCCGAGGACGACGACCACCGTGAGCGCAAGCGAGGCGGCGGCGGCAATACTCCAGCCGATGAGAACATCTTTCCGCCAGGCCCAGTCGCGGCGCAGTCCCAGCCGGAACAGCGGCCAGGCCACAGCCAGCGCGAACACCGCTGCGACGCCGATGATGATCATGCCTTCGTGCTCGTGGGCAGCCGGGATGAAGTTGAGCACCATGGAGGCGGAGATCGCTCCGCTGAGCCAGAGTGCCGGCAGGACGGCGGACGCAGCCAGGAATAGCCAGAGGACTTCGCGCACGTGGATGAAAGGCGTAGGACGGTCGATCCCAGGTGTGAGAGAGCCGATCGGGGGTGGCTCGGCGGGCGGAGGATCAGGGTTCATGACGAGCGGGGCGAGTGGGGTTGCTGGCGGAGACCGGTGGTCAGGGTCCCCGTACCCCGGGTGGCTGGTGCGCGGAGCCCATCCATCCGGGCTGATGATGGCGAATTGTGACTGGTTGGACCGGTAACACGATAGGATTTTCGGACGCAGCCGCGAATTCCTGGTAAAGCCACGGAAGAATCCGACCGGTGGCGCAAATCACCAGCGTCAACCCATCCCCACCGCCCGCACCGCCACCAATCGCACCACGGCCCGGTTTTCTTTCCGTGATTCAGTGAGCGACACCCCGAACACCGCCTCCCAGTCGTTGATCCCGGCGTAATCCACCAGCATCTGCGCAACGGTCCACTCGCCAGCCTCGCGATCCTCCGACCAATGTGTGTGCTTGGCCGCCCGGCCTTCGGGATCGAGCCGGAAGTGGCCCCGGGCCTCGAAATAGGGCGCGAACAGGCGGAATGATTCCACCCGCTCCCTGCCCTCCTCGGCCTCGCCTTCCGGCATGCGCTGGCCGCCCGCATCCCAGCGCGCGGCATCCTGCAGCCAAGAGAGAATCTCCGTGCGCACCAACCGGCGGAACGAGGCGGCGTCGCGCGTGATATCGAAACTTTCGGGTCGCGCCGGCTTGTCCGCCGACTCGTCCGCCACCCACGCGGGATTCTTCAACCGTTCCCATTCCTCCAGCAGGCTGGAATCTATGCCGCGGATCAGTTCACGAAAATAGACCTCCATCTCGACTACTTCCTCCGTCTTGGCACCGTCTGGCACGGTCTGCGCCAGCACTTTCCACACTTGGGAGAGATGCCGGAGCAACAGGCCCTCGGCCCGTTCAAGGCCGTAATCGCGGATGTAGTCGGCAAAGGAGAGGTAGCGTTCAAACATCTCCCGGGCGATTGACTTCGGCCGCACGTTCTCGCCCTCGACCCAGGGATGCGCCGCGGCAAAGGCATTGAAGGTCTCGTAAATAAATGCCCGCAGCGGCTTGGGATGCTCCACTTCCTCAAGTTTCGCGATCCGCTCCTCGTATTCGACGCCAGCCGCCTTCATTTCTGCCATTTTCTCCGTCTTGAGTCGGTCCACCTGTCGGCGGAGGATTGTGTCCGGGTCCTCGACGATGGCTTCGCACAGGGTCAGGACATCGAAGGGATAGTCCGGCGACGCACGGTCCAGCAGGGGCAGCGTGTCGAGCAGGTAGAGCGAAAGCGTCTGATGCAGGGAAAAATCATCCTGCAACTCGACATTTACCCGCAGTTTGCCTTCGCGCACGGCACGCTCGGCCGCCGGGATGATCTCAACGATTTCCCGCTCAACCAGGGCACGAAACAGCTGCCAGGCCCGCTTGCGCAGGGCCGCTTGTTTCACCGGAGTTTCGTGACAGTCGGCGATCAACCGTCGCAGGGCGCGGCACCCGTCGCCGTCCCGGCCAAGGACCAGCAGCATCATCCCGTGGGAAATGGTGAACTTGGAATACAAGGCCTCGGGTGGCGCACTTTGCAGCCGCTCGAAGGTCCGCACGTCCCAGCCCACCGCGCCCTCGGGCGCCCGTGCCTTGACCAGTTTGCGCAGTTTTTGCGGATTGCCGGCCGCCTTCTCCTCCGCCCGCTTGTTTTCGATCACATACGACGGAGCCTGGGCAATCACATAACCCCGGTCATCAAACCCCTTGCGTCCGGCCCGCCCGGAGATCTGCCGAAAATCCCGCACCGCCAGCACCGCCGACTTCTTGCCGTCGTATTTCCACAATTGCGTGAACACCACTGTCCGGATCGGCACGTTTATGCCCAAACCGAGCGTGTCCGTGCCGCAAATGAGCTTGAGCAGCCCCTTTTGCGCCAGTTGTTCGACGAGGATGCGGTATTTCGGGAGCAGCCCCGCGTGATGCACGCCGATACCGTGGCGCAGCCAGCGTTTCACGTCCTTGCCATAGGGACTGTTGAATTTCACCCGCTCCAGTTCGGTCGCCAGCACGGCCTTCTCCTCCCGCGTGCACACGTCGAGACTCATCATGGACTGCGCCGCCTCCGACGCCTCACGTTGCGTGAAATACACCAGATACGCCGGGGCACGCCGCTCCTGCAGCAATTGCCCCACCCGCTCCGCCAGCGGCGTTTCCGAATACTCAAAGGCCAACGGCACCGGCCGGTGCTCGCTGCGCACGGTCACACATGGCGTCCCGGTCAGGCGCGACAGATCGCGCTCAAAGAACTCCGTTGCGCCCAGCGTGGCCGACATCAACAAAAACCGCGCGCCGGGCAGAGTCAGCAGGGGCACCTGCCAGGCCGTGCCGCGCTCGGCATCCGAGTAGTAGTGGAACTCGTCCATGATGACCACCTTCATCGCGACGGCCCGGGCACCGCCGGCGAGCGCGATGTTGGCGAGAATCTCAGCCGTGCAACAAAGCACCGGCGCGGTGAGATTCACACTGGCATCTCCGGTCATCATGCCGACGTTCTCGGGTCCGAAGTCACGGCACAGGGCGAGGAATTTCTCGTTCACCAGCGCCTTGATCGGACAAGTGTAGACCGATCTTTCCCCCGCGCAAAGCGCCTTGTAGTGCAACGCGGCCGCCACCAGCGATTTTCCCGAACCGGTCGGGGTGGCGAGAATTACATTCCTGCCGGCAAACAATTCCAGAATCGCCTCCTCCTGCTCCGGGTAAAGTTCCAGACCGCGCTCTGCCGTCACGGCCAGGAACCGGTCCAGCACCTCATCCGCATGTGGAAGTCCGGGGAGGGGGGCCAAAGGCGCGGAGGACATCGTGCGAGCAGAAAGCAACCCGTGCCTACAATCGAATCCAAAACCGGCTTTCCTTGCCGATGGCATTGGCCATCATGCCGGCATGAGCAAGGCATTCACCAACGAAGATGATTCTGGAGACCCGCCGATACTGTCCCGACCGACTTCACTGCTGCCTCCGGGAGCACGGAATCTCATGACCACCCGTGGCGCCGATCATCTGCGCACCGAACTGGCACGCCTGCTGGAAGTGGAGCGCCCGCCGTTGGTCGCCCAACCGGACGATCCGGACGCCAAGCGCGAACTGCAGGCGCTCGATCAGCACATCTTTTATCTACAGGCGAGTCAGCGCACTGCGGAGATCGTAAGTCCGCCCCCGCCGCCGCATGATACCGTGTGTTTCGGCGCCACCGTGACCGTGCGCGAGACCGGCGGGGCCGAGTCCGTCTACCGCATCGTCGGGGTGGACGAGACGGATTTTGAGCGCGGCTGGGTGAGCTGGTTGTCGCCTATCGCGCGCGCCCTGCTCAACGCGAAGGTCGGTCAGCAGGTGGCCTTTGCCACGCCGCGCGGTCTGGCTGCATTGGAAGTCACGGCCGTCACCTACGAGTGACCGTTCAGATACGCTCCAGCTTGATCGGATAGGTTGCACCCGAGTTGAACTGTGCGACGTAGAGGCTGTCGTCATGCGCATCCACGAGCACGTCGTGGGGATGCAGAAAAACCTCTCCCTGGTGTTGCATGGTCTGCAGCCTGCCATCCGCAGCGTAAACCGGCGGCGTGCCGCCGATGTTGGCCACCACCCGCAATTCGTCGTCCAAAACCGAGACATACCCGCGACTGCCGAAGTCGGCCGGCCAGTTGTCACCGATATGCGGGCAGAAATAAAACCGGCCATGCCGGCGCAGCATGCGGGGATTGCCGCCTGGCAGCTCCACGCGCTGCAGTTTCGCACCGGTCATCGATAGCCGCAGCAGGTGCTGCTGGTCGCACATCGCAATCAGGAGCGTAGGATCGCCCGCCTGGGTGGTGTCCATGATGCCACCGTGTGGTCCCCAGTGGCCAAGGCCACCCTCGGCGCCGCCGAGCAAGGCCTTGAAAGATCCGTCCGCCCGATAGTGCACGATGTAATCCCGGCCGTAGCCATCGAGGACGAAGAAATCGCCGTTGGGATGATGCAGGGTCCATGAAGGCAGGTAATCCGCCGCAGTGGCATATTTGCCGGTGGGTTCCGGCCAGCCCCACTCCTGCAGGATCCGGCCATCGAGCGTCGTCTTTCGCACGCAGTGGGTCGCCGTGCATGTCATGAAGAGCACTTCCCTTTGACCCTCGGGGATGATCGTCAGCCCATGGGCGCCGGGCAGGTCGGTGCCCCACTTGTGCACCAGCCGCCCGGTGCGGTCGTAAACGATGATATTGTTGGCCGGCTGGTCGGTGAGCAATATGATGTGCCCGTCACGATCCTGCACGAGGGCGCTGCAGTTTTTGACCGGCGTGGTGCGGCCCAAGACCCCCCAGCCCGGCACCGGCCGGTATTGAAACATCCCCTGCCCCAGCACGCCTCCGGCACCGGACGTGTTCATCCCGTTGGGCTCAGGGCAGCTTGGCCTGCACGATTTTGCTCACCACGCCAAAATCAATCAGACCGGCTTCCGGCAATTGCTTGAGGGCCCCGATGACCTTGCCCATTTCTTTTTTGCTCTGCGCGCCCGTGGCCTGAATCGCCGTGGCGATGAGCGCCTCCAGTTGCGCGCCCTCGATCCCTTGGGGAAGATAGCTTTTCAAAATCCGGATTTCGTTGTCGTTGGCCGCCACGAGGTCGGCGCGTCCGCCACGAGCAAACTCCACATTGGCATCAGTCAGGTTCTTGACCGCCTTGCGGAGCGTGGCAACGACCAGCGCCTCTTCCAGCGGCTTGTTCTGGTCCATCGCCGCCCGTTGGATGGCAGCATCCGCAGTGCGAAGACTCGTCGTCGTCACGCTGTCGCGCGCCTTCATGGCGCTGACGATATCGGCACGGAGTTTTTCATAGGTGGTGGCCATGAGCGCAGCGTGGCTGGAGTTGCCCCCGTGTCGAGGCCGCCCTGAAATTGCGCCGAAATTTACCGGACGACAGCCGGCCGGAGCCATGCTAGGGTGGCGCCATGCGAATGAGTCATGCCCGGATGTATGAACGGCTGTTGGCCGGCGATGCGGCCTACGACGGCAGCTTTTTCACCGGGGTTGTCACCACCGGCATCTATTGCCTGCCGTCGTGCAAGGCCCGCAAACCCAAGCCGGAGAACGTCCGTTTTTTCCCGACTTGCGAGGCGGCCCGGGCCGCCGGCCTGCGCGCCTGCAAAAAATGCCATCCGGACGATTATGCCTGTGGCACCGATCCGGTGCTCGAAACCATTGAGATCCTCGTCGGCGAGATTCGCACCAATCCCGCGGCTTTTGCCGACGGTCGCGCCGTGGTCCGCCGCTCGGGGTTTGGCACCACGCGGACCTTCGAACTCTTCCGCCAACATTACCACACCACCCCCGCCGACCTGCTGCTTCGTGCCCGTCTCGATGCGGCCAAGCAGGCACTCCTCTCCTCTCCAGCCCCACCGGCGGATATCGCCTTTGCCGCGGGCTTCGAAAGCCTGTCGGCCTTTCATGGCAATTTTCTGCGGCACAACGGACTTACTCCGTCAGCTTATGGCAAGCTCCCCCGCCAACGCACCTTCACCGTAGCATTGCCGACTGACTACCCGATGCCCTATCTGCGCCGGGCGCTGAGCCGGGACCAGCACAGCCTCACCGAGCGACTGACTGGGGACACATATACAGCATCGGTGTCACTGAGTGATGGACCCGCAATCCTGACCCTTAAGCTCTCAGCCGAACAGGTGGAGGTGATGCACACTGGTGGTGCCGCCGCTGAGGTCCATGCACTCGTCGTCGGCTTGCTCGGACTCGATCAGGATGCCGCGGCATTTGCCCGGCTGGCCAGGAAACTGGGGCTTGCCCGGCTGATTTCCGGACGAACCGGACTGCGGATAAGCCTGACGCTGTCGGTATTCGACGGTTTGCTTTGGTCCATCATCGGCCAACAGATCAATTTTCCCTTTGCTTGCATACTCAAACGACGACTGATCGAACGCACCGGAGCGCCACTCCGTGACGGACTCCATGCCCCGCCCACCCCGGCCTTGGTCGCGGCTTTGGAGCCGGCTGACCTGCTCCCCTTGCAGTTTTCCCGGCAAAAAGCCGGCTACATCATCGGTGTCGCCCGTATGATCACGGAGGGGAAACTTGATCTCGCGGCGCTGCGCCCGATGTCGGCCACGCGCGCCGCACGCACCATGCAGGCCATCCATGGGCTCGGTCCCTGGTCCGTCAATTACCTGATGATGCGGGCGTTGGGTTTTGCAGACTGTGTCCCTTTCGATGATACCGGAGTTACGAACGGGTTGCAGACGCTCTTCAAGCTCGAGGCGCGGCCTGGTCTTGATGCCACGCGCCGCCTGATGACGGTCTTTTCCCCTTACCGCAGTCTCGCTACCGCCCACTTGTGGCAACTCAATCAACCCATCCCGGCATGAGACAATTCTACGACACTTTCACCACCCCGCTCGGAGATTTTTCCGTCGCCCTCAATGCGACCGGCGCGGTCATCGCCACCGCCTTTGGCGGTCTGCCGGATTTACGCGACCGCTTTGCTGCGGATGAGATCATCCGCGATGCCGTCCGGACCGCCGCCGTCCGGCTCGAGATCGACGAATATTTTTCCGGCCAGCGCCGGAGCTTCACGATAAAACTGTCACCGAGCGGCACCCCTTTCCAGCAAAGCGTCTGGCGAATGCTCCAGCGTATCCCCTTCGGCGAATCCCGCAGCTACGGCGAACTTGCGGCCGGACTGGGCAATCCCGGTGCCGCCCGCGCCATCGGTCGCGCGAACGCGACCAACCCCATCTGCCTCATCATTCCGTGTCACCGCGTGATTGGCGGCGATGGCTCACTCACGGGCTACGCTTTTGGCGAAGACATCAAGCGTTGGCTGCTGGCACACGAGAACAGTTCACTCCCGGTGCACACTTAAATTCGCGACAAAGCGTCGCAGTTTCGCCAGATCTTTGATGCCAGGTGCGGATTCGACCCCGCTGTTCACGTCGACAAAACGCGTTCCGGACTGCGTCACGGCACTGGCGATGTTTTCCGGATTCAGGCCTCCGGCGAGAATCCACGACTTGTCCGGATATCTTTGATGATGCCGGGCAAATTTGCTCCAGTCGCCAGTCCGGCCCGAACCACCGAAGCCTTCGGCCTGAAAAGTATCGAGGAGCAGATGACTGGTGAAGGGCAGCCATCCTGCGTTCACGTCCTCAGTGGGGGGCAGCTTGGGTGCGAGCCACAGCCGCTCTGCTCCGACCGACTCAGCCCAGCTGCCGACCACACCCGACGGCGTGTCGGCGGGGAAATGCACTTGGAAGTAATCGAACCCGTTCGCTGCTGCGACCGCGAGATCTGCGGTTGAGGGCAGGACGAAAACCGCCACCTTCCGCTGGGCCGGTAAACGCGTGACCATCGCCCTGAACTGGGCGAGTGAAATGTGCCGGGGAGATTTTGGGTGGAGAATAAAGCCGAGAAAGTCCGCGCCACATTGACCGGCGATTTCCGCATCGGCCAGGCTGGTGATACCGCATACTTTCAGTCTGATGCCGGCGATCATTACAGGATAGTGTTAATCCTCGACATCGCCCAGGCTGGTTTCCACGAGCCGGGCGGTGCGAATCCACGGGTGGTCCGGCGGCACGGTGCGTTTGGCGCTGGCCGCCTTGGCCAGCGGGATCGGCACACACTTGTTACCCTTGATCCCGACCATCACATTGTAATGGTGCTGGGCGAGCAACTCCCCGGCCTTGGTGCCAAGGCGGGTGCAAAGCAGGCGATCAAAGGCGGTCGGTGGCCCGCCGCGCTGCACATGGCCCAGTGAGGTGACCCGCGCTTCCACGCCGGTGAGTTGCTGCAGATGGCGCGCCAACCGGCTTGCGACCGGTTCCTGCACGAGATGGATTTCACCCTCGGTTTTACTTCGGATGGTGTGGGCGATCTCGAGTTCCCGGTCCGACTTCAAGCCTTTCGCCTCGGCCTTGGCCCGGGCCTTTGCCTGGTCAACCGTGACAATGCCCTCGGCCGCGGCGATGATGGAAAACCTTTTCCCGGACCGCTGCCGGCGCAGGAGGCTCCGCGCGACAATCTCCAGATCATAGGGCACCTCCGGGATCAGGATTACGTCAGCGCCTCCCGCAATGCCGGCACCCAAGCACAGCCAGCCGGCAGAGTGCCCCATGATCTCACAGACGATGATGCGGTGATGGCTCGTGGCCGTGGTGTGGAGCCGGTCGATGGCTTCGGTGGCGATCGACATGGCGGAATCAAAGCCAAAGGTGATGTCCGTCTCCGCGACATCGTTGTCGATGGTCTTGGGCAACGTGAGCACATTGATGCCGCCCTTCTCATGCAGTCGCAGGGCGTTCTTCTGTGTCCCGTTACCGCCGAGGCAGACAAGGCAGTCGAGATTGAGCTTCCGGTAATTGTTCACGGCCACCTCGGTCATGTCCATGATCTTGCCACCCATCGGCATCTTGTGGGGCTTATCGCGGCTGCTGCCGAGAAATGTACCGCCTTGGGCGAGAATACCGCTGACCAAGGGGTTATCAATTGGGAGGTAGCGGTTCTCCACCAGGCCGCGAAAACCATCATGAACGCCGATGACCTTGATCCCATGGTGCATGGCGGCTTTGGCGACACCGCGGATGACGGCATTCAGTCCCGGGCAATCCCCCCCGGCGGTCAGGATCCCAATTGTGCCACTGGATTTTCGTGCCATGGGAACAACGTAACCCAATTCGGCGATAAGCCGAGCCTGACTTTGTTACATTCCGATCACCCGGTGAAGGAATTGATCGACGCGATCACATGGGCGACCTGCTCATCGGTCAACTCGGGGAAAATCGGCAGACTGAGGCAGGTATCGCTGGTGCCCTCCGCCACCGGGAGGGTCCCGCGGCCCTGACCGAGATTGGCATAGCATTTCTGCAAATGAAGCGGCACCGGATAAATCAGGTCCGTGCCCACCTCCCGTCTTGCCAAAAACTCGCGCAGTGCATCACGGCGGGAATGACGGATCGTGAACTGGTGAAAGACCGACTGTCCGTAGGCAGGTTGCTCGGGCAGCCGCACCCCGGCGAGTCTGATGCCGTCGAGATAACGGGCGGCAATCGTCTGGCGACGCTTGGTCCATGCCCCGAGGTGCGGCAGCTTCACGTTGAGCAACGCACCCTGGAAGCCGTCCATGCGGAAGTTGCCGCCGATGATGTCGTGGTAGTAGCGCCGGTCGGAGCCATGCACCCGGATGTGCCGTGCGCGGGTGTGGAGTTCCTCTCGTCGTGAAACCAGCGCCCCGCCCTCACCACAGCCGCCGAGGTTTTTGGTCGGATAAAAACTGAAGGTGCCCACATCGCCGATCACTCCGACCGGTGCGCCCTGGTAACGCGCCCCGATGGCCTGGGCGCAGTCCTCGATGACAAAGAGGTGATGCTGCCTGGCCACCGCCATGATCTCTTCCATCCGCGCCGGTTGACCGAAGAGATGCACCACCAGGATGCCTTTCGTGCGCGGGGTGAGCGCCGCCGCGATTTTCGCCGGGTCGAGATTGTAGGTGCCGGCCTCGATATCGGCGAAGACCGGCCTGGCTCCCACGTAGCTGATGCCCCAGGCCGAGGAGATGAAGGTGAATGGCGTCGTGATGACCTCGTCGCCTGCTCCGAACCCGGCCAGCATGCAGGCCACATGCAGCGGGGCAGTCCCGCTGTTCATGCCGAGGGCGCGCGGATAACCCAAGGTCGTCGCGAGGTTTTGCTCGAACTCGTCCACGTCTTTGCCGAGGCAAAAGCGGGTGGCGTCGTAGGTGGCGGTCAGCGCGGCTAGGGCTTCGGTTCGGATTGCCTTGTGCTGCTGGCTGAGATCGAGGAACGGGACTTTCATGTCGGCGCGAATTACGCGGATTTTATCGGCCAGCTCAAAACAATCCGTCGTGCTCTGCGTTATCCGCGGGCCAGTCGTTTCACCAGTGCCTCGACCAAGGCGTCAAGCCCCGGGGTTTTCGCCGTGAAATCAACGGTGATACCGGCTTTCTTCATGGCCGTGCCGGTCTGCGGACCTATGCTGCCCGCGAGCGGGCGGCGGGCAGCCGGCGTGAGTTTCAGGGCCTCCGCCTGATCAACGAACGACTGGACGGCCGAGGAACTGGCAAAAAGGATGGCGTCCGCCCCCTGATTGCGAAAAGCCCGCGCCGCGGGATCTTCGCTCAAATCCGTCTTCTCCGTCTTGTAAACCTGCAGGCAGTCCACGATGGCGTGGGCGGCTTCCAGGAGCGTGACAAGGGTTTCACGGTTCAGATTGCCGGTGATCACCAGCACTTTTGCGTTGTCCAGGCTCCCGGTGGCGATGAGGGCCTCCGCCAGTGCCTCGGCCGTCGCCACCTTAGGCTGGCATTCGATTTTCACGTGAAACTCGGCCATGGCACGGGCCGTGCCTTCACCGATGCAGGCGATGCGCAGCAGACCAAGCGCACGGATATCGTCAAATATCCGCAGGAATTCAGCGAAGAAAAACCTCACCCCGTTGCTGCTCGTGAAGGCGATCCAGTCGTAGCTGCCAAGCTCAAGCATTACATCGGCCAGGTTCTCCTTGGAGATTTCCTTGGTGACGTGGATGAGCGGCAGTTCGATGACTTCGGCGCCCAAAGCGATGAGCTTGTCCGTCAGGCCCGAGGATTGTTCCTGGGCGCGCGTCACCACCACGCGGCGGCCGGTCAGGAGGGTGGATGTGTTCATGAAAGTCCCAACTTCTTCAAGAGCCGCTGAGCTGTCGCGACCGGATCCGCATAGTCGGCCTCGGTCAGCGTCAGGGTGCGGCGCCCCACCCGCTCATGGTAGAAATAGAGTTTTTCAGGCGTGGCATGTGCACCGAAAGCCGTGTGACAGCCCCCGCCAAGTGCCGCCTGGAATGCGCGCTCCAGCCCAACGGCCCGGGCGGTGGCCGCATCAAAATACCGGGATAGGACGGCCGCATCGGCCGCGCGGCATTGGATGGCGATGGCACCCTGCCCAACCGCCGGCACCATCTCGTCGTGAGCCAGCGGCCTGAATTTCAGGCCGGGCCAGGATGCGATCCCCAGCCGCTTCAGGCCGGCCGCGGCAAGGATCGTGCCATCGGCGAGGTGCTGCTCGGCGATTTTTTTGAGCCGGGTGTCCACGTTGCCGCGAATCTCGCAGAATTCCACGCCCGGAAACAGCGCCGCAACCTGCTGGCGCCGCCGCGGACTCCCGGTCGCGATCTTTCTTGGTGCCGTCAGTGCCTCCCGCAAAACCAGCACGTCGCGCACATCGTCGCGCGGCAGGTAGCCCGCGATGGCGAGCCCCGCGGGCATATCGCCGGGCAGATCCTTGGTGCTGTGCACCGCGATGTCCGCCCCGCTCTTGAGCAGGGTTTCCTCGAGTTCACTTGTGAACAACCCCTTGCCGCCCTTCTGCTCGAGGGACCATTCCGTCTGCCGGTCGCCAGCCGTGACAATCTTCAGAAGTTCCACCTCGGCGTCGTGGACGCGGCGGAGCAGTGCCGCCACCATCTCACTCTGGGCGAGAGCTAGCGGACTTTTCCGGGTGGCGAGAATCAGTTTGACGGTGGACACGGCTGGCAGGTTGGCAAGGTGGGGGGCCGAAAACAAGTTTCGGCACGCCCGGGCCTTGCCCGTGGGTGCCGAATCGCAGGCCTCAAATTCGGGCCGGACTCAGGCGTAGGACGCCTGCACGCCCTTGATGTTCTTCTTGGTCATCCACGGCATCATGCTCCGAAGATAGGTGCCCGTTTTCTCAATCTGATGCTTCTCCCCCTTGGCGAGGAGCGCGTTGTATTTCTTCAGTCCGCCCTTGTATTCCCTCACCCACTCGCGGGTGAACTGGCCGCTTTGGATTTCCTTCAGGATCTTCTTCATCTCGGCCTTGGTCCGCTTGCTCACGATGCGGGGGCCACGCGTGATGTCGCCATATTTGGCGGTTTCGGAAATTGAAAAGCGCATCCCGGCGATGCCCGATTCATACATCAGGTCGCAGATCAGTTTCAGTTCATGGAGGCACTCGAAATAGGCCATCTCCGGCTGATAACCGGCCTCGACCAACGTCTCAAAACCAGCCTGCACGAGCGCGGAAGCCCCGCCGCATAGCACGGTCTGCTCACCAAAGAGGTCGGTCTCGCACTCCTCCTTGAAGGTGGTCTGCAGCACGCCCGCTTTGGTCGAGCCGATCCCCTTGGCCCACGCCAGTGCGATTTTCTTTGCCTGCCGGGATTTGTTTTGCGCCACGGCGATCAACGCCGGCATGCCCTTGCCCTCAACGTAGAGACGGCGGACCATGTGGCCGGGCCCTTTCGGGGCGACCATGATAACGTCAATATCCTTGGGGGGTTTGATGAGGCCGAAATGCACCGCGAGGCCGTGCGAGAAGAGAAGGCACTTGCCCTTGGTCAGATTGGGCAGGATGTCCCGGGCATAGATATCGGCCTGTTTCATGTCCGGCAGGGCGAGCATGATAACATCGGCGCGCCGGACCGCCTCGGCGGTGTCGTAAACCTTGAGCCCGTGCTGCTCAGCGACCGCACGTGATTTGCTCCCGGGATAAAGGCCGATGATGACCTTGCAGCCGCTTTCCTTGAGGTTCAGCGCATGGGCGTGGCCTTGGGAACCGTAGCCGAGGATGGCCAGGGTTTTATTTTGGAATACGCCGAGATCGGCGTCTTTGTCGGTGTATACTTTGGCAGGCATGATAAAAGGGGTTGAGGGTTAGCGTTTCAGGGCAAGTCTGCCGGAACGGGACAGTTCGATGATGCCGAAGGGTTCGATGAGACCGAGAAAGGCGCTGACTTTGTCGTCCTCTCCGGTGCATTCAATCACGAGATAATCATGCGACAGGTGCACGATTTTGGCCCGGAAAATATCCTTGATCTGCAAAATCTCAGGACGCGTATGCGAATCGGCCTTCACTTTGACCAAGAGCAGCTCGCGGGTCACGGCCGCGCCTTCGGCGAAATCGATCACCTCGACCACGTTGATGAGCTTGCGCAACTGCTTGATGCACAAGTCAAGGGCATGATCGTCGCCCTTGAGGACGGCGGTGATCCGCGACAGGGTGGCATCGTGCGTGGGTGCGACGTTAAGCGAGTCGATGTTGAATCCGCGGCCGGAAAACATTCCGGCCACGCGCGCCAGAACGCCGAACTTGTTCTCAACGAGAACGGATATCGTGTGTCGCATGGGAGTTGGAGTGGAGTGTATAAATGACCAAGCGGCCAGACAAAGCTCACCGTGGCTCTTGCCGGGAAGTGAACGAAGGCTGGTGGACGCCGAGGGACTCGAACCCCCGACCCCCTCGGTGTAAACGAGATGCTCTAACCAACTGAGCTAGGCGTCCGTGCCGAGGGAGCAGATAAGCGGCGACGACACCACGCTGACAAGAACTTATTCCGTCCACGGGCATGCCTTAGGAGACGGCTGCTCGCCCGGCCTTGGGCAGAAGCCAACCTTCGCGCACCATGAGTTCGGCGTTTTGGAGTGCATTGAGCGCAGCGCCCTTCCAGAGATTGTCGCCGGAGACCCAGAACGACAGGCCGTTGTCAAAGGCGGTGTCCACGCGCAGGCGGCCAACGCCGCACTTCACTTTTTCAGCGAAGTCCAGGGGTGTCGGATAACGCTTGGCCGCTGGGTCGTCCACGAGTTCCGCACCGGAAAAGGCCGCGACCGCCGCCCGTGCCTCCGCGAGGTTCACGGGGCGCTCAAACTCGGCGCAGACCGAGACGGAGTGTGCCCGCACGACTGGCACGCGCACGGTGGTCGCTGAAAGCTTCAGGTTTGGCAGGCCCATGATTTTCCGCGATTCCTGGGCCATCTTGGTTTCTTCGCCGGTATAACCGTCGGGCCCAAAAGTATCAATGTGCGGGATGCAATTGAACGCAATCTGGTAGGGATAAACCTTCTTCGTGAGTGGTCGGCCGGCGACATGGGCCTGCACCTGGTCCTCCAGTTCCCGCACCGCCTCGGCCCCGGTGCCGGAAACCGACTGGTAGGTGGAGACGATCACGCGCTTCAGCCCGAACTTTTGGTGGAGCGGCCAGAGTCCCATGAGCATGACCGCGGTCGAACAGTTCGGGTTGGCGATGATACCCTGGTGGTTGCGCAGTTCCTGCGGATTGATCTCCGGAATCACCAACGGAACATTCGGCTCCATCCGCAAGGCGGAGCTCTTGTCGATGACGAGGCACCCGGCCTTGACCGCGTCCGATGCCAGCGCCCGCGTCACAGACCCACCGGCCGCGAAGAATGCAATATCCACAGCGGCAAACACGCCCGGCTTGGCCTCCTCGACCGTGTATTTATTGCCGGCCTTCTCGATTACCTTGCCCGCCGACCGGGCCGAGGCGAAAAGTCGCAGCTTGGTCATGGGGAAATTCCGCTCCAGCAAAAGCCGGAGCAACTCTTGACCGACGACCCCTGTTGCGCCGACGATGCCGACCGTGAATGATGTATTTAGCATGGATAATCCTGTGGAGCTGGTGACTAAAGCCTGCGCCCGTCTGGGTATCAAGCCCGCAGACCGCAGTCTCGTCGTGCGCCTCGGCACCCAAACCATGCAATTCCTTAAGAGCGGTGCAGTTGTAAAAACCTACGTCATATCCACCTCACGCCGGCCGGCCTCCAATGAAAAGGATTCGCTCGGCACGCCCTGCGGCCTGCACGCAATTGCGGAGCGGATCGGCGCCGGACAGCCGCCCGGCATGGTGTTCAAGGCCCGCGTTCCCACCGGCCGGCATTACAGCGAGCTGCCCGTAACTGAAACGGAGCCGAATCTCATCACCAGCCGCATTCTCTGGCTGCGCGGATTGGAACTTGGGGTGAACTGCGGCGGCACCGTCGATACCCACGCCCGTTACATCTATCTCCACGGCACCAATCACGAAGACAGGCTCGGCACGCCGTTCAGTGCGGGCTGCGTGCTCATGGGCAATCTGGACATCATCGGACTTTATGATGAAATACGCACCGGTGATCAGGTATTGATCATAGCGTAAACCAGGACCGCGGTAGCGATTCCAAGCCACGACGGTCCGTGCAACGCGGCGCCAATCTCCACCCCTAGCGGTTTTTCCCGAACAGAAGCCGCAGCGAATTGAGGCAGACGACGACGGTGCTGCCCTCATGCGCAGCGACGCCGATCGCCAGCGGCACCGTTCCCAGGACCGTGGCCAGCACCATCACGACCACCACGCCCAGTGAAATGCTGAGGTTCTGGCGGATGATGGCACGGGCCCGCCGGCTCAGCCGTTCCGCCGCAAGGAAGTTATCGATCCGGTCGTGCATCAGGATCACCTCAGCCTGTTCCAAAGCCGCATCACTGCCCCGTGCACCCATCGCCACGCTGACATCCGCGGCGGCAAGGCAAGGCGCATCGTTGACCCCGTCCCCCACCATGGCCACTCGCGCGCCAGGTGACGCCCGGCGCAACTCCTGGATGGCCTCGACCTTTTGCTCCGGCGTAAGGTGTGCCCGCACTTCGTCGAGGCCCAGCTCGCGGGCCACGGATTCGGCTGCCTGGCGGTGGTCGCCGGTAAGCATCACGGTGCGGATGCCCATTTTTTTCAGGGCGGCCAGCACCGCTTTGGATTCCTTCCGAATCTGGTCGCGCAACAGCACGCGCCCCAGCACATCCCGGCCCACCACCCACACCTCGGAGAGTTCCGCCGGCGCCGGTGGCAGTTGCTCCGCCCATTGCGCCAGCGGGCCGGCCTGCAACAGTTCGCGGCGGCCCAGCAGCGCCTGCGCCCCATCGAATTGGCCGCTGACCCCCTGCCCGGCGATGTTTTTAAACTCGTGCAGCTCGATGGCACGCACGCCGCGGGCCTTGGCGTCGCGCACAATCGCCCGGGCCAGGGGATGTTCGGATTTCGCCTCCAGCGCATACGCCAGCTCCATGACCGCGGCCTCCCGCCCGGGCGGAAAACTCTCATACCCGACCACGGCCAGTTCGCCCGTCGTCAGCGTGCCGGTTTTGTCGAGGGCGACCGTCGTGACCTCGGCCAGTTTCTCAATCGCGGCCCCACCTCGGAACAACACGCCGTGCCGCGCCCCCCAGGCAATCGCGGCGAGAATGGCGGACGGGATCGAGAGCACCAGCGCGCACGGGCTGGCTACCACCATCAGCGTCATCGCCCGGTAAAAGGCCGATCTTGCCTCTGGGGTGTTGGTGAAGGCCGGCAGATCAAAACCCAGCCACCAGACCAGGAACATGAGGAGGGAACCGAGGATGACGACGTAGGTGTAGTGCGGACCAAACCGGTCGGTGAGGCGCTCGCTGGGGGCGCGGAGTTTTTGCGCGGACTGAATCAACCGGATGATTTTTTGCAGGGTGCTCTCCGAGGGCAGGCGCATCAACTTGAAGTCGACCGCACCCCATAGGTTCAGCGTCCCGCTGAACACCGGGTCACCCGCGCTTTTTTCCACCGGGACCGCTTCGCCGGTCAACGTGGACTCGTCGCTGGCGCTGCGACCGCGGACGACGTCGCCATCCGCGGGAAACGCCCCGCCGGGCCTGACGCGGACGAGTTGACCGACCCGCAGCTCGGTGACATCCACCTCTCGTTCGGTGCCGTCTTCAAGCAGGAGCGTGGCGCGCTTGGGCGATGACTTCAGCAGCGCACTGACCTCGCGATGCGTGCGGTCGAGCGCGAACGCCTCCATTGCACCGGAGGCGGAAAACAGGAACAGGAGCAGCACCGCCTCACCCCACGCCCCGATCGCCATCGCGCCGGCGGCCACCGCCAGCATCAGAAAATGGATGTCCAGCTTGAGCGTGCGCAGGTTGGGCCAGGCATCCTTGGCCGCATCCCAGGCACCCGCTGCAATCCCGACCAGATACAGCGCGCGACTGAGCCATGAGAGACTGGGCGCAAGCACGTGCGCAAGATAACCGCCCAGGCCGCAGGCGCCGCAGAGCGAGGCCAATACCGCCAGTTCTTTCCATTCGGGTTCCGCCATCGCCGTCCCGGGCGCGAGCTCCGGCCACTCCATTTCGCGCCAGAGCCAGAGTTTTTCAACCGCCACGCAGGTCTCCCGGCCCAACTCGGTCGCCACCCCCCGCCGCCGCAGGACGAAGCCCGCAGGCGCTTTGCCGGCGGCGCGGTCCGCCCACTGTTTTTCCACCGCTGCGATCGTGTCCGCCAGCCGCGCCTGCAGATCGGCAAGATCCACCAGGCCCAGTGTCGCTATTTCAACCTTATGGGCCGTCGGATCGATCCGCACCGCGCCGACCCCCGGTTGCTGCCGGAGAAAATCCGCCAGCTCCTCGGCCCAGTTCTGCGCCTTGTCCGCTTTGGTTTCCATGAGTCTTCACCTGAATCCACCCCCGGACTGGGCGCAATTTCAATCAGTTCCAATTCTAATGCGTTTGCCATCGCGGCGCGGGTATTAGCAACCTTTGCCCTGCGTATGAAAACTAAGCTCACGGCCATTATTGTTGGTGCCGGTCACCGCGCCTTCGTTTACGGTGAATACGCGTTACAACACCCCGACGAGTTGGAGATTGTCGGCGTCGCAGATCCTTCGCCCGGACGGAGAGCGCGCACCATGCGCTGGTTCAATCTTAAGCCCGCCCAAAGCTACGAGAGTGCTGCGGCCCTCGCCGCCCTGCCCAAGTGCGCTGATTTTATCATCAACGGCACCATGGATCAGCACCATGTGCCCACCTCTCTGCCGCTCCTCGCCGCCGGCTACGACATCCTCTTGGAAAAACCCTTCGCCACCTCAGAGGACGAACTCTGGCAATTGGTTCACGCCGCCCGCCAATACGGTCGGAAAATCAGCATCTGCCATGTGCTGCGCTACACACCGTTCTATGCCGCCATCCGGCGCGAGGTCATGGCGGGGACCATCGGCGAAATCATCAACGTGCAGGCCGTGGAGCATGTCTCCTACCACCACATGGCCGTCGGTTTCGTGCGCGGGAAGTGGAGCCGCCGCGATTGGTGCCACTCCACCATGCTGATGGCGAAATGCTGCCACGACCTCGATCTCATCGCATGGATGAAAAGTGGTGTGGCCCCGGTGCGCGTCTCAAGTGTCGGTGGCAATTTCCAGTTCCGCCCCGACAAGGCCCCACCTGATGCCGGCACACGTTGTCTCGTGGACTGCCCGATCGAGGCCGACTGCCTTTACTCCGCCCGCAAGCACTATCTCGACCACCTCGACCGCTGGAAATACTACGTCTGGGAAGGGCTTGAGCACGTCGAAAACCCGACCATGGAGGACATGAACGCCTCCCTCAAGGGGGACAACCCCTACGGCCGCTGTGTCTGGAAGTGCGACAACGACGTCGTGGACCACCAATCGGTCGCCATTGAGTTTGCCGACGGCTGCACCGCCACGCTCAACATGATCGGCGGCAGTTCACGCCCAACCCGGCTCCTCCACCTCATCGGCACCAAGGGCGAGATCCAGGGCTGCTTCGAGGACTCGCACTTCGTCATCCGCCACATCGACCCCCGGCCCGGCCACGAATACACCGAGCGCACGGTCGATCTGAATGTCCAAGGCGACATGACCGGCGCGCAAGACGGCCACGGTGGCGGCGATGGGCGGGTCACGAAAGACTTTTTGCATGTGCTGCGCGGCGAGGTTCCTTCCATCTCCTCCACCGGTTTGGAAGATTCGGTCAGCGGCCACCTGATGGGCTTCGGTGCGGACCGCGCCCGGGAAACCGGCACGGTCGTGCCGATCAAGCTGGAAAGATAGGCGCGGTTCAAGCCGCGTTCCGTCGGCTTGAATCAAGCCACCAAACACACGAATGGCACGGAAATGAAAGTGTCATGTGCGAGCATCCGCGGCTCGCTGGGCCTGCTCCCGGAGCCCATTCCCCGCCGCCTCGCACGATCATTGGCCTTTTCAATTGCACGCTGCCGCTGCAGGAGCTTGCGTGACGGGCTTCATGATCGGCTTACGCGACGACAACGACCACCTGCCACCGCCGCCCAGTCGCGCCCCGGAATTTGCCGCCAAAATCTTTGCCGACGGAGGTTGGCTGCACGACGGCCTGCGCCTGGAGCACCGCCCACAACAAGAGCAGATGGCTCGCGCCACCGCGGCCGCCTTCGCGGTTGATGAATCCCTGCTGTTCGAGGCCGGCACAGGGGTGGGCAAGTCGCTCGCCTACCTGCTGCCCGGCCTCATCCAGGCGGTGGACCAGTCGCGGCAGATGATCGTGTCGACGCACACGATCTCCTTGCAGGAGCAGATCGAGACGAAGGATCTGCCGCTCTGCCGGCGGGTGTTCCGATCCACGCCCGAACTGGCGGCCTATGCCGATTTCAAGAGCGCCGTCCTCGTGGGCAAGGCCAACTACCTCTGCACCACCCGGCTGGCGGCCGCCCTCCGCGACAAGCAGGAACTCTTCGCCTCGCCCGAGCACAGCGAACTGCAGCGCATCGCGGACTGGGCGGCGACTAGTCGCGACGGCCTGCGCCACGAACTGTCGCCGGCTCCCGCGCCCGAGGTGTGGGAATGGGTCAACGCCGACTCCTCCGCCTGCTCGCGGAAGCACTGCGACTGCGGGCAGTGCTTCTACCAGCGTGCCCGGATGCGGCTGCGCACCGCCCAGGTCATCATCGTCAACCACTCGCTGCTCTTCGCGCACATGAACGCCGGCGGCGCCGCGGAAAAGGGCGGCGCCCGCGGCGTGCTCTTCCCGGATGATTTTGTGGTGCTCGACGAAGCACACACGGTCCCCGATGTCGCCACGGAACACTTCGGGCTGCGCCTCGGCAGCTACGGCACCGAGCGGATGCTGAAATACCTGTTCAATCCCCGGACCCGCCGCGGCCTGCTGGCGAAACACGGCGGCCCCCCGGAACAGCAGCTCGTCCTCGACGCCCTCGAGGCGGCGGAGCAGTTCTTCGGCTTTCTCCGGGAGAAACTCCTGACCAAACACCCCATTGTGCGCGTGCACGGCGAGGGCGCCGCCGAGCCCTGGCTCGACGAACCCCTCGCGAAACTCATCCGGGTGGTCGGCGCCCGCGCCGACCAGCTCGACGAGGGGCCCGTGCGCGACGAACTCCTCGAACAGCGCGGCCGGCTCAAGACCTGCCAGACGGGCCTGCGCCAATGGCTCTCCGTCGCCGACGAAGGCTCGGTCTACTGGCTCGAACGCTCGGGCCGCAAGCAGCAGATCGTCACCCTTCGCACCGCCCCCCTCGACATCGCGCCCCGCCTGCGGGAGCTGCTGCTCGAGCGCGGGACCTCCGTCCTGTTCACCAGTGCGACCCTGGCCATGGGTGGAACGATCGAACCCTTCCAGACGCGGGTCGGCGCCGAGGCCGCCCGCACTGCGGTGGTGCAGTCACCCTTTGATTTCGAGCGCAACATGCGCGTCTATGTCGCCGCCGATGTGCCGCTGCCTTCGCCCGGTGAAGCCCGCCTCGCCATCGCCGCGCTCAGCGATTACATCCGTTTCTGCACTTTGCGTGTCGGTGGCGGGTCGCTGGTGCTCTTCACCAGCTACCATGACATGCGCCTGGTCGCGCAGGCGCTGCAGGGAGATTTTACCGCGGCCCGCCGGCCTTTTTTCATGCAAGGGGAGGATCTATCCCGCACCGAGCTCACCCGCCGGCTGCAGCAGGCGGGCAACGGGATCCTGTTCGGCACCGACAGCTTCTGGTCAGGCGTCGATGTTCCCGGCCCTGCGCTTTCGCAGGTCATCATCACCCGGCTGCCCTTCGATCCACCCTCGCATCCCATTACCGAGGCCCGCAGCGAGTGGATCCGGGATCATGGCGGCAGCCCCTTCAATGAACTCACCCTACCTGACGCCCTGATGAAATACCGTCAGGGCGTGGGCCGGCTGATCCGCACCGCCGCAGACCGCGGCATCGTCACCATTCTCGACGCCCGCGTGCTCGCCAAGTCCTATGGCCGGCTGTTCCTTGGCTGCCTGCCTGTGGCAGAACATTCTCGACTGACCATGGCAAATCGCGACACCGTATTTCAGCCCTTTAACTGAAACGCCTCCCGCGCCCATCAATGATCAAACTTCGCGCCGCCGCCCTCAGTGATATCGGCCATGTCCGCCGCAACAATGAGGACCGCTTTCTGTGCGATGCTTCCGCGCTGTATTTTGGCGTGGCCGACGGTGTCGGAGGGTTGCCCGGCGGGGCCGAAGCCTCCCAGCGCACGATCGAGGAGGTCACCCTGGCGCTTAAGGCGCACCACGGCCGGGACGAGCCGGACCTCAAGCACATCGTGCATGAAACCAACGTGGCGGTGCAGGAACTGGGGCAGCTGATCAGCCCGGAAATGGGCATAGCCTCCACCCTCACCTTCGCGCATATCCGCGCCCACTCGCTTCATCTTGCCCATGTCGGTGATTCACGCGCCTACCTCTGGCGGGCCGGTCGGCTGATGGCGCTCACGAGCGACCATTCGGTCGAAAATGAAGCCCGCGTCCGTCGGTCCCGCGGGGAGAAGATTTTTTTTCACGAGTTCAACCGCAACGCCCTGACCCGCTGCATCGGCCAACCCACTTCGCCCGAGCCGGATCTGCTCACCCATGAGATCCAAGTGGACGACCGTTACCTTTTTTGCACCGACGGCATCACCCGCCTGGTGAATGAAGACGAATTGGAGAAATTGCTTTCCCGAAAAGACGAACCCGAGGTGGTGCTGCGTGAAATCATCGCCCAGGCCCTTCGCCGGGGCGGACACGACAACGCGACCGGTGTGCTGGTTTTTATCGACGCCTTGGAGTGAGATGGACCGTCGTAACTGACCGGATGCACCCGGCATGAACCAGCGGGCGACATCGCCGGTCAATGCCGGACCGCCGGCAGACGGTCGGAGCAAGGGACTGGCCTTTGTGCCGGACGCGGGGGCCAAGGGCCGGGGCGAAATGAGAAGGCTGGACGCAACGATGCAGCGCCCACCGTTTCTGAGTTAGTGACCTCAAAGGCCGGTTAATTACACTACAAGAGCGACCAGTTGGGTTGTGGTTTGGAGTTTGCTGCGGATTGATCTGACGCTGATTGACGTCGAGGCGCTGATTGCGACCGATCATCCGACCCGCCGAATCAAGGCGCTGGTCGACGAGGTGTTGCGAGGCATGTACGCGCACTTTGAGGAGATGTACGTCGAGGGTGGCCGGCCGTCGATTTCACCGGAGCGGCTGCTAAAGGCGAAGATCCTGCAGGCGCTGTTCAAGGTCCGGAGCGACCGGCAGCTGTGCGCCCGGCTGCAAACCGATCGGATGTTCCGCTGGTTCATCGATCTGCCGCTCGATCAAGCCGTGTTCGATGCTTCGACGTTCAGCCAGAGCCAGGAACGGCTCCTGCGGCACGCCGTCGCGGACCTGTTCTTCGCCGAGGTGGTGAGCTTGGCCAAGCAGCACGGCTGTGCTTCGCCGGCCACGCGCCGATGCAGAACCGCAACGGGTTGGCGTGCTGTTCGAAGTCCGCAGCGCGATCAGCGAACCCGAAGCCGAGGTGGCGGTCGAGCATGCCGTGGAACTGAAGAATCGCGGTTTCCGGCCCAAGTCGATCGGCGCCGACAAGGGCTACCCTACCGCCGGCTTCGCCGCGGGCGCACCCCGCACTCTGCGACCACCGGGACCCACTGGGCATCCGGCGCAGTCCGGCTTACACGGTGAGCCAGCGCATCCGCAAACGCATTGAGGAGATCTTTGGCTGGACGAAGACGATCGGCGGGGTCCGCAAGAGTCGCTACCGCGGGGTGGAACGCAGCCATGCCGCCGGCCAATCCGTCGTCGCCACGCTGAATCGGCTGCGCATGGCAAAACTCTTGGTCGCCGACCCACCGCAGCTGGCGCGGGCGGGAGGCCCGCCGGGGTCGCGGTGCGTCCGCCCACCGCGCAGTTCCCCGAAAAGAACCCGGAAAACGCCGAACGCGGCGCACCCCGCGGCTCAAAGTGATGTGCAACACCACAAATCCCTAAAAAATCGTCGCGCCATATCAAATCAAGCCGTAGTTCAGCAGCTTGCTAGATCAAGGCAATCTCTGTCCACGGTGTCTCCTGCTATCCCCGCAATTTACTAGCTCCGCCGCAGGGACTTTTGCCCGTGGCGGACCGTCTGTAATTTCCAAAAACCTAGAATACTTGCAGAAAAGAGCTGCCCTGCTCTTTTGTCGTCAGGGTAATTTCCATACCCGACTGGGGTTCGATGAACACCCGGCCGCGCTCTGTGAATGCTTGCACGATGGCATGCGATTTTCCATTTCGCGTGACATACCAGTAGGGGCCAATCGCAAGCGCCTGGGCTTTGGTGCTGTTATGGTATGTTTCCCGGTAAAATTCGATTTGGGCGAGCCCGGTGTAAGCATCTGCGAATCGGTTACAGTCAAATTGCTTATTCCAACGACTGATGCCCATTCGCAATAATTCACTCCGGAATTTCTTGTGCCATTCTTTCAGCCAAACGCTATTGACCTCGGCATATGACTCGTCACCCAAAACTACCTTGGGTGCGAGTTGCCTTATCTCTACTTTGCTTAATACTCGATTTGTATAAACTCCGTTCTCCCGGGAATTCTCCGATCGTAGGATGTGGCTCTTTGACGGCAGCACCGCACAACCTGCTGCCAGCAGGGCAACAATGCATGTGACAGCCCGACAAACTACGACTGTCAGCCACCGCCGCCGGGCGAACCAGGGCATTTGTGATATTCGTTTTTGAAGCGTCACGTGATGCCTCCAGTGGGCAGAGAGCCAACCTTGCACGTGATCACGGCACTCGCTGAAGTTACTCTTACGGCCAAGGCCGAATCCCCTCCCGCTAATCCATGATAAATCATCTTACAGCAACCTCTGATCCTATTCGGTTGCCACCCATGACCGAGACTTTCCCCTGATTGTCTGGTTTGTATTGCAGAGTTATCATCTTATACCAAAGTCTATAGATAATTAGACTTTAGGCTGGAGCGCCAGAGTTTACCTGATCGCCGAGCCAGGAGTGGATG
>CAJBES010000237.1 GCA_903952145.1 uncultured Opitutaceae bacterium | reverse complement strand
GACCGATATAAGCTGGCTCTCCTGCGTGCCCATGTCGTCGGAGATGAAAACGATGTCCACGAGATCGCCGAGTTCCGCGAGGAAGCGTTCGAGCATGCGCGTCTGGATGGCGTCGATGCGGTCAAGGGCGTCGTCGAGGAACTCAGGCTCCGCGATCACATCGATCAGCGCGTTTTCCATCCCCCGCAGGTGACAGTAGATTTCGAAGTGCGAGATCCATGGGCCGATCGTGGCGAAGCCGAAGGTGCGGGCGCGTTGCGCCAGTTCGCGGGCGGCGGTGTAGTTGAAGCGGTCGGGGTCAGGCCAGCCGGCGTAATCGTCGAGCTGCGCCGGGACGGCATACGAGGCGAACGGGCCTTCGCCGAATTCCTGATAGGTCGCGAGGCCGGATTGCACCCTGCGGGTCGGCACCCCCCACAGGTCGCGTCCCGCGCTGTCGTTGGGATCGAAACGGGCCGTGCCGTAGCCGGGGAAAATCCACGCGATCTTGTCCACGCCGAGTTTCCGGTAGAGCGCGTATTCGTCGCGCTCGCCGGCATGGTCCATGAGCGACGCCAGCACCTCCGGCGTGAGCCAGACGTCGACGGGGACCCGGTCGGTGGGCTGGCGGTTGATGGTGGCGAGGAGTCGTTCGTGCGAAGTCATGGCGGTCGGTCAGGAGGTCGGCGGCCGGGCCATGGCATTGCCCCAGCCGATGATGACGGTGGAGAGAATCAGCAGCAGAAGGCCAGCCCAGACCGTGGCGCGCGTGCCGGCGCTGGTGCCGCGCCACTCCTTGAAACCCAGGCCCCAAAGCCCGCCGCAAATGATGATGAAGGCCATGTGCAGGGACCAGCTGGAGAAATCATAGGCGCCCATGCGGCTCATCCCCATCCCGTAGAAGAAGAACTGACAATACCAGATCACGCCGGCCAGCGCGCAGAGGCCTAGGACCTGCAAGGTTTGGGGTCCCGTGGCCGAGGCATACGAGTGGAAGGTGTGGTTGCGGGCGTTCAGATAAAGGCACCACAGGGTGTTGGTGAGGAAACCGCCCGCGAGGATGACGCACAGCACGACGTTGTTTTGGAACAATGGGTTCACGCCGGCCGCGAGGGCGCGGGCCGCGATGGGCGCGCCGCTCTGGATGCCAAAGGCGAAGCATGCGCTCATGATCCCGCAGACGAAGGCCACGAGCAGGCCCTTGCCGGGGGCAAACTCCGTGTCACCGGTTTTCCCGTCCGCCGGTAGGGCGGCGGCCCGCTCCCGATCCTTTCGCACGCCGGCGTAGCCCGACACGAGGATGCCGACGACGCAGAGGAGCACCCCGGCGAGCACCACCTGCCCGCCTTGGCTCGCGGCGATTGCCGCCAGCTGGCCTTTGACCAACGGCGGGAGGAGCGTGCCGAACAGGGCGCAGAAGCCAAGCGACACCGACATGCCGAGCGCCATCCCGAGGTAGCGCATCGTCAGGCCGTAGGTCACCGCCCCGACGCCCCACAGCACGCCGAAAGTGAAGGTCCACGCCAGCGCGGAGACCGGTGCGCCGACCAGCACCCCGCGCAGATCCGGCGTGGTGAGTCCGGCGAAGATCCAAGGCGTGCAGAGCCAAGCGAAGACACCCATGGCGAGGTAAAACGATTCCCACGGCCAGCGGCGGATGAATTTGAGCGGCACATAGAAACTCGCGGCGGCAGCGCCGCCGATGGCGTGGAAAACAAGTCCGAGGAGGGGTTGCGGAGTCATGGAAAGGTTTGGGGGATTATTGCAGCGGCAGCAGGAGCGGACGAATCGTAAGTATCACCGGGCCGAGAAGTCCCGACGGCAACAGCGGCGAATCCTTCGTGTAGGGTTCGTGGGTGGACCAGGTGAGACGTTCGTTCACCGGTCGCTGCTGGTCGCCGATCAACCGGTTTACGAGGAGATTGGTGACTGCGATTTCGAGCCGGTTCCGGCCGGGTTGCACCGCGGCGGTCACATCCAGCACATACGGGGCGTGCCAGAGCACGCGGAGTGGCCGGCCGTTCAGGGTGATGCCGGCAAATTTCTCCACGCGCCCGAGATCCAGCCGCACGCTCTGGTGGCCCTGCAGGGCTTCGGCCGGCACCACAAATTCCGCCGTGTAGTTCGCGGTGCCGGAAAAGTAGCGGATGGGCGCTGCGGCGTTGTCCGACCAGGAGGCAAGTGAGGTCCACAAAAGTGGCGCGGTTACGCCGGTTGCAACCGGGAAGCGCACCTGCCAGGGGCCCACCGCCGGAAGCGACCGGGCCGTCGGCTCCACGACGCCCCGCAGCTGCGCGCTGGCTGCCGTTTGCAGGCGATAGTCGCCCGGTCCGGGCTCAAGCAAAGCGGTCAGGGGCAGGGGTGCGCCATCCCGGGCGGCGCTGACGATGGCGGTGGGCGAGGCCGGACGGCGGAAAATCACAAAGATCGATCCCATTGTGTCCAAATGCAGCGGAACCGTTGTGCGGCCCTCCTGTTGCACATAGGCTGAGGCCGGGGTGATTTCGCCGGTTTCCGCGTCCCAAAACTCCGGGCTCTTGCCGGCCACCCGGAAGGTCGCCGCCACGCTGATGGCGGTGGGGCCCTGGTTGGAGATGAAGTAAATGTCTGCATCGCCGTCGCGCCGGTGGATGTAGTCGAGATTGGCGCCGGTGCGGCGGTCGTAGTCGAAATCCGGGGCGGCGAGGATGGACGCGAGCGGCCGGCCCCACACGACGCGGCCAAGGCCGAAACGGCTTTCGGTGACTTTATGGCCGTCAATCGCTCCCCACACTTCCTGACCGATCCGGCGGACCTCCGGTTCGCCACTGGGATGGTCGGCGAGGCTGGGTGAACCGAGCGGTTGTGGTCCGTAGACTGTGGCGCCGTCGGCGACGAGGTCGCGGATCTTGCGCGCCACGGGCAGCGTGAGCCAGGGCCAGTCGGGCAACACGAGCACGGCATAGCTCATACCGTCGGGCAAAACGATGCGACCGTCGCGCACCTGCATCCGTTGCATCAAGCCCTCGGCACTGCAGCCGCCGTAGTCATACCCGGCGGGCAGGAGGGAACGCAGTTTGGCGTCGTCGGGTCCGGGCAGTTCGTTCGGGGCATCCTCGCCGACGAAAAAATTCACGTCGGCGACCGGCTGGCCGCGCTGGAGGAGAAACTGGCAACGGGCGATGTAGCTGAGCCACGGCGGACCGGCGACAGCCAGCCAGCCGTTGGTGCGCTCGAAGTGTGAACCATACATGAGCAGGGTGAGGCCCGGCACCCGGTCGGGCCAGGGCTGGTGCACGGAGGTGTGCAGAATGAACTGGTTGATGCCGGTCGCGAAGTAATGGTCGCCGAAAGCCTTCAGGGTGGCGGGGGATTCCTGCCAGTTGCATTCCTCGGGCGAACTCGTGAATGACTCGGCGGCGACAATGCGCTGGCCGTAGAGCTGCGCGGAGGCCGCGGCCTGCTTGGCGTCGCTGGAATCGTGCAGTCGTCCGAGCCAGAACTCGCCCATAGGGACGTCCACGCGGCCCTTGGTGGCGAAGGCATCAACCACCGTCGGCCCGGCATGGCCGGGGGCCTCGGCGTAGAGTTTCAGGCCGGATTCGCGGGCCAGCCGGGCAAAGGTCCCGTAATGATTCTCGACGACGAGTTCCGAGATCGTGCGCCGCACATCGAACAGGAAGCGCTCGCTGAGCCGGACGTCGCCGATGATACGGCCGGTCATCACCGGCAGCCAGCGCCGCGGATCGTAGCCGCGGCGGCGGGCGAACTCAGCGGCAAACCGGGGGGTCCAGTTCTGCGTGAACATTTCCCAGCTATCCATGAGCAGGTTGTTCAACACCGGGCCGGCGAGCGGACCGGCGGCGGCGATGATCCGGGCGGGGCCGTCGGCGAAGAATTGCTCCACCGCGGCGCGGTCGAGCTTGTCCACCTCGAGCCCACCGGAGCCGGCCATGGAGCCGCTGCGGTTCTTGAGCCCCATGGGCGCGTGGCCGAGCCGGAGGATGGTCCAGTCGCCGGGCGGCATGGTCCAGACGAGCGTGCCGTCGGGTCGCAGGCGGTCGGTGAGATCGAGCACGCGATCAAGGTCGATTGTTGCGGACGGAGAGACCGGCACGGGTGCGACCGCCGGCACGAGGGCGGGCACGACGGCGGCCTGGGTTTCCCAGTGGTCGAGGCGGGCGCGGGGGCTCAGACGCAGTTCGGCGGGCTGGAATTGGCGGGCGAAATACATCGCTGACGTGAAGACGAAACGGAAGTGCCGGGCACGGGTTTCCGGCAGGGCGGTGGTGCAGGGGGCGAAGCGGTCCCAGAGCGTGATGCGGGCCAGCGGGTGCACGGTGCGCCAGCCGGTGCCGTCGTCGCTGCACTGCAGTTCGCCGTCGCGCGGCCAATTGCTCCCGGAGCAGGCGACGAAGGCGGAGCGCACGGTGACGGGCGCGGCGAATTCATACGCGACCCAAGCCGGTTGCGCCGGCGTGGGATTGGGCAGCGTGATGGAGGTGTTGCCATCGCGGTCGCAGAGGACAGCGGGATCAGCGGTGGGTGCGCTCGTGGTGATGCGGAGCGGGACCGGATCGGCATCTGTCTCGGCGGATGGCGTGGGGAAGGCGATGACGGCGATGTCGCGGTAATGGTCGGCGAGGTCGGCGGGTTCGGTGCCGAAGAATGTCTTCGGCGGCGTGGGTGAGTCCGGGGTGTTCAGGAAACCGTAGCGCACCGCCGGTCGTGGCACTGAGCCGGTGAAGGGTTTCCCGCCGGTGACGCGCGTCTCGCTCCAGACGACATGCTGCATGGCTTGGTCCAGGGTGACGCCGGGGCCGCCGGAGACGCTGCAGCCGGCGTTGTTGAGGAAGCCCACATCAAGCCCCAGCCGCTGCGCCTCGGTGGCGGTGTGGCGGATGAGGTCGAGCCATTCGGGCGAGAGGTAGGCGGCCGACGGTGTGATGAACCGCTCGGTGTCCTCGTTGCGCAGCGCGGTGTAGAAGATCTGCACCCCGCCGATGCCAGCGTGGGACATCGCCTCAAGGTCGGCGGTGATGCCCTCCTTGGTGACGGCCTCGTTCATCCAGTGCCACCAGGTCTTCGGGCGGGCTTCCGGCGGCGGTTGGCGGAAGCCGCTTTCGAGCGGGTCTGGCGCCGGCGTGGTGGCGTAGAGGCCGGCGATGGCGAGCAAGGCGAGGGAGGCGAGGAGAAACGGGCGCATCTGAGGAGAGCAGGGGGAGGTGGATTTGTGTAGCTACGAGGGTGGCGAGTGGATTCAGGGTGAGGTCTCCGCAGCGGCGGGCGAGCCAAGGCAGGAGAAAGTGCAAGCATGTCGAAGCCCTGAAAAATAGAATGTGAAACTCAGGAAAACAGGGAACGGCCCAAGAGTAATCCGGTGCCAAGGGGCATTTTCCCTGTGTTCCATATTCAAATCAGGTCTGGAGGGTGAGTTTGACCGCGAGGCGCAGGGTGCCGGTGCGGCCGCGTTGTTTCAGGGTGAGCCGGGGCTGCGTTTCCGCATGAGACCAGGCGTATTGGATATGCTCGCGGCGCTGCTCATCCGTCGCGCGCCGGCGGGGATCCATGAGCGGCAGGTGTTCGACCGCGGCCTCGACGCCCTCGGGCACCGTGAACTCGGCGCGAGCGCGACGGCCCTGAATGGTCACGTGGCGGCCTTCGAGCCGGATGGGCAGACGCGTGGTCCAGTGAAAGATGGCGCCTTCGCCCTTCTGCACGGCCCACTCGTCCATGATGATGATCGTGTCCGGCGTGGGCGAATCCCAGGTGCGCTGCCATTTCGTGAACCAGCCCTCCCAACCCGGGGTCGCGTCGATGGTGGCGTGAAAACGCGTGGTGTCGCCCGTCCCGTGGGGTTTGGCATCGGCGGGGATGGGATTCTGCGGCTTGGGGCGCTCGTCCTCGCTCCAGGGCGTGAGCATGTTGTGGCGCTGGCACTGCTTGAGCAGGTCGGTGACGGGGTTGGCGTAGTCCATGACGCCGAAGTCGAACGCGAAGCTGTCACCGGCGCACTCGAGGATGAAGCTGCCCTTGTCCTCGTGCTGGTGATCGCCGCCGGCCCGGTTGCCCATGATGACCAGCTTCACGAGCTCGGTGCCGAGTCGGCGCACGGAGGCCATCATGCCGGTGTCCTTCATTTCGAGGAAGGAAGCGAGCGCCGGCCCGTGCGCCGGAATTTCGTGGTCGAGACGCAGGGCCAGCAGCATCGGGGCAAACCCGGCGCGCTTGAGCGATTTGCGGTAG
>CAJBES010000236.1 GCA_903952145.1 uncultured Opitutaceae bacterium | reverse complement strand
GGACATTAGGCGGATGGACCCTGACGGCAACCCGCGGATTTTCAGTGAATGCCATCAAGGATTCAGGTCGCAATGGCTCAACTGCGTCAGGCCATTTGAGGCACCGGCCCTGTGCGCACGGAGCCTCGAATCCTCACTGGCTAAGCCCGGGGACCACCGCATTGTCGACGACCATGCTTTTGGCATCGAATGCCGCCCCAGTGATCCGTCACCGCCGTGCGCTCGACCGCGCGCGTTTGGCACTCGCTGCCGGGCGGCTGAACGTGGGCTTCCTCGGGGGCTCCATCACCGCCCCCAGCACGGGCAAGAGCTGGCCGGAGCCGTTTCTGGGCTGGCTGGGGCAGCGTTTTCCCGCGGCGCACCTCACGGTCGAGAATGAGGCGATTGGCGCCACCGGCAGTGACCTGGCGGCGTTCCGCGCGGGACCGACCGTGCTCGCACGGGACTGCGACCTCGTTTTCGTCGAGTATGCGGTCAATGATCTCGACCAGCCGACAGCGCTGCGCAACCGCACCCGCGAGGGGGTGTTACGCCAGTTGCTAGCGGCGGGTGTCGATGTCGTGCTCACCTACACCTTCTCCTCCGAGATGCAGGCGGACATGGCGGCCGGACGGGTGCCGGCGACCATTGCCGAGTTTGAAGTGCTCGCCGAGCACTACGGACTCAGCTCGGTGTGGATGGGTCTGCACGCGTGGAACGAGGTGCACGCGGGATTGATGACCTGGCATGAGTGGCTGCCGGACGGGCTGCATCCGGAGAACCGCGGCAGCCTGAGTTACGCACAAAGCGTGATGGCATTTTTGGAGGCAGAGTTGGGCGCGGCCTATCCCGCGCCCGTGCCGCCCGTCAGTCTGGTGCTGCCTGGGGCCCTTCATGAGGGCTGTTGGGAAAAAGCAAGTCTGCTGTCGCTGGACGGCATTGCCTGTGGCGGTCCGTGGTCGCTACGCCGCTGGTTCACCTGTTACGGGTTGGACCGGGTGCTACACACCACCGTGCCGGGAGCACAGCTGAAATTTCCGTTCAACGGACGCGGGCTGGTGCTGGGCTTCGATTTCGGCCGGCTCGCGAGCGAGGTGCGCTACCGCGTGGATGGCGGTGCCTGGCAGACGACCCAGCGTGAACGTCCGGCGTGGGCGGGTGACCGCGGCTGGCTGCGCACCCTGCTGGTGTCCGAGTCGCTCCCGCCAGGGCCGCACGAATTCGAGTTGGAAACGATCGTCGCGCCGGTGCCCGGCGGCGGCACCGTCACGAGCCTCGGCCTAGTCGGCATCATTCACTAGCCCGCCGCCTTTTTTGAATTTTTTTGCCGTGTTTTCAGGGCGCGCGCTTCGGTTGCACCGGAATATGCACTTCGGAGTGTTTGGCGAACCAGGGGGTGAAAGGACTGTTCCAATAGACCGCGTAGGGTTCGCCCGCGGCCTCCACGCCCGGTTGCTGTGCCAGCCACGCCCGGAGTTTGTCGCGGGTTTGCGCGAAATTCTCCCGGGAATACCCGCCGCGGGCGCCGAGGCTGGCGACGCGGCGCTCGGGAATCCGGATCACTTCCACGCCTGCGGTGCTGCCGGCGACCTTGGTCTGCTCGCCGGGCGCGACCCAGAAATACATCGCCGCGCCGTCGATCTGCGCCTCGACCGGCGTCGTCATCGCGATGTTGTGCGTGGAGATGTAGTTGAAGAGCGGGCGGAAGAGGCGGTTCGATTCGTCAAAGTAGGAGCCGCGGCCGGTGGACTTGAGCAGCATGCCGGCGGGCAGGGTCTTGAACTCGGCGCGGCCGGGTGCGGTGGGTGGAAAGGCTGGTTCAGCGGCCATGGCGGAGAGGGGGGTGAGGAGCAGGAGGAGCAAACGCGGCAGCAGTCGCATCGGGCAACATAGTCGGGATGGGGAAAACGCAAGCCGGCCGGTTGACCGGCGAAGTGCGCCGCAATAACGCTGATCAGGGCCGGTTACCACCGGGGTCGGCTCCCCCGGCCGCAACTGCAGCGGCAACTTTGAGAGGAATGAGCACTCGGTCCCTTGAATCCGGGCAGGCGTTGCGAGCAAGCTGACAAAGGCCGTCCCGGGCGCCAGGGCCAGCCTTCATCAAACCATTGCCACCCGTCTGATTAGTCCAAAGCTGGCCCAGTAAATCCATGTCGAAGACCGCAAATGACTTTCCGGCCGTGGCGGTAAACCCCACCCGGCCCTACGACAGCATCCGAGAGCTTTATCTCTGTGAGGAACCGGCCCTGCTGGCATCGCTCCACCGGGGTGACCGGCGGGAAGCCATGCGGATCATCAATTTGGTCCTGGTTCATATTTACAGCGCCGGGCAGGAGCGCAGTGAGATGCTTAAGATCCTGCTGCTCGAACTCGTGGTCATGATGTCACGGGCAGCGGTGGAGGCCGGCGCACCGCAAACCGAGGTCATCGGCTTCTGCTACCGTCACCTCACCGAACTCACCGCCGTCACCGACGACGAACAACTGTCCCGCTGGCTGCGGGAGGCCCTGCTCCGGATCTTCGATGCCGTCGAGCGCGTCCGCGCAGTCCAAGTCCCGCAGCACGTTCGCAAAGCGCTCAAAGCCATCCGTGCCGGCGCGGGTGGAACGGCAGTCGCCGAGATTCGCAATCAGGTCGCCCGTCAGGTGGGCGTTTCGCCCCGGCAGCTCACACAGTTGCTCAAGGAACGCACCGGGCGCACCTTTGCCGATCTGCTGCGTGAGGCGCGGATTGAGCGCGCCTGCGAAATGCTGGCCAAAACCGAAATGACCGTTGCCGCGATTGCCCTGGACTCCGGCTTTTGCGACCAGAGTTATTTCACGCACGTCTTTCAAAAACTCAAGCGGACCACCCCCAAGCAGTATCGTAACGTCTCCCGGGGCCAGCCATCACCGGCCGCTTTCGATTAGTCGGACACCACCCAAGTTTCTCCCGAAAAAGCCAAGCCGGCGCAGACGAGCTGGCAGTAGGTCCCGCGCCACCCAGGCGTTGGCGCCACCGGTTAATCATGCGGGGAGATGGGTTTTATGGGTTGGGCTCCAAAACGCTCCTAAGCACCCAATCACCAAAGATACGCTTTAGAACACAAGACTGGCACAATGGCGTCAGGTAACCTAGGCCTGTGGATCACCACCCCCTTTGCGGCGGACGACTTGACCGGCCGCCGCGAGGAACCACCGGGCTGGGAATCACAACCTATGTTGGAACCAAAAAACAATTTAAGTTTCCGTGAGAAGCTGACGGCGGGACGCTTCATTTATGGAGCCGAACTGGTTACCACCCGTGGCATGCCCGAGCCCGACCAGCCCTCCAAGCTGGTTGAGCTGGGCGAAGCACTGGCGGCAGACTCGCGGATTGCGTGGGTGTCCATCACCGACAACCCCGGCGGTAATCCGATGATTCCGGCGGACTGGGTGGCCAACATGCTCAAGCCCCGCGGCACCGAGCTGGTCATCCATCTCACTTGCAAGGATCTCAACCGGAATGGCCTCGAGTCGGCCGCGTGGCGTTATGCCGCGGAGGGGTTTGACAACATCCTGGCGCTGACGGGCGATTACCCGACGGCGGGCTTCCGGGGTCAGGCACAGCCGGTGTTTGATCTGGATTCGGTGAGTCTGGTTTCCCTGCTCCAGTCCATGAACGGGGGGCTGGAGGTCACCAAGCCCAACGGCAAGACGGAGCAGCTGGCCAAGACCAATTTCTTCATCGGCTGTGCGGTTTCACCGTTCAAGCGGCAGGAGCGCGAGCTGATGCCACAGTATTTCAAGCTGGCCCGCAAAATCCAGAGCGGCGCGCAATGGGTCGTGCCGCAGCTCGGCTACGACATGCGGAAATTTCACGAGATCAAACTTTTCCTGGACTGGGCCAATCTCTCCGCGCCCGTCATCGGTAATGTCTATGTGCTGAACAAGACGGTGGCCCGGATGTTCAACCAGAACAAGATTCCCGGGTGCGTGGTGAGCGACGAACTCTACGCGCTGGTGGAGAAATACGCCGCGGGACCGGACAAGGGCCGGGCCTTCTTCACGGAACTGGCCGCCAAGCAACTGGCGGTGTTCAAGGGGATGGGCTTTGCGGCCGGCTATCTGGGCGGCGTGCACAAGGCGGAGACTTTCGCGCAGATCATTGATCAGGCAGAGAGCTTCGGGGTGGATGATTGGAAGGCTTTCGCGAAGGAAATCCAGTTTCCGAAAGCCGGGGAGTTCTACCTCTTCGAAAAGGACGGTCAAACCGGGCTGGGCGATGGCGCGCAGCTCAACCGGGCCTATCTGCAATCGCTGGAAACGCCGCCTCCGGCGGCTGATGTAAACTGGAACTACCGGTTGTCGCGGCTGGTGCACAGTCTGGCCTTCAGCCCGGGCAAGAATTTTTTTCCCACCCTGCAGAAAATTTACGGGCGGCTGGAGCAGGGCAAATCCCGGCGGACCCTGTCGGCGTTGCACGGGGTGGAGCACGCCTCCAAGGTGGTGCTGTATGGCTGCAAGGATTGCGGCGATTGCTCACTGCCGGAGACCGGGTATCTTTGCCCGCGCTCGGCCTGTTCCAAGAATGAGCGCAACGGCCCGTGCGGGGGCACCTTTGACGGCCGCTGTGAACTGGATGACAAGGATTGCATGTGGGCGCGCGGCTACGACCGGCTGAAGCATTACGGTGAAGCCCGGCAGTTGGTTGAGGGCCCGGCGGTCTTCGTCAATCCCGCCCTCGACGGCACTTCGGCGTGGGCCAGCAATTTTCTCGGCCGCGACCATATGCACGCCGCCGTTCCCAACGGCACCAAGCCGCCGGCCGCGAAGTCCGTATGACAGCTATTGCTCCCTTACACCTGAACCCTACACCTTAACCCTATATTCCCATGCCCATCCCCAATCTGACCATCATCGGCGAATCCATCAATGATTCGGTGCCTTCCACCAACAAGCTGTTTGCGGCCAATGATATTGCCGGCCTGAAAGAGCTGGCCGTCTCCCAGGACACCGGCGGCGCCGGTTACATTGACGTCAACGTCGGGCCGCGTTCCGCCGCCCTCCTGGCTGAGATGGTGCGGCACGTCCAAAGCGTCACCACCAAGCCGCTGTCCATCGACACGCCCGACCCCGTCATGGCCGAGGCCGGACTCAGGGCTTATGACCGCGCCCGCGCGGGCGGGAAGATCCCGGTCCTGAATTCCATTTCCCAGGCGCGACTGGAGATGTTTCAACTCGCCAAGATCATGCCGTTCATGCCGATTCTGCTCGCTTCCGAGCGCGTGGAAAAAGGCATCGGTCAGCCCAATCACACTTCGGCGGAGGTGCACCAGACCGCCCGGCAACTCGTGCAGGAGGCGGCCAAACACGGCATCCCGGTGACCCAATGCATCATCGATCCCGCCATTTCACCCATCGGTGCCGATTCCGAGGGCCGGTTGCACTGCCTCATGGGGGCCATCAAACTGATCCACGCCGACCCGGATCTCAAGGGCGTGCACATGTCGGTCGGTTTGAGCAATTTCAGTGTCATGCTTCCGCCCAAGCGGGCCGACGGATCGCCCACGAAGGGGCCGTTGGAAAGCGCCTTCCTGACCCTTGCCGTGCCGTTGGGCATGGACCACGTCATCGGTTCCGTTAAGCGCAAATACGAACTGCTGGCCCCCGATCACCCTGCCATGCTCTGCGTGAACGACTGCCTGAAGCTCGAGGGCTTCGACGTCATCATGCGCGTGCAGGAATACTACGCCAGCTGACCGCAGCCAACCTGTATGCGGGCGCTGCCTGAGCGCGAGCAAGCTCGCGGCCTGCCGCCCGCCTTCACCCAATTTGAAACCGCCTTTCCCCCATCCCTCATCACCATGAAAGTAGTTCCCTCAGACATCGAAATTGCCCAACAGGCGACCATGCTGCCGATTGAAAAAATCGCCGCACGGCTCAATATTCCCGCCGCCGCGCTCGAGCATTACGGAAAATACAAGGCCAAGGTCGGCCTCGATTTCTATCAAAAACAGCTGGCCAAGCCCCAAGGCCGGCTCGTGCTTGTCACCGCCATCTCGCCGACGCCCGCCGGGGAAGGGAAGACCACGACTACCGTCGGTCTCGGCGATGCGCTGAACCGCATCGGCAAGCGCGCCAGCATCTGTCTGCGCGAGCCGTCCCTCGGGCCGAGCTTCGGCGTGAAGGGTGGCGCCGCCGGCGGCGGTTATGCCCAGGTCATGCCGATGGAGGACATCAACCTCCATTTCACCGGTGATTTTCACGCCATCACCTCCGCCCACAATCTCCTGTCCGCGGTCTTGGACAACCACCTCAATCACGGCAACGCTCTCGGCCTCGATCCGAACCGCATCGTGTGGCGGCGCGTCATGGACATGAACGACCGGGCCCTGCGCGAAATCGTCGTCGGCATGGGCGGCGTGGCCAACGGGGTCTGCCGTCAGTCCGGCTTCGACATCACCGTCGCGTCCGAAGTGATGGCAATTTTCTGCCTCTCGCAAAACCTCACGGAACTGCGCGAGCGTCTCGGTCGCATCGTCGTCGGCTACACCCGCGAAAAGAAGCCTGTCACCGCCGCCCAGCTCAAGGCCCACGGCGCCATGGCGGTGCTCCTGCGCGACGCCCTTGCGCCCAATCTCGTCCAGACGCTGGAGAACAATCCCGCCTTCGTGCACGGTGGCCCCTTCGCCAACATCGCCCACGGCTGCAACAGCGTGCTCGCCACCAAGCTCGCCCTCAGCCTCAGCGAATACACCGTCACCGAGGCCGGCTTCGGCGCCGACCTTGGCGCGGAAAAGTTCCTCGACATCAAGTGCCGCTTCGCCGGCCTCCAGCCCGACGCCATCGTCATCGTCGCCACCGTCCGTGCGCTGAAGATGCACGGCGGCGTGGACAAAAAGGATCTCAAGGCCCCCAACGTCGCCGCCGTCGAGCGCGGCCTCGCCAATCTTGAAAAGCACCTCGAAAACATCGCCGGCTTCGGTGTCCCGGCAGTGGTCGCGATCAACCGCTTCACCTCCGACACCGACGAGGAGTTTGCCGTCATCGAGCAGCACTGCGCCAGGCTCGGCGTGCAGGCCGTGCCCGCCACGCATTGGGCCGACGGCGGCGCCGGGGCCGAGGCCCTCGCCCGCGCCGTCGTGGCTGTGGCGGAGAAGACCGACAAGCAGTTCAAGCTGCTTTATCCCGACGATCTGCCGCTCTGGGAAAAAGTCCGCACCATCGCGCAGAAGATTTACGGGGCGAAGGACATCACCGCCAGCGCGCGCGTGAAGGCAAAGTTCGAGGACCTGCAGAAGGCCGGCTACGGGCACTTCCCCGTGTGCATGGCCAAGACGCAATACTCGTTCTCGACCGATCCCAACCTGCGCGGGCGGCCGACGGGGTTTGAGGTGGAGATCCGCGAGGTCAACGTGTCCGCCGGCGCCGGTTTTGTGGTCGTGCTGACGGGCGAGATCATGACCATGCCCGGTCTGCCCAAGGTGCCGGCCGCCGAAGTGATCGATCTCAACGCCGCCGGTCAGATCGTCGGTTTGTTCTGATGCCGGCTTTCGAACACCTTCACCTCGACGGCCGCCGTATCGGGGCGGAAATCCTTGGGCAGGTGCGCTCCGATGCACTGGCCTTGACCGCCGCCGGCTGGACGCCGCACCTGGTGTCTGTGTCCATTGGTGAAGCCGAAGCGGTGAATGTGTATGTCCGCAACCAGCGTCGTGCCGCCGAGCAAGTCGGCATCTGCTATGAGCAACGCCCCTTGCCGCCCGGCATCACTGCGCCCGAGGCGTTCGCCGTGATTGCCGGCCTGAACGCCGACCCGCGGGTAACCGGAATCATCATCCAGCGGCCTGCACCCGCCCACCTGTCCATCAGGGAACTCCAGCGGGCGGTCCATCCGTTGAAAGATGTCGAGGGCATGCACCCGACGTCCATCGGCAACATCGTTTACAACGAGCTTGATCTCGCCCCCTGCACCGCGCTGGCGTCCATTGAATTACTCAAGCGCACCGGGCTGAAACTGGCGGGCCTCGAGGTGGTCGTGATCGGGCATTCGGAGATTGTCGGCAAACCCATCGCCTTCCTGTTGATGGCTGCGGGCGCAACGGTCACCGTCTGCCATCACATGACCCGCAACGTCCCGATGCACTCGCGTCGGGCCGATGCGCTGTTTGTGGCCATCGGCCAGCCGCGCCTGATCACTGCCGACATGATCAAACCCGGGGGCGCCGTTATTGATATCGGCATCAACCGCGTGCCCGGGCCCGACGGGGTGCCCATGACCGTTGGCGATGTGGATTTCGAGTCCTGCCGGTCGGTGGCCGGGTGGATCACCCCGGTCCCCGGCGGCGTCGGCCCGGTCACCGTGGCGATGTTGATGCGCAACACCCTGACCGCCGCCCGCCGGCAGAAAGCTTATTACGAATCAGAGTTTGCCTCCTCCCAATAGGGATGGGCGCTGCCGTTGGCTTCGTCGTTGTCCAGTGCGGCGGTCGCAGTCATCGATAACAACCCGGCTGGCAAAGTCGTCGGCTTGTTCTGAGATTGGTATGGTGGGCCGCCGCTTGCGGCGTGCCGGTGGAGGGCTTTTTTTCGTAGGCCGCGAGCTTGCTCGCGCTCAGGCCAGCGAACTGCCTGCGGCCGAATTCATAGCTGCGTTGGAGCGCAGCAACAACGTGGCGCCGGCCATGCTTTGCTCCGGCTCAAGCGTGGCTACACGCCGACACGCCTTTGACTTCGCGACGGGTCTTGGTATCAACAGCCGCACTCCATGGCGGATTTTCTGACAACGCTTAGATCCCGGGCGCTCCTGACCGACGGAGCGCCGGGCCTTTGCTGGTTCCAGCTGAACGGGCGGCCATTGCAAAAAGCATCCGTTGCCCAGCCAAAAGATGCCTGATTGCCTGCAACCCGGCAGGGTTGGCGAACCGCCGGTTTTTGTCCCGGCGCCGGCCGTCCTGCCCTCCATTGGCGACGCCGAAAAGCGCGGCAACGGCCGGTTCTCGCGCAAACTGAAGGACGGCGGGTTCGTCGTCAGCATCGAGGCGCTGCCGCCGCGCGGGACGGACGACCGGGTCATCCGGCGAAAAATGGATTTCATTGCCGGGTTGGCCGCGTGCGGCCTGGTCGATGCGGTGGATTTCACCGACGGCTCGCAGGGCATTCCACATATTCCGCCCGGCGATTTCATCCACCTGGTGCGCGCGCACCTCGGCTGGAGCGCCACGACCGGTGATGCGATGGAGCTCATCCCGCACTTCACCAGCCGCGACCTCAATGTGATGGGCATCCAGGGGCGGCTCGTCGGCTATCACGCCAACCGCATCCACAACGTGCTCTTCGTCACCGGCGATCCGCCGAAAATCTCCCCAACCTGCCCGCGCTCGACGGCGGTGTTCGATCTGGACTCGGTCGCGATGATCCGGCTGGCGCACTCCTGCCTCAATGCCGGTGTGGATTTCGGCGGCGTGCCGCTTGGCAGGCACGCGGACCCGCGCACGCATTTTACCATCGGCAGCGGGGTCGAGTTGGAGGCGCACGACCTGCCGCGCGAACTTGAGCGCCTGCAACAAAAAATCGACAGCGGCGTGGACTATATCATGACCCAGCCGGCGTTTCGCCCCGAGCCGCTGGCGGCCTTGGAAAAATTCCGCGACCGGACCGCCTGCGTGATCGGCGTGATGGTGCTGACGAGTTTGGCGCACGCGCAGCGGGTGGCGCAGGTGCCCGGCGTGGTGGTGCCTGACGCGCTGTTGCAACGCTTCGCCGCGCTGCCGCAGCTGGCCGACCAGACCAGGCTCGGCCGGGAGCTTGCCGCGGCGCAAATCCGCGGGCTGGTGCGCGAGGGTTGGGCGGGGGTCTACCTGATGGCCACCGCCGCCGGCAGCGGCACGGTGGAAGTGCTCCGCGCTGGCCTGCAAAAGTAGCGAAATGTTTGGTCAGTCAAAGCGGATCGACTGGGTCTCCTCGACGAGGGCGAGGATGTTCTCAAAGGGGACGTCGGGCTCGAGGACGTGTGTCGGGGCGATCATCACCCGGGCGCCGTGGTCGCGGTGCAGGGCGGCGATTTCGCGCACGCGGCGGCGGACGTCTTCCGGCGTGCCGAAGGGCATCGTGGTCTGGGTGCCGACCATGCCGCTGAGGCCGAGAATTTTTCCGTGGCGGCGATTGAGTTCGGCGGCGTCCATGCACTCGGGTTGCACGGGGTTGAGGATATCCACGCCGACCTCAATGAGCTCGGGCACGATGGGCATGATGTCGCCGTCGGAATGATAGTGGACCCAGACTTTGCGGCCGCCCGAGGCTTCGCGGATGGCGGTGATGACTTTGGCGAGGCGGGGCTTAAGGTGTTTGCGCCACATTGGGACGGAGAGCAGCATGCCGGTCTGCATGCCGACATCATCGCCGAGGCCGATGATGTCCACGCCTTCGCGGGCGAAGGCGCGGCCGACGTTGCAGGAACGCTCGGTGAAGTAGTCGAGCAGCCAGTCGGCGATGCCGTTGCCCTCCGCGAGGTCCTGAAAAAGGTTGTCCATGCCGCGGACATACCACGCGAGTTCAAAGGAGGTGCATTCCATGCCGGCGAAGGCAACCTTGCCGCGCGTGTGAATCTGCCGCATGCGCTGCTGGACAACCGTGTAGTGCGCCGGGTCGGACGTGTCGGGCCAGGGGAGTTTTTCAAGCTGGGCGACGCTCGTGACGTGCTCGAGCGGATGCAGCATGATGCGGAAGTGGTAGGCCTTGCCCATGGTGGCCGCGGGCGGGGCGACATGCGCGAGGCAGAACGGCCCGAGCTCGACGTTGGCGGGGAGCCGGCAGCCGAGATCGGCGAGCGCGGCGAGCCAGCGCGACTTGTCCTCGTTGTAGCCGACCCATTCGAAACCGAAGTCGGTCTCGAAGGCCAGTTCGGGGCTGCGCACGCCGGTGCGCTCCTCGATGAGATCGGCGACCGGGGGAGTGACGGGCACGTTGAGCGGGAGCCAGTCGGCGTGGCCGCCGGACATCATGGCATGGAAATTTTCACGGGCATTCATTGGGAAAAGTGGGCGGCCATCGCGGCGATATGTTCCGGGGTGGTGCCGCAGCAACCGCCGACGAAGCGGGCGCCGGCGGCGAGGAGGCGCGGGGCGGCGACGACAAACTGTGCGGCGGATGCGTCGTAGCAGATATTGCCGTCCACCAGGCGGGGGGAGCCGGCGTTGGGCTGTACCATGACGGGCCGGCCCGCGGCGGCGGCCGCGAGTTCGGCGGTCAGTTTCACGTAATCGTCAAGCGAAAGCTCGGTGCCGCAATTGGCGCCGACGACATCCGCGCCGGCCGCGATGACGGCCGCCAGGGCGTCGGCGACACTGGTGCCCATCATCGTGCGATAGCCGGTGGCGGATTGCTGGAAGGTGTAGGTGGTGATGACGAACTCCGCCCCGGCGGCCTTCGCCGCCTGCACCGCCAGCACGGCCTCGGCGGGGTCGGACATTGTCTCAATGAGAATTGCATCCGCGCCACCCTCAAGC
>CAJBES010000235.1 GCA_903952145.1 uncultured Opitutaceae bacterium | reverse complement strand
GCTCCGCCACCGGCATGGATCCGCAACATCTCAAGCAGACCTATGGCCGCGACCTCGTCTTCTGGGGCGGTGGCGTCAACACCCAGCACACCCTGCCCTTCGGCACGCCCGCGCAGGTGCGCACCGAAGTGCTCAACCGTTTGCGCATCTTCAGCCGCGAGGGTGGCTTTGTCTTCAACTCCATCCATAACGTCCAGGCGTGCACCCCCACGGCCAATATCCTCGCGATGCTCGAAGCCGTGCGCACCTTCAACGGCGGCGGCTGAGACCGGCCCTACCCATCCGAACGTTGCAGAGCCAGGCGCGCCAACTGTCCGCCATCGATGATGATCGTCTGGCCGGTGGTGAAATCGGACTGCTCCGATATCAGAAAGCCGACCATGGCGGCGACGTCTGCGGGAAAACCCACCCGTCCAATCGGGATCTGACGGGCGGCATCCTCGCGCCGGTATTCTGGATACTCCCGGGCATACGACTCCACTTCGATCAGACCGGGCGCGACACAGTTTACCGTGATTCTCAGGGGAGCCAGCTCGACGGCCATCTGGCGGGTGAGCCCCTCCAATCCGCCCTTGGCCGCGGCATAGGCACCGAACAGCGGAATTGAGGCCCGGCCGTGAACCGAACCGATAAAAATCAACCGGCCCCTCCCGGCGGCCTGCATGCTGCGCACCGCCGCCTGCGCGCAGAAGAATGCCGTTTTCAAATGGATGTTGTGCGTGCGGTCCCAGTCGGCCGGGGTCACCTCCAGCAAAGGCCGGGTGATGGTCGGCCCCGCATTGCAGACCAGCGCATCCAGCCCGCCCATTTGCGCCACGGCCTGCCCGACCATGCGCACCCCCTCCTCCATCCGCTCCAAGTCGGCCGGAAAGGCCGCGGCCTGCCCGCCTTGTTGCTTGATCTGGCGCAGGGTCTCTTCCGCGCCCCGGCCGCTGGCATGATAACTGAAGCAGACGTGGGCGCCTTCCGCGGCGAGTCGCACGGCGATGCCCTGACCGATCCCCGTCCCGCCCCCGGTCACGATGACGCGTTTCCCTTTTAGCCATGACATGTTTTGGTCTCCCTTGGCCGCCGTAGGGTTCATCTGAGCCGCCCTTTCAATTTTCCCAAAACCTCGGCCAGCACATCCAGGACCCGGGCGATATCCTGGACCGTGTGCTGGACCGAAAAACCGTGATGCGCAGGTCCGCCACCATAATCGTGGAAATAGACCCCGCGATCATAGCAACCCTTGATGATCTTCAGCATGAGCCCCTTGTCGTGGCAGAAGGTGTCCTCGTAGCGAAGCGCCGGGGTTTTTCTTCCCAACAGGATGTTAAACCGGGCGCCATGATGGGGCACGATCATGCCGAGATCGCCGGTCTTGATGATCTGATCCACCCCGGAATGGAACGCTCCTTCCAACTTCCGCAGATGGGAGTAAAACCTGGGCTTCGTCGCCTCCTCCAAAAACGCCAGCCCGGCCAGGACCGGAATCAGATGCGCATTGAAGGTGCCGCTGTGCTGGACCGGCCCCACCGGCTGAAACAAGTCCATGATTTCAGCCCGGCCGCAAAACGCGGACAGGGGCAGGCCGCCGCCGATCGCCTTGCCGATGGTGCAGACGTCGGGGGTCACCCCAAAATCGCCCTGCGCCCCGCCCGGGGATTTTTTGAACGCCGACTGAATCTCATCGAAGAAAAGCACGATGCCGGCGTCGCGCGTCAATTTGCGCACCGCCTCCAGGTAGCCGGGCTGGGGCATGATGCCACCTGAATTATAATTGATCGGCTCCATGATCACCATGGCCGCTTCGTGGCCGTGATCGGCGATGGCGCGGGTCAGGGCCGCCACGTCATTGAACGGGACGGGAATGAGGAAATCGGCGAAGGCGGCGGGAATCCCCGGGGACTCCAAATAGGGGTGGACCCGGTTTTGCCCAAAGGCCACCGGCGGCGGGTGCCCGCCGATATAGATGAGCTCATGATACCCGTGAAAATGCCCCTCCACGCGGATGATCTTGTCCCGGCCCGTGAAGGCCCGACAGGCGCGGATGAGATGCAGGGTGGCCTCCGAGCCGGAGGAACAAAACCGGATCCGGTCCGCACAGGGGATGCAGGCGCAGAGCTTCCGTGCCAGTTCCTCATGATATTCCGTTTCGAACGAATTGGCGTAGCCAAGCGCCATCGCCTTGCGCAGCGCCCGCTCGATCGCCGGATGCGCGTGTCCGAGCAGGCCCGCACCATGGGCGCAGCATAGGTCGATGAACTCACGGCCCTCGATGCTCCACACCCGGGAACCGCGGGCGCGGGCAACGTAGAAGGGCACGCCCAAGGCCCGGTTGAGCCGGACGGAGGAGTTTACTCCGCCCGGCAGGACCTTCCTCGCCTTGGCATACTGGCTCTTGAGTGTGGGCATGGGGGTCGGTGGTTAGTTCTGCCGGATCCAGGCGACCTCGCGCCAGTCGCCGATCTGGTCCAGAGGCCACAGCGGCCGGTTGATTTTCCGGTAGGGCAGGCTCGCAAAACGCGACGACGCGCAGCCGGGGCAATCCGACAGAATGATGTCCGCGGCAAACGGCCCAAATTCGGCGCGAAAGCCCTGGGGTGACTTGACGATGACGATCTTGAAGTCCTTCGGCTCCAACCCCACGCAGCGATACATGAGCGGCGTGCTGCCGGGCCCGGGCCGTTCGACCAGCAGCAGGGTGACATCCGCCACCTGCACGACCGCGGCCCGGCCCATGTCGATCTTGAGGTTATTGCCCCCGTGGCCGGTCAGCAGGTAGCCCGCTTTCTCATGCAACGAGCCCACCTTCCCTTCGATTTTCAAGGGCTGGGAAAATACATGGTCGCGTTTGCCCCCGACGGCGAAGGCAAAAGCGCCACCCGCGCCCGCCCCATGGGCATGAGCCACCGCCTGCGGATCGACCATGATGGTCAGCGCGCCGCCGGGGATGCTGCGCCCGATCATTTCCCTCAACAAATGCACGCTGTCCCCACCGCCACCCGAGTTGGTCGCATCGGCACCGTCCGCGATGACCGCCGGCTGGCCCTGGCACGCCAGCGCCCGGTCAAGGCAGGCGGGGGCTTCGAGGAACTGCATCATCAGTTGCTCCCGAATCGGCCAGCACTGCGCGGCAAATCCGTCGGCCAGCTGGCTGCCCAGCTCAGGCCGGTTGTCGGTCACGATCAGAACCGCCCACCCCAATTTTGGCACATCGAGATAAGCCTGGGTCATCAGAATCGCGGCGCTCAGCACTTCCTTGCGGTGCTCGGCCTCTTCCAGCCGCTGGAAGATCGGCGCCAGCGGAGGCACAAAGGTGCTCTGCAGTTCCCCGCCGGTGATCATCGGCAGGCGCACCAGGCTGGACACCGGCCTGGCTCCGGCAAATATCCGGCGCAGCACGTTGGCCGCCCTGACGCCGGTTTCCCGCTGATCCATGTGCGGAAAGGTGAGGTAGGCGACCATGGCGCTGGCGCATCGGACCATGCGCCCGGTGATGTAGGCGTGCAGATCAAGGCTGGCCACGACGGGCAGATCGGGCCCCACGAGGCCACGGATTTTTTCCAGCAACCACCCCTCCATATCCGGTTCATCCGCTCCCATCATCGCGCCGTGCAGCGCGATCAGCAGGCCGTCGAGCCGCCCGGCCTTGCCCAGTTGCTCGGTCAGCATCGCCAAAAACCAGTCCATCGTGTCCTGCGCGGCCGGACCGCCGGACCAGGCCTGCAGGCGCAGCACCCCCACCGGTTCGACCGGTTCGGACCATGTTTTCAGACCCTCGATGAACCCGCCGATTTCGCCCACCTCGCCGTATTGCGTCAGCACCTCGCGGCCCGTGCCGACGCCAAAATTCTCGAAGTCCCCCCGCACCGTCAAAACCGGGTTGAAGCAGTTTGTTTCCTGCAGGATTTGGATGATGCCGATTCGCTTCATGCTTGGAGGCGGGGGAACCCCTTATCGGCTTCCCCCATTTTTCCGACCGGTCTTCCGATTCACCCGGGCGGGTGTCTCCCCGGCCTGACCGTTGGAATATTGAATCCAAAGACTTTCCCGCCATGTTCCGCCCGGGCGGATGCTCTGCAGCTCATGCCGGTTTCCGTTCTGCATTGGGTTCATCGCGTTGATCGTCGCCGCCATCGGCTCGAAGCAGATGAAGTTTTGGCCCGCCGGGGCATAAACCACGCAAGTCCGGTATTTGGGCCCCTGAATCATCGTGACACGCTCATGGCCGCCCTCGACCCAAAACTCCGCGCAACCGTCCGCGCGCCGTGCCAGATTGGTCAGCACATACATGGCCGGCCGGCCGGCCAGCGGGGTGGGGTCCGGTAATTTCAGCGGCCTTTTGCCGCCGGTCGGAATCAGCCCCTCTGACAGGAGCATCTCGTCGCCGGAGGGAAAATGGACCTTCCAGGCCTCGCGGGGCGCATCGTGGATTTGGAAAAACGGGTGATAGCCCAGCGCGACGGGCATTGGCTCGGTGGCATGGTTTTCCAGCAGTGTTTCCACCTCCAGGACTCCGTCCCGCAGCCGGTGGGTCATCACGATGGTATGCGCAAAAGGAAATTGTGCCATCAAGTCCGGATACCGCCAGAACTCCAGCCGACAGGTGGCCCGCGCGGAGACTCCGTCCGCTTCGAGCAAGGTCAGTTCCCATTCCGGCCAGTAAGCCAGCAGTCCGTGCATGGGCAGGCCGTTGTGGTCGCGCAAAAAATTGTCCAGGTTCGGATTCAGCACATACCGCTTGCCGTTGGCGTGGAACGCGTCCTGGTCCAGACGATTGGCCCACGGTGCCATGAAGGGGTTGCCAAAAAATACGGGCTTCTGCTTGAGCTGCCTGAGGCGGCGGGGCGTCCAGAGGACGTTTTGGCCCTTCACCTTCATCTCGTATGCGTTGTTGCCGAACGTCGGGACGATTGAAACCTCAGTCCGGCACGCGGCATCCGACAGCCGGAGCACATCGAGCCCATCAATAACCATTTTCGTGGCGGTGTAATTGATGATCGGTGACACGGGGAGAAGCGGCGCAGGGCAGGTTGTCTGACGGTTCGAAGGCGGCCTGCGGCCTGATAGAGAAAACGAACTGCGCTGGCGGGATGGCAAACTATATCACAGCCGAAAACCCGCCCGGCAGGTATGAAAAAGGCGCGGGGATCGGCTGATCCCCGCGCCTGGCTTCACTGCATGGATTACATTACCAGAGATAGGAGACCGTCAGTTTCGTCTGCCGGCCATCTTCCACGAAGACACCGCTCGCACCGGACGGGAAATACATGTTCACACCGTCCGCGACGTTCATCACGCCGAGGCGATAGACCACCTGGCGCTTGCCGGAGAGCTTCTGCCGATACTCCGCAAACACGTCGCCGGAGTTGAACGCCGGGGCCTTGATGAGCCCGGTGCCGTCCAGGGTGTCGCCCTGGCGCTTCCAGCCGCCACCGACCGCGAAGGCCTCGGTGAGATTGTAGCGCAGCCAGAAATTAGCCGTCTGCTGCGGGACAAAGACCGCCCGGATACCCGTGAAGGCCTGGGTCGGCCCGTCGGCCTTGAAGAAACCGGCAATTGCGGTGAGTTTCTTGTTGTCACTGGTGTAGCCGATCTGGGCATCCCAGCCATTGTTCTCCTGCAAGCCGTCCTGAATGAAGAAACCGGCGTGGGCGGGATCGGGGTCGCCGCGCCATTTGTTCTCCACCGCCAGCTTGTAGTAGGCCAGCGAGCCATAGAAGTTGCCGCCCAGGGCGTGTAAATTGTCGATCTTCACGCCGATTTCGTCGTTCTTGCCGGTCTCCGGGAGCAACGCGGTGCCGTCGAACTTGAAGATGGCGCCGACCGCGAGATAACCCTCGTCATGACCGGTGTAGAAGCCGACGTTCTTGGTGGGCTGATAGACCAAACCATACCGGTAGAGGAAGACCGTGTTTTTCTTCGAGGCACCGGGATTGCCCGCCAGTCCGGCGTTTGCCACGGCCTGGGTCTGGGTCCAGCCATAGCGCTCGTCGTAGTTGAAACGGGTGCCGAGGTTCAGTTTCAGCTTCCCGTTGAACATCTCAAAGGTGTCGGTTCCCATGATACCGCCGAGCCACTGGCTGTTATAGGGCTGGTAGAGATTGTTCTGCGTGGTCGCCGTGGCCGTGCGGATCAAGTTGGCGGCCGCACTGCCGAGCGCCGGCGGATTCGACACACTGAAGTCGCTCCACGGTGAAACCTGGTATTGCGGATACAGGCCGGCCATGGTCGTGTTGGCGTTCCACCGGTAGTTGTTGGTCCAGTTGTTGATGG
>CAJBES010000234.1 GCA_903952145.1 uncultured Opitutaceae bacterium | reverse complement strand
TGGTCAAGCTCGGGATGGCGAACACACGGATGAAGGATTTCCACGACGTATGGTTCCTGGCCCGGCGGTTCGAGTTCGATCGCGCGATCCTGCGACAAGCAATCGAGGCGACCTTTGTCCGCCGGCAGACGAAGCTCGCGCCAGCGCCGGAACCCCTCACCGATGCGCTCGCCAACGATCCGACCAAACAGGCGCAGTGGGCCGCGTTCCTGCGACGCAACGGGCTCACGAGTGCGCCGAGCCAATTCCATGAAGTTGTTTCCGAATTGCGTAGATTGCTTGAGCCGGTCCTGCTATCGCGCGGTTAGCAGTGAAGCTGGCGACGTGGAGCTTAATTGGCCCCGTGCCGATACTCCTCAAAGCTCCGGCACATATTTGAGCCTTCGCGGATAGGTTTCTTTCCTGCGGGCGTCTTGTATGGGTAGACAACTTATCGCTGGTGGAAATCATTGATTGAATAGGTAGTTAAAGCAAGCTGCTTGGATTATGATTGGGGTCCTTTTTGCCGTACTCTGCATTCTGGGTACGGCCTGCTAAACACGTCGGCACCTGTGGAATAAGCGAAAACCTCATGTAGACACACGGCCATACCTGCACACAAACCGATGCCGCGAATCGGTGGCATCCCTTGTTATCACATGCACAATTATCAATACGCGGAGTCTACCCACAGGTTAGCAACCTCGAGTAGCAGTTCCGTCAAGTAAGCAGGGGATGCGAATTTAACAATGCCGCCAGAGGCGATGGGGCGGGGCTTACGGTGTTCGCACTTCGTAAGCAATGGCAGGCAGGGCGGTGAGCGTTATGCGGGGGCGGCTGGCCACCTTGGTCGTGTTTCCGCCCGAGCGCTCGCCCGTGAGGAGAACGATCAGATTGCCCCGGGTGCCGGGGTTCGCTTTCTCCGGATCAGCGGAGAAGAGCAGCTCCATGATCTCGCCGCGCATTTTGAATTGCTCGAGCACAATGCCGGCGGGGGGCTCGCTCAATTCTGCCTTCAGGTTGTCGAACATCCTGCCAATGGGCACTGCGACGCGCAGGGTCGCCTTGCCGTCAGGGGAAAATTTCAGCTTGGTCTCGCCGAGAACTCGCACCACGGCCCGCAGTCCCGGGGCACCGCGGATCACCGAGACCTTGAGTTCTTTCGCCGGAACCAAATGCCGGTAGGCGAAGGCTTGCATCATGTCCTCGCAGGGCACCGCGGCTCGGACAACCGGCCGGCCCGCGATGGTGGCCCGTCCCAGAAACTCCATCCGAAAAGCACCGTCTTGGGGCGCGGCCACCGTGGTCAGGGTCAGCCGCACCTTGTCCTGACCGGCCGGGAGGAGCGCCCCGCTCAACCCGAATACGCCTCCGCTGTCACGCAGGCCGAGTTCGATCGGCTCGGCGAAGCCATCCTTGCGCAGCGCGAAAACTGTCACAGGCACATGGGTCCCGGTGCGGAGATTGATGCTCGAAGGTGCCACCCGAAGCTCAAAGTCTGGCGAGGGTGCCCGGACGTGCAGCCGATACGAGAATTCCGGTCCGCCCTGATGCTGCGTGTCGGTGAGTCGAACGATATAGCGCCCGTCGTTGGGCAGTTTGACGAGGAGGCGCGAATCAGCGTGGTGTGTGGTCAGCCCAGCGCCCTTGTCTTCGGCGTCATCGTTGCTCGCGATGACCTTGCCTGAGGCATCCAGGAGTTGTAGCAAGGAATCGAGCGGTGAATTCAGCCGCCGGGCGACCACTTCCACGACTACGTCGGAACCGGCGCGACTCTCAAAAGAGAAGCAGTCCTGGTCGCCCGGATACCCGATTCGACCGTTGACGATGGCGGGGTGTTGCAGAGCCTGCGCCGTGGAGGCATCGTCGTTGGCCTCGGTCTCGGTGATGTCGGTGCCATCCTCAAGGGCGAATGCGACTGGGTTGGAAAACAGCCCGTTGCGCCGCAGTGACAAGGTCAGCCTGCCTGCGGCTTGCTGTGTACCGTTCATCGTGGCTTGGGCGGCGGGCAGATTCCAGCCTTTGATCTCCACCGGGGTGTTTTTGCCAACTGGTCCTCCCAGAGGGAAAATGCTGGTGATGAACGGCAATTCACCGATGGCGATGCGATAGACGAAATCCTGCCGGCCGCGATAAATGGCATCCTTGATCTCGACCAGGTAGTCGCCGTCCTGCCTGATTTCGCAATAGAGCACCGGATCGGGGTTGAAACGGAAGTCATCATCATAGGCCAGTTCGTGTCCTTCGGCATCGGTCAGGGTGAGGGTGGCTTGAAACCAGCCCGGCACGGCGTCCGCCAGATAAGGGATGAGGGAACGGGCGCTGGCCGCGATCACGAGCTTCTGGCCCGCCGTGGCGTGAAAGCGGATGCGATCCACCTCGCCGGGGAGAATCTGGCCGTTGACGGTTGCAGGCAGGGTGACCGTCCGAATAGCCTCGGGCTTGTTCTGCCGCAGGGGGGCATTGCGGCCTCTTTCCTCCGGCGGGGCCGTGTTTGGGTGGGCCGGAGGCTCAGAATACTCGGGCAACTGGCCGATCAGGAACGGCAGCGGATTGGACCGACCCGCGGGTGAACGCAGGCGCAGCTCTCTTTCACCGACCGGGGCCTCAGCGGCGACACTGACCTCCAGCGTGACCGCCTCGGAGATGGAGGGCGCCGCCTGCCGGTTGATCCGGTAGCCCACCAAGCCGCGGATCTCGGTCGCGCGTTTTTCGTCTCCGGCGGTCCAAGCCGGACCATCCCCGGCGGGCGGAGTGGTCCGTGTGAGGCGGCGTTTTTCCTGCAATTTCTCGGCCTCGTCCTTGAGGCTTTGAAATTGCTTTTGATTCAAAGGCTGTTGGCGCGAGATCACGCGTACTTTCACATCAGGACCGAAAATCTCGGCTGCAGACACCTCGCTGAGAAACTGGCCCCCGACTGTGACAGTGAACACAGTGCCCTGCTTGCCCCCGGCGGGATAAACATAGCCGATGCGGGGACTCGACGTCTTGGCCGCTGGAGCCTGCGCGAGCACAGACAGGGGGCTGGCGCTCAGGATGAGGACCAGCAGCAGGAAAAGCCGGGGCGGGGGCATGGCGGCAATCACATGATTTCCCTGAGTCGGCCGGAGGTGCTTGAACCTTCGGGAACCGGCGGGTAGGCGGTCACTGCCAGCCCTTCCGGATGCGGTAACCGGGCGTCTGGCGCGATGCCCAGTAACTCGTAAATGCTGCCGATGAGGTCACTCGGGTGCACGGGCCGGTCGGCGACGTCTTCGCCCTGCGCGTCCGAGGCGCCGACGACCTGTCCGCCCTTGAAGCCGCCACCGGCGAGCAGCGCCGAGAACACGCGCCCATGGTGCCCGCGGCCCCCATTCCATGGTGCCTCCCATTGCACGCGCGGAGTGCGGCCGAACTCGCCGCCGCACCAGATAATGGTGCTCTCCAACAATCCGCGATCCGCCAGATCCTGCAGTAACGCCGCCAGGCCCCGATCCAGTTCGGGGAGTTTGTTGCGCATGATCTCAAAATGCCGTTTATGGGTATCCCAACCCTTGTAGTTGATGGTGACAAAGGGCACGCCGCTTTCCACGAGCCGCCGTGCCATCAGGCAGGACTGACCGAAGGTGTTGCGTCCATAGCGCTCCCGGAGTGCCGCCGGTTCGCGCGAGGCGTCAAACACCTTGCCCGCGTCGCCGAGAATTAGGTCATAAGCCTGGGTCTCGGCCCGGGCGGAAGCGGTGAGCACAGGATCATCAGGCATCACCCTCGGCAGCAGGTTGAGCCGACCGAGGAATTGGCGCCGGTCCTGCTGTCGGATTTCGCTTAAGCCCGGTGCCACAACCCCCTCGACGGCGAATGGCATCTTGGCGGGATCACCGCCCGTGGCAAAGGGCTTGTAACGCTGGCCCATAAAACCGGCTTCGGAGAAGCGACCCTGCAACTCCGTGAGAACGATGTGGGGTGGAATCAGGCCTTGGTAGCCGGCTTCGTAACCCTTGAAAAGCGAGACGACGGCGCCCATCGAAGGAAAAACATAACGGTCGCCCGTAGGCCGGCCGGTCTGGACCATGTACGCGGCCGTTTCATGGCCGTTGGAGCCATGGGTCAGGCTACGCACGAGCGAGTATTTGTCGGCTTGCTGGGCGAGCAATGGCAACAGGGTGCCAATTTGCATGCCCGTCACATTGGTCGCGGCGGCCCCGGTGAGGGGTCCGGTGAACTCGGCCCCGGCCCCCGGTTTCGGGTCAAAGGTATCGAGATGGCAGGCCCCGCCCCAGAGCCAGATTTGGATGACCGACTTGGCTTTGGTGAGAGGAACATTTGCCTTTGGGGAGGCGAGGGGCGCGGCCAATGCCTGCAAGCTCAGGTTGTTGGCCAGCAGCGCCCCGGCTGTGCACAGAAAGCCGCGGCGCAGCGCTTCGCGGCGCGTTAGGGAATGGGTGCCGGTCGATTCCGGTCCGGAGGTGCACGCCTGCCAGACATCATCGGAAGCGAAGGGGTTTTGCATGGTGGGCAGCGTTAGGAGTTGGAGTGGGTCAGTGCCGGTGCAGGAATTCCGCCGTGTTGATGAGCGCCCAGGCGAGATCGAGCGCCGCATCCCGGCTGTTGCCGCGGCCTGACTTGAGCCGTTCACTGACGAGGGCGCGTTCCTCGTCGGTCGGAAAACGTGAGAGGATCGCCAGAAAAAGCCGGTCGGTGACCTCGCGGGGTCGTCCGCGCAATAGTTCGGCCAGACGAGGCCCCTGCTCAAGCTTGCGCCGGATATGGCTTGAATTGAGGAGATGCAGGCGCTGCCCGGCGGTGGTGTGGTTGTTGCGCTCGGAGGCCAAACCGGAGTCGCGCGGCGGGCGCCCGAACATTTCCAGGAAAGAACTGGTGATGCTGCCGTCGGGCAGTTCAACGGCCCGGGCTTCATCCGGAATGAAAGTATAGGGCTCCGGGATGGCACTGGAGTATTTTTCCGTGGTCCCGGTAATGTCGTTGATGGCATCGATGAGCACTTCCGCCTCGAGGCGACGCAACGGATAGGCCGCGAAATTGGCAGCGGCTTCCGGGTGACCGGAGTTGGGCACACAAGACAACTGGTAGGTCTGCGAATTAAGAATGACGCGGAACAGTTGCCTCAGGTCATGGCCACTCCGGGTAACCTCGTGCTCGAGGTAGGTCAGGAGTTCCGGATTGACCGGCGGGTTGTCTGCCCGGAAGTCGTCGGGTTCCTGCACGATGCCGCGGCCGAGGAGCCAGGACCACACCCGGTTGGCAAAGGCCCGGGCAAACCACGGATTGTCCGGAGCCAAGAGCCAGTCAGCGAAGACTGCGCGCGGATCGCGCCCAACGGGCAGGGTCGCCAAGGTGCCATCAGGAAAACGCGCCGGAGCAGTGCCGGTCGGCGGGGCTTTTCCAGGGTCCCAATAAACGATCTCCTCCTTCCACTCGCTCGTGGACTTGTAACCGACCTGATTGAAGAACCCGGCGAGCCCCGCCACGCGGTCCGCCGGCCAGTGCTCGGTGCGCGCGCCCATGAAAATCAGCGCAACGGATTGTGCAATGGACGTCGCGTCCTTGCTTTGCAGGGCCCGGTAGAAATTTACCGGTCCGACCCGGAAGTTGCTGCCGTTGGCCACGAGCAGTTCGCGGGCAAACTGGTTGAACGGCTTCCCTTCATGAAGCGAGGAGCGAATCCAGCGATGATAAGCCTGCGCGGCGTTGGGCCAGAGGTTGATGGGATACTCCGCTTTCACCCGCAGCAGATCGCTCCATTTCATGGCCCAGTAATCGGCAAATTCATCGCGGGCCAGGAGTTGATCGATCAGCGCATCCCTTTTGGCTGGAGCGGAATTCTGGATGAATTCCCGGGCTTCCGCCGGAGTTGGGAGCCGACCAATCACATCGAGAAACGCCCGCCGGACGAAGACCGCGTCGGAACAGGGGCGCGCCGGTTCGATGTGCAACTGCTGCAGGCGAGCAAAGACCAAGTCGTCAATCGGGCCGAGCTTGACCGGGAGCGAAGCACTCTCGTAGGGCTGTTGGGCAGGCGCAGCCGACAAAGTTTGTGCCGGCACGCCCAGCAGGACCAAGCCGATGACGAGGGCTGATAGCGCAGCACTAGCCTGGAACCGACGGAAACGGACTGAACGAATACAGGACCCAGGGACGCGAACTGGCATGACGCATGATGACGCCTGCTCCCCGGTGAAGTTACGCATGGATGGGAGCGGAGGTGTCAAAGTAGCGAGCGGTTTCAAGGTTATTTCTGACGTCATTATCACCATCCAAACGTGGTGTCACTTGCGTTTCGGTAACTTTCACCCCACAGGATCGTCTCTTGCTCCCATGTGTGCCACTGTCATCCAAGCGCCCGATATCCGGGTCCGGTCTGGCATCAGTTCCAAGGTTGTGGTGGCCCGGACTGATGAAAGTGCCGGCGATTTTCTTGTCCGTGTCTCGGCCTCCCTGGCTGCGAGCGGGGAATCCGGGCTTTTGATGCTTTTGTTCGGTAAGAGTGAAGCATTGCAGGGGCTTGAATTTGGTCTGGATTGCCCGGTGCTCGCACTGGAGGGGCGGCCGTGCCACCGTGGCCCGGTCGCGGGAGCGACTCTTTACACCTGCGCCAGTTCAAAGAGCGTGCGGCGAATCCGCCAGGGTGGGCGCGTGGTGGCGGCGGTTTACGATGGCGGGGAGGCGAGACATTGCCTCTTCGGAGGATTTGGCGGGGTGGATCCCGCAGCACCACGTGAGGTGCAGGCCGCCGGCACCCTGGCGGCGCTGGAGGAGGCACTCGGCCAAGCGGGTTTCACGATCGCAGACATTGTGCGCACTTGGTTCTACAACGAGAACATCCTCGACTGGTATGCGGAGTTCAACCGGGTCCGCACGGTATTCTATCGACAGCAGGCGTTCCGTTCCGGATCAATGCCGGCGAGCACCGGGGTCGGTGGGCGACACCCTGGCGGGGTTGCGTTGGGCATGGCAGGGTGGGCCCTGCAACCCCACCGTGACAGTGCCGGGGCCCGCGAAGTTTTCTCTCCGTTGCAATGTCCGGCTCCCCAATATGGCAGTTCGTTCAGCCGGGCAGTGGAGATATTGGCCAGCGGCAGTCGCCGTGTATCCGTTTCGGGAACCGCCAGTATCGCCTTGAACGGAGAGTCGATTTGGCAGGATGACATTGCCCGGCAGATCGAGTGGACGATGGCAGTCATCGGTGCGATTCTGGCCTCACGCGGTCTGGGTTGGAACGAAGTTGACCGGGCCATCGCCTACCTGAAACACGGGAGCGACCTGCCGGTGTTCACGAACTGGCTGCAACAGAACGGGCTGGCCAGTCTGCCGTTTGTGCCAGTGCAAGGAGACATCTGCCGCGACAATCTTCTATTCGAGTTGGAGGTCGATGCTCGGGTGCAGGTGACAAAAAATCCTGACGGTGGTGGTGGACTGCGTTGATGCTGTATGGTCAAAAAATTCGAAGCGACCGATTTTCAAGGATTTGCCGGGTGATCAGGAGGTTGCGCGCAGGCCGTTGCCGCAGTTGATTCTCCTCGATGAATTGGAAACGAATGCTGGCGTTTCGCGATTGGGATCGGGTTGAGAAAGATTACGAGAACGAGAACGATTGGAGCGGAGCGCGGCGCTCAGAACATCATCCGGCCGGAAAAGGTGACTTCGCGGCCGGCGCCGACGCGGGCGTTGCTCGCCAGCAGGTCGCGGTTGAAGGCATTGCGCACCCCGGTCTCAAGTTCGAACTGACGTAGCCCCTGGCGCCATTGGTAGCCGGCGCTGAGCGTCGCGAGGCCGTAGCCGGAATATTGCAGAAAGTCGCGGCGCGTGTCCGCATAATGCACCACATAATCACTGAGATATTGCCAACCGGCGCCCCAGGTGAAGCCGGCCTGTCCCGCCGCCGGACGATGCCGCACCGTGGAGTTGAGCGTGAGCGCGGGCAGCCGCGAGATGGGCCGGCCCACCTCCTGCGGCAGGTCGGGTGAGGCGGTCGTGATGGCGCGCGTGTAAGTGCTTTTAAGTCCGAATTGCAGGGTCTTGCTTGCCGCCCATTTGAACTCCACCCGGCTGCCGCTGAACCGCTCCTCGCCGGCGGCGACGAGTTGGGGCTGCGTCTGGTTGGCGTCAAAGATGGGGTCGTTGTAGAGCGGATTGCGGCGCGCGATGTGGCGGTTGTAGAGCAGGAAGGCGGCGGCGGAGTAATCGAGGCGACCGGTGAGGGCCCGTCCGCGTAATCCGGTTTCGTATCCAAGGGTGGTTTCGTTGTCCTGAATGCGCCCGCTGCGGGCGTCGACAGGCGTGGAGGGATCGAAGGCCGTGCTGACGCTGGCAAAGGCCAGGAGGCGGCTGGGGACAACCTGGTAGTTGAAGCCGCCATGGTAGCTCACCTGCTGCGTCCGGTCGTCGAGGTGAGGGCGGGTGGTCCCCGGCTTGCGGTCTTCAACCCGCAAAGCGACCTCGTCGAGGCGGAGCCCGGCCGTCATGACGAGGTGACCGCGCCACCAGGCGGCGCGGTCGCTGAACTCCACCGACGTGTAGCGGGCGCGTTCCAGCCGGTCGGTGTTGATCCGGCTGTAAAGTTCCGGGCTGAAGGGCGGCAGGTAGTAATTGGGCGCAAAGGGATTGAAGCGCAGCACGTCCGCCGGCAGGTCGTCGCGGAGGTCCTTGGCGAGGGAACGTTCCTCGCGGAGGTATTCGCCGATCGTGCCACTAGCGGAACCGAGTAACTTGTGCTCCCCACCCAAGGCGTGGAAGCGGAAGGTGCCCTCAAGCCGCAGCGCTCCCGCTTGTTGCGGTTGCTCCAGATGACGTGGTTCGCGGACGCCTTCGAACACGCCCGTATCAAGATTGAGCACGGACGACGTGAAACGGTCCTGCTCCACAGTGTGCCACCAGCCATCGAGACTCGCGCGGACGGCGAAGTTTTTGGCGGGCTGCCCGTCAAACTGCAGGGTGACGGCGGCGCTGCGCCGGTGCACCCCGGCATCGGGACCGTTGGCGTTGAAGAGGGCCAGGGGCAGCCAGGGCCCGGCAATCAGCTGCCCGGCATCGACGCGATACTCGGCAATACCGGGTGAAACCTGACCGTTGATCTGGCGAAAATCCAGAGCCAGCATGGTGCTGGCCTTGCGACTCAGCTTCCAGGTGAGCGCGATGGACGCCGCCCGCGCCTCCTCCGAGGCAAACTGCTCCGGGCTGCCGCGCCGCTGCCACTCCAATGCGATGCGCTGCCAGAATTTTTTCCCCACGACGGGACTGTTGTATTCGAGGGTGGCCCGCTGCCGGTCGCGCGTGGAGACCGAGGTATTGAAGCGCAGCTGCTCCTTTGTGCGGGGCCGCGCGGTCAGATAGTTCTGGATGCCGCCCGGTGCCGCCCGCCCGAGCACCGGGACGAGTGGGCCCTGGATCACGATGGTCTGGGCGGTGTTCAGGGTCTCGGGCATGCCAACCTGGATGAAACTGTTGCGCAGCGCCGGCGTCGGGAAACCGCGCAGGTTCAACCGGTCGCCGCCCGCGATACGATCCGCCGGTGAGGTCTCGGCCACCGCCGCCAGCTCGGTGTTCATCTCCGCATTATCCCCCTCCATGACGTAATCCGCGAAACTGATGAGGTCGTTGGCAAACGGCGCGTCGCTCATCTCCGCCTCGACCGAGCCCATCCCGGTGGCGTCGTAGTCTTCCTCGGTCGTGACCACAGTGAAATCCTCGAGTATGACCGGATCGCCAGTGCGCAGCGGATGAGAGGGTTCTGCAGCAGGGTCGGGCGGCGCAACCTGCGCCCACGCCCCGTTGACGCCACCCAGCATGGCAACAACCAGCAGTCCGCAGCAGACAAAGGAAGGTTGCGACAGTCTCACGGTTTCACTTAGGAGCCATTGGGCACAAAGTGCAACCGTCGGGACGGGTGCGCGGTGGTGATAAACGAAGACATCCGATCCCAACCCATTTTAATGTGGAAAGCGGGAAATCTGGAACTGACCTCCCCGACGAAGGCCTTGTCTTTGTAATAGGGTTGAACGCCCTCTAACCGTCCGTCGAAACGCGCCTGCACTTCCGGGGTTTGGGCGTCATAGACGCCTTGGCCTGGGGCATTTGCTTTTCGACCAAGCGCATTTCGGATTCATGCCGCTGCATGTCCTTGTGGAGGAGCATATCGACAGCACGACCCGGTGCCTCGCTGACGACGCGCGTGTAATAAGCGACATCGCTTGAGTTGGCGTTCTTGTAGGCGTCCAGCCGCTTCTGGACTTCGGGGTTGTTGCGGAACTGCAGGGCGTAGTGGGCGCCAAAAATGGAGCCGATGACCGGACTTGAACCGGTGACCTACTGTTTACGAAACAGTTGCTCTACCAACTGAGCTACATCGGCGAAACGAATTGAGCACAGAAAAGCCCGCCCATAGGCGTGTCAAGGGCTGAACCGGGCGACTGGGTCGCCCTCAAATCGCGACCTTGGCGGCTTGGGCTAACGAGTGTTCCTGGCGCAAATGGCCGTAGGTCTTCATAGCCAGCGCCCCGCCATCTGCATGACCCAGCCACCGCGACACAGTCGGAATATCCACGCCGCTCTCAATGCACACGGTCGCGAAATAGTGCCGGAAATCGTGATGGGTGAGGCGGGCAATGCCGAGCGACTTGCAGGCGCGGTCGATGGACTTCTGGCATTCCTTCACGCGAAAGATCGGCCCGGTGAGATTGGCGGGGTCCCTGACCACGCCCTCGCGGACGCGCCTGGCGCGGATGCTGGCAAGCAGCGTGACCATGATGGGGATCTGCGGGATTTCCCGGTCGGAAGTTTCACTCTTGGTGCCGGGCACACGCAGCGTCCGCTCCCTGATGTGGTCCCATTCCAGCCGGCCCGCCTCGCCGAGCCGGGCGCCGGAGTAAGCCAGGAACCGGGCAAACTCGCCGACGTCGAGGCGGTCGCGGTCGATCAGCGGCCGGATGGAAGCCTCCATGTTGGCGATTTCCGCCGACACGACGACCGGTTTCTCGAGTTCATCGAGGAGCTGGCGCATTTTTGCCGAACTCGGCAGAACCGGCTTCGCCGGCCGGATGGAATGCCGGAGCCGCAGATGCGACGGCGCGCACTTCATCGGATTGCGCAGAATCACTCCGTATTCCACGGCGATGTCGAGCAACCGGCTGATCGCACTGAGGCTTTGGTTGACGCAATCGGCCGAATAGCCGCGGTGAACCTTTTTGGCGCCAGGCTGGCGGAACGTGGCCTCAGTCCTCAGGCGATTCGACCAGTCTGAGATCATGACGGCGGTGACCTTGTTCGGCTTCATGGTCATGAACTGGGGCCAGGTCTTTTCGATGCGCGTGATGGCGTGACGGCGGCCGAGCTTCGTTTTCTCGGCGATTTCGGGATCGGCCTCGTAGCGCTTGGCATAGATTTCGTTGAGCCGCGCGAAAGTGAAAGAGAGCGCATCCGGTTCGACGCCCACCTCGCGCATTCCCGAAATGGTTTTCATTTCTTCGGCCAGGCGAAGCTTCGCCGTCGAGAACACGGTCGTTTTGAGCGACACCCAGCGGGTTTGTCCGCTTACTTTGAACCGTCCGTAGTAGACGCTGCCCGATCGACGGTAGAGGTTTTGAACCGCCGTCGCGACCATCTCCTTGGAGTTATGTAGTGGGATTATTTCGGCAGAGGTCGGGAAAGGTGAAAGGGGTTCAGATTTGTTGGGAAAGTTCATGTTAGTAAGCACTTTACGAGATATTATATCGTTTGCAAGTGAACCCGGGTCAGAAGCGACATTGATTTTTGGGCTCGTGTGATCGGGAAGGCACTGAAAAACGGAGCTGCTGTTCGCATTCAGTGACAGCGAGTTGGGAGGGGAGATTATGTGAGAAGACATGGGGGGTGTATCAGGGGGTGTATCAAAATGCGGCTTTTTGGAGTCGCCTTCTCGGGACGAGTTCGAGATAACAGGCACTTGCGTTTTTAAAGTGCTTGGTAGAGCAGTTCATTCGTAATGATCAGGTCGTCGGTTCAAGTCCGACTGTCGGCTCCACTTTCACGGTTTTTTGCAGTAAGACGGCCGGTATTTTCCGACAATCCCCTCGCGCACGCCACCCAGGCCCCTACACAAACCGTCCCATGTCTATCCCTTCATGCACGATGGCTGCCGGTGCGTTGGCGGAGTTGCATGGCGGAGGCGTAGGTTCCCGGGCAGCTGGCATGAGTCTGCTTTCATGAGCGATCAGCATCTTTCGGGCTATGGATTGCGCCGGGCCCTCATCGCGGGCATCCAACGGGTCATTGCCCAGCGCGATGAGATCAACCGTATCAATGTATTCCCGGTCGCGGACGGTGACACCGGCACCAACATGGCTTCCACCCTGAGTGCCGTATTGCAGGGGATGCGCGAGCCGCGACTGGCCTGCGCCGGGGAAGTGATGCAGCGAGTGGCGACCGAGGCCATTGATAGCGCGCGCGGCAATTCCGGTGCGATTCTGGCCCAGTTTTTCCAGGGCGCCGCGGAGGCGCTGGCTGCATGCCCGCGACTGACGCCTGCGGCCTTGGCGGAGGCCGCCTCCCGTGGTTCGTCGCTGGCTCGTACGGCGATGGCCGAACCATGTGAAGGCACAATCCTAACGGTGATCCAGACCTTCGCGAATGAGATGCGGATCCAGGCCGAGGCCGGAGCCCGGGATTTTCGCGGTTGTTTTGACCGTGCGCTCGAGTGCTCCCGGGAGGCGTTGCTGCACACCCGCCTGCAGCTTCCCGCCTTGCGGTCAGCGGGCGTAGTCGATGCCGGGGCCCAGGGTTTCGTCAACCTGCTCGAGGGCATCAGCGAATACCTCGAGCGCGGAAGCGTGGTGCTCAGCGGCGTGATTCCCGAGGAATTCTCCGCCGCGGGGGTCGATACGGCCCCGGGCAGCGCCGGGCCCGGGGGCTGTCGCTACTGCACCGAGTGCACGGTCAGTGCTGAAAATGTGGATCGCACAGCCTTGAAGGCAGACCTGCTCGCGCTGCCGCTCTCCAGTTTGGTGATCACCGGCACGCGCGACAAAGTGCGCCTGCACGCTCATCTCGACAATCCGTTGTTATTGTTCGAGGCCGCAGCGCGATTTGGCACGGTGTCACGTGAAAGGGTTGATGACCTGCGTCTCCCGGCACAGCCCGCGAATCCGCGACGCCAGCCAGTCGTGATCGTCACCGATTCCGGCGGCGACATTCCCGCCGAGGCGATGGACCGGCTGAACATCCATCTGGTGCCGGTGCGGCTGATGATCGCCGGGCGTGATTACATCGACCGTGTGTCGATCTCGACGCACGAGTTCTATCACGCGATGCGCACCAATCCGACCCCGCCACGCACATCGCAACCGCCGCCGGGCGATTTCCGGCGCATGTTCGATTATTTGCTTTCGCATCACGAACGCGTGATTGAGGTCTCATTGGCGCGGGCCTTGTCAGGCACCCTGCAGTCGGCGGAGCGCGCCGCCGCGCGCACCGATTCGGGGCGTGTGACCGTGTTCGACACCTGCAGTGTTTCGGCCGGACAAGGCCTGCTGGCCATCTGGGCGGCAGAGGCGGCCCAAGCTGGTCTCAACGCTCCCCGCATACTTGACGGTCTGGCCCGCATGCGATCCCGCACCATGGTCTATGCCGTCGTCCGCGACATTCAGTATGCCGTACGCGGCGGCCGGGCCCCACGACTGGCCCTTACCTTGACGCGTTTGCTGCGTTTCTCATTAACGCTCAAAATTCGTCCGAATGGCCGGCTCGGATTGATGGGAGGCTTGTGGGGCGGGAAGCTTCTGCCCGCGCGTTTCGCGCGCCAAGTTGTCCGCCAGTTGGACCCGACACGCCGTTATCGCGTGATCGTCGGGCACTGTGATTGCGCCGGGGATGCCGGGCGAGTGTATGACACCTTGCTCGCCAGTGGCCGCGTCATTGATCGGGTCTGGGTGGTCGAAATCGGGGTTGGGATCGGGGCGCATGCCGGTCCAGGTTCGCTGGTAATCGGAGTCCAAGACTACGAACCACCGTCGCCATGATTGCTGCGCTCGGTAAAATTGCACTAGGGTATCTGCTTGGCTCGATCTCCGGCAGCCTGCTGATCGGGCGATTGCGTGGGGTCGACATCCGCACCCAGGGCAGTGGCAATGCCGGCGGCACAAATGCCTTTCGCACCCAGGGTCCTTGGTTTGGGCTGGGGGTGGGGCTGATCGATGTGGGCAAGGGGGTGCTCGCCGCGTGGCTCGGCGGTTTCGGCCTCGCTGCCGGCACGCCGGCCTTGACTATGGCGCTGCTAACGGGTGCGGCGGCGGCGGCGGGGCATGTCTGGCCGTTGTATCATGGTTTCCGGGGTGGCAAGGGAGTGGCGGTGGTGATCGGTGTGCTCTTGGTCCTCTGGCCCGCCGCGCTGGCGGCGCTGCTCGGGGTGTTGCTGCTGGTGCTGACCACAACCGGCTACGTCGGGCTCGGTTCGATGCTGGCTGGAGCGGCATTAATTCCGACGGCAATCCTATTTGCCCCCGAACAGGATCGAACCGTGTGGATCATTGCCGCAGTGATGATCGCGACATTCATCTTATATACTCACCGCATCAATGTGCGGCGTTTGCGCGTCGGCACCGAGCATCGTTTCGAACGGGCGCGGGTGCTGGCGCGGCTGTTCTCACCCTGATAAGTTCGCCAACGCCGGCGGTCTGCCATCTGCACAAATAGCTCACCACAACTGGTCGTGAAGCTGGAGTTCTACCACCCGACCGAGTCGACCGGCCCTACGAAGAACTCCGGCGTCGCGACTGTGTAATACCAAAGTCTATAGATAATTAGACTTTAGGCTGGAGCGCCAGAGTTTACCTGATCGCCGAGCCAGGAGTGGATG
>CAJBES010000233.1 GCA_903952145.1 uncultured Opitutaceae bacterium | reverse complement strand
TCGACAACCTCATCGCCGCCGGCCGTTGTCTCGACGCGGAAACCCCGATGGTCGAGGACATGCGCCTCATCGCCACGTGTCTTCTAACCGGGCATGCAGCCGGTGCGGCGGCCGGATTGGCCGCCCAGGACAAGTGCCGACCGCGCGATCTTGATGTTCCGAAACTCCGGCAACTCCTGGTGAAGCAAGGCGCTTACCTGGGATAGCTCCGGGAAGTCCCCATGAAAACCTCAGGACAACCGTTTCGCTGGCGTCGCGTGTTGCGACCCGCGGTGCGCTGGCTGGTGCTGGTCGCCGCCGTGGCGCTGGCTTGGCCGCTGCGGCAGGAGTCGTTCACCTCAGTTTTGCTGCCGGCCGTTAGCCCGTTCGTGGCGGTGGCCTCGGCGATCAGCGTGCGGGCGGTGGGCGTGTTGGCGCTGTTGGCGGTGCCCGTGGTGGTGCTGGTCCTGGTCTTCCACCGCTGGTTCTGCCGCTATGGCTGCCCGGTGGGTTTGTTGCAGGAGCTGGTCGCGCGGCTCCGACCCAACGCAGGCAAGCCCTGGCGGAAATGGCCGTCCCTCGGCCACTGGTTGTTGCTGCTAACTCTCGGTGGCGCGTTGCTTGGCTATCCGCTGTTTCTGTGGCTAGATCCGCTGGCGCTCTTCAATGGTTTTTTGAACGCCTGGCGCCGGCCGCTGGCCCTCGTCACCCTTCTAACCGGTCTTGGGCTGCCGGCGCTGCTGTTGCTCGAACTGGCCGTACCGCGACTTTGGTGCCGGCGCGTTTGCCCGCTGGGTGCCGCGCAGGATTTGTTGGCGGGACCACGGCGGTGGTGGTGGGCCAAATCACGAGCCAAGGTGACGGAGCCCGCGCCGGGTGCGAAGGCCAAACCCGGGCGACGCCGGGTGCTCGCGGCACTCGCCGGTGCGGCGGGCGCGCTCACCATAAAATCGGCTAGAGGAGCAACCCCGCCGCCGCTGCGGCCGCCCGGCTCACTGGACGAACCGCGCTTCACCGGCGTCTGCGTGCGGTGCGGGAACTGCGCCCAGGTCTGCCCGTCCAAGATCATCCAACCCGACCTCGGTGCGAGCGGCGCGGCGGGCTTGCTCACGCCGCAACTGCGCTTCGGCGACGATTACTGCCGCGAGGATTGCCACCGCTGCAACGAGGTCTGTCCCAGCGGAGCCATCGCCCGCCTTGCGCTGCCGGACAAGCGGCGCCATGTGATTGGCCTGGCCATGGTGGACCTGGACCGCTGCCTGCTCGTGCAAGGGCGCGAATGCACCGCCTGCATCCAAAAATGCCCCTACCAAGCGATCGCGATGCGCAGCACCGACGGCGGCTTTTCCAACGAGCCATGCGTGGTCCCGGACCGCTGCAACGGCTGCGGCGCCTGTGAAGCCGCTTGTCCCACCCGCCCTGTCCGCGCCATGCGGGTACGGCCACAGGCGGCTTCCCGGGTTGTTCAAAACGCCTGAGTTCTTGCCATTCACGGACGGCCCATCGCTCATCCGAGGCAAGTTGAAATGCGACGCGCTCTCGCCACGTATATGATCCACCGCGCCGCTCTACAAGGCTGGCGATTCACACACCTCAAATGAAAATCCTCATCCTCACTGCACTCCTCTGCGGCCTATCGCATGCCGCTCCCGTCAAGCTCATCTTCGACACCGACATGGGCAATGACGTGGACGACCTCATGGCGCTGTGCATGATCCACAATCTGCAACGGCGCGGGGCCTGCGAG
>CAJBES010000232.1 GCA_903952145.1 uncultured Opitutaceae bacterium | reverse complement strand
GTCACATCAGCGTCGAGTTGTAGGGCGGGGATTGCGATCCCCGCCTGGGAGCGCGACCGCCCTCGGTCGCAATCGTGCGCCAAACCTCCAGGCAGGAGAAAGAGAAAGATTACGAGAGCGAGAATGATTAGGATTCCAGCGCGGCAACAGAGGGAAGGAGGGGTTCGGACCTGTCTTCCGTAGGCTCGGCGAAGGGGGAGACCCCGCCCTACATTCAGACTCCAGGGGTGCGATGCTAAGTCGCGGTGGCGTGGCGTGTACCGTAAGCCCGTGGCGCCAAGCCGGTGAAGCGGCGGAAGACTGTGGCGAAATACTGGGAGCTGGAGAATCCCAGCGCATGGGCGAGTTCCGTGACCCGCGAGCCCGGCCGGCGCAACTCCGTGCAGGCGGCAGCGATCTTGGCGCGCAGGATGTACTCGCCGGGCGGGAGACCGACCTCCTGCCGGAAGCGGGCCTTGAAGCGGGACTCGGAGAGGCCCACCGCCTGCGCGACCGCCGACACATATAGCGGTTCGCGAATATGCGCGGCCATGTGGGCGAGGCAGCGCTGGATCCGGGGCGAAACCCCGCCGCCGACTTTGGCCCGGCCCGCGCGCAGGGTGGCGAAGAGATAGCGCAGCACCAGGTTGGCGGCCGCGATGCGGTCGAGCAGCGCGACCGGGCGGCGGACCAGCGTGTTCAATATTGCACTGCTGAGCTCCGCCGCCTCCCGGGGCGCGGAAAAATGCCGCTCCGGCAGCGCGAGCAAAGCCCGACGCAGGGCGATGGCGGCGGGACGCTCCAGAAAGAGCAGGGGTGCGTCCAACGGCTGCATGCGAATCAGGATCCAATGCAGCCGGCCCTTTTCCTCCGGGGCGTCCGCGGTGTCCAGGCCGTCGCCCGGGAATGTCACCAACTGGTCGCCGCCCTTCATCTGGTAGAGGCGGTCTTCGATCCGGTAGGTTTGAACGCCGCGGGCGAGAAAGCAGACGCCCAGGCAACCGGCGTGGGCGACCCCGGTCAGGCCGCGCTGGGCGGATTGGTGGTGGTAGCTGCCGATCTCAAGCACCCCGGGCACGTTGATCGCGCGGGCGAACAGGTCCACCCGGCCCGACTGGCGGGCGCTGGGGACGTGCCGGTGGATGTTCGATTTTATACTGGGCGACATTCTTGGACGCAAAATGGCCGCGGGGCCGGCATACTGTCGAGCGATGAATACCCCCGCCACCACACCGGCCGTGCCCGACTACGGCGCACCCGCCGCGCTCCCGCCCACGCATCTGCTCACCGCGGAGCAGATCGCGTTTTACCAGGAGCACGGGTACCTCGCCATCGAGGCCATCATGCCGGCGGCGGAGATAGAGACCGTGAAGCGCATCTACGACCGGCTCTTCAACGAGGACCGGGAGTTGACCGGGAAGGACACCTATGACCTGACCGGAGCTAGGGCCCCGGGTCGGAAGGAGGCCATTCCGCAGATCCTCCAGCCGGGCAAATATGCCCCGGCGCTGCTGCAGACCCAGATGGTGGCCAACCTGAAGGCCATGATGAAGCTGTTGCACGGAGCCGAAACGAAGATGATGGGCGATCACGCCATCAACAAGCCGCCGTACAACGCCGCGCCCACCCCATGGCACCAGGACGAGGCGTATTGGGATCCGGCGAAGGAATACTCGAGTCTGAGCGTGTGGATACCCTTGCAGCCTGCGACCAAAGTGAACGGCTGCATGTGCTTTGTGCCGGGGTCGCACCGGCTTGAAATCATGCCGCACCGGCCGATCGGCGACAATCCGCTCACGCCCGGACTCGAAGTGGTGCCGGGTGCTTTTGATCTCGGCAAGGTGGTGGCCTGCGAGCTGCCGGCGGGCGGGGCAACCTTTCACAACGGCCGCACGCTGCACTTCACGCCGGCGAACAATTCCGACGACTTCCGCCGCGCCTATATCGCGATGGGTTCGGCGTACGAGAGGCCGCGCGCGGTGCCCCGACATTTCCCGTGGCAGGAACGCCAGCGGGCGGCGAGGGCGGCGGCGGGGAAGTGATGGGCGATCCCGATTGATCGAATGCCTGGAAGTCGTTCCCGGATTTAAACCAGGAGACCGGGCCCTTTGGCGGGGAATTCCCGTGCAGGAATGCTCGCCAACCCGCGCCCGGTGCGTTGGGGTCGTGCCTCAGTTGTCCGTAACTGCCCCGATCCCCCATGAATCTCCTGCTTGCCTACGGTGGAACGACTGACTGGAAGCTGCCGCCTGATGTCAGGGTGACATGCTGCGGTGAGTCGACGGCTGCGATCGCAGCGGGTCTTCGCCCGGACACGGAAGTGCTGGTGACCGATGCGCTGCCACCGGCGAACACTTCAGCGCCGGGTCTGCGATGGATTCACCTGATGTCGGCCGGCTACAATCAGGCCATCGGGCATCCGCTTGCACTGCGGGCTGGAATGCGGGTGTCGAATGCCGCCGGCATCTGCGCCGGACCCATGGCGGAATTTGTGGTCGGACAAATGCTGCGGCACGTGAAGCGTTTCGATGATTTCGCCCGGCTGCAATCGGGGCGCACCTGGCCGGGCCGCATGGCGATGGCGACTCCACCGCTGCGGGGACGCCGGGCGCTCATCGTGGGCTATGGCGGGGTGGGGCGGGAGACGGCGCGACTGCTCACCGCCATGGGTGTGGTGGTGGATGCCATCCAGCGCACGACCGATCGTCAGCGTTATGCCGGCTATCTGCCGCAGCCCGGCATGGGCGATGCCGAGGGACTGCTGCCGGCCCGGATATTCCCCACCGAGCGTCTGGACGAGGCGTTGGCGTCGGCGGATTTTGTGATCCTGACGATTCCACTGACTCCGCGGACCCGGCATCTGCTCAACGGCCCGACCCTGGCGGCGATGAAACCCTGCGCAGTGATCATCAATGTGGCCCGGGGCGGGTTGATTGATGCCACTGCGCTGATCGCGGCGCTGGATTCCGGACGGGTCGGCCATGCCTACCTTGATGTTTTTGAACCGGAGCCTTTGGCCGCCGACTCGCCGCTCTGGGCGCACCCCAGTATCACCGTTACGCCGCACATGTCAGGGGTGATGCCCGACGCGGCGGTGCAGCAGGAGGGCCTGTTGCGGCAGAACCTGGTCAGGTGCCAGGCGGGGGAACCGCTGCTCAATGAGATCGCCCCGGTCCGGTTGAAGGGTTGAGGCCGGCTCCACCCATGAAAATTACCGCCGTCACCTGTCACCTGTGCTGCTCCACCACCTCCTTGGGGGATGCCATCGGCTCGGCCATCGTTCGCGTCGAAACCGATGAGGGGGTGTGCGGTCATGGGGAGCCGCTGATGGGCATGTTCTGCGGCGAGGCGGCATTGGCGCTGGTGAACTACTATGCGCCCCTGCTCATCGGCCGGGACCCGCTTCAGCGCAGTCCCCTCTGGCAGCGGATGTGGAATTCGAGCGTCTGGTGGGGCCGCAGCGGGGCGAACGTGAGCGTGATGGGCGGCATCGCCAACGCGCTCTGGGACATCGAGGGCAAGGTGGCCGGCCAGCCCTGCCATCGGCTGCTGCGGGCCGATGCGCCGGCATCGATTCCGGTGTATGCCAGCCTCGGACCCGCGCCTGCGGTCGCGGAGGTGCCGGCACTGGTGGCGCGGCTGCGGTCGGGGAATTTCATCGCGGCGAAGATCGGTCCGTTTTTTCGCAAGGCGGGCGGTGGGATCGCGGGACCGAAGGGCGCGGCCTTGCGGGCGGTGATGAAACCGGTGCTGGTCGCGATCCAGCGCGAGGGTGGTCCGGACTTCGGCATCATGGCGGACGGGCATATGGGCGGCGTGCCGGATCCCTTCACGCGGGAGGAGGCGTTGGACTTCGCGCTGTTGCTGGCGGACCACGACTGCCGTTTTTTCGAGGAGCCGCTGAGCTACCTGGATTCCGGCGGCTATGCCTGGTTGCGCGAGCGGACCAATGTGCGGATCGCCGGGGGCGAGAGCCTGAGCCTGCGGCGGGGCTTTGAGGAATTTGTGCGGCAGGGCGCCCTGGATGTGCTCCAGCCCGATGCGAATTTCGTGGGCGGGGTGGATCAGTTCACGGCGGTGGCCGCATTGGCCGACGCGCACGGCCTTGCGGTGATTCCGCATGCGTGGAGCGCGGGACCGGGAGTCATGGCCAATCTGCATCTGTCCTTTGGCTGCCCGCGCGTGGAAATGCTGGAGATGGGCCAGCACCTGACCGAACTGCAGCGGGCGACGTTTACGGATCCGCCCCGGGTCGAAAGTGGCCGGCTGTCAGCGCCGACCCAGCCGGGACTCGGCATCGAATTCACGCCGGAGATCGCGCGCAAGTTTCCCTTTTCCCCAGGACTGGCCGAGCGCGCGTCCGGTCTGATGCAGGCGTGATTTGAATCGGACTCAGCGTCGGGTTGCCGGCAACACCGTCCCGACCAGGATCATGGCCGCGCCGACCATTTCGTAGGCGGCAAACTGTTCGTTGAAGAAAACCACGCCGCCCACGGCGATGCCGAGCGGCACCAGGATTTGCATGAGCGAGCCTTCGCCGACGGGCAGGTCACGGAAGGCGCGGGTCATGGTGATCTGACCAATGCCGGCGCTGAGGGCGGCGATCAGCATGAGCGCCCAGGCCAGCGGCGGGTGGGGCGCCCAGCTCAGCAGGGCGGGAACGATGCAGAGAAGCAGGCCGTACACGCATTGCGCGGCGAAGATGGTGGAGGTGTGTTCGCCCTCGGCGTGAAGCTGCCGGATGGTGACCACGATGTAGGCCGAGCCGAAGGCGACGGCGATGGCCAGCAGATCGTAGGGGCTGACGTGGGCACCGGCGGCGAAGACATTGGTGATCAGGGCCAGTCCCGCGAGGGCCAGCAACCCGCCTGCGGCGAGCAGCAGCCGGAAACGTTCGTGGAGCATGACCACGGCCAGCAAGGCTCCCAGCACCACATAGGTGTTGTTGATGAAAGTCGCCCGGCCGGCGCCAAGCTGCACGACGGTCAAGTAATAGCCGTAGACGCCGAGTGAACCGATCACGCCGCGGGAGATGAGCCGTCGGTTGCGGTAGACATTCCGCGGCTGGAAGGCGTCGGAGCCAACCCGGTAGATTGCCATGATCAGCGCCAGGCCGACGATAAAGCGCACCGAGGCCAGCAGCCAGACATCCACCGCCTGCACGGCACCCAGGGCGCGGATCAGAAGGGCATTTGCGGTGAAGCACAGCGCCGACACCAGCATGAGCATCTCGCCGCGGAAGTGTTGCGACGAAGGTATGGAGGCCGGGATGGACACGCCACCAGTCCGGGCCAACCTAGGGCAATCGTCAACGCAGGTTGCGTGCACTGACTTTTCATCTGTGTGTATTCGTGTTCATCTGTAGTTCAACTGCATGATTCCTGCTAAATCAGACCCTTCACTCCGACGGTCGGCACTCATTGTCGCGACGATGGCCTCATTGCTGACGCCGTTTTTGGGCTCATCGGTCAATGTTGCGCTGCCCGCGATCGGCACGTCGCTGCACATGGATCCGGTGCAACTGAGCTGGGTGGCCACGGCCTTTTTGGTGACTTCGGCGGTGTGCCTGATCCCGTTCGGGCGGCTGGCGGACATGGTCGGGCGCCGACGGGTGTTCCTCGCCGGCATGACGGTATTCGTGTTAGCCGCCGTGGGCTGCGCGCTGGCCGGCAGTGCGGCAGTGCTGATCGGGTGCCGCGTGCTGCAGGGCGTGGGGGCGGCGATGATTTTCAGCACCGGACTGGCGATCCTGACCTCGGTATATCCACCGGAGGAACGCGGCCGGGTGATCGGGCTCAATACGGCGGCAGTCTATCTCGGACTTTCAATCGGACCGGTGGCCGGCGGGTTTCTGACCCAGCACTGGGGCTGGCGGAGTGTATTCTTGGCCTGCGTGCCGTTCGGACTGGCTACGTTGCTGGTGGCGTGGCGGGGTCTGAAGGGGGAGTGGACTGGGGGATCTGGTGGACGTTTCGATGGTGTCGGCAGCGCGCTGTACGGGCTGGCCTTGGTGGCGGTGATGCTGGGGTTATCGGCCTTACCCGGCATCATGGGGCTGATACTCGTGGCGACCGGCGTGGGGACGTTTGCGCTGTTGGTGGCATGGGAGCGGCGCGTGGCGCATCCCGTGCTGGACGTGACCCTGCTGGCGCGCAATGCGGTGTTCGCCCGATCCAATCTCGCCGCCCTGATCAACTACAGCGCGACCTTCGCGGTGACCTTTCTGCTCAGTCTATACCTGCAATATGTCCGCGGACTCGATCCCGGCCGGGCTGGCCTAATCCTGCTCACGCAATCGGTCATGATGACAGTGATGAGTCCATTTGCAGGCTGGTGGTCCGACCGGGTTGAACCGCGCATCGTGGCCTCGGCAGGCATGGGTTTGACGGTGGCGGGCTTGGTGGGTTTCGGATTCTTGGACGCGGACACGCCGATGGCCTTCATCATTGGCACGTTGATTCTGCTCGGGGCGGGGTTCGGACTTTTTTCATCGCCGAACACCAACGCGGTCATGGGTGCGGTGGAAAGGAAGGATCAGGGCGTCGCGTCGGCGACGCTCGGCACCATGCGCCTGCTGGGCCAGACCATGAGCATGGGCATTGCCGCGGCCGTGCTGGCGGCATTCGTGGGGCGGGCACCGATCACGCCGGCGGTGCACGGTCAATTTCTCGCGGCGATGCACCTGGCCTTCGCTATCTCGGCCGCACTGTGCGTGGTGGGGGTCTTTGCCTCGCTGACGCGCGGCAATTTGCGGCCGGCGGCGGTCAAGGTGTAGGGCGGGGATTCCTCCTTCGCCGGGCCTACGGAGGGCAGGCTGGTCGCGCTCCCAGGCGAGGTTCGGAGACCCCGCCCTACATTTTTAACTACAATGCGTGGATCGCACTCT
>CAJBES010000231.1 GCA_903952145.1 uncultured Opitutaceae bacterium | reverse complement strand
GGCAGCATCGTGGGCGGCAGCATGGAAGTGGACCCCAAATTCCCGGACGCTGGGACTGTCAAGCCGACCGCCCTGGCCAAGATCCCCATTCGCACCCTCAAGTCCTACCAGAAGAAAATGGACGAGGTCATGCAGGAAACCATGGAGATGGCCAAGTTCCCCGGCATCGAATACAAGCTGATTGAATTGAAATCCAAGGGTGCCCCCAAGGACAGCAAGTATGAGTTCGACGCCGTCGGTGCCCTTACCATCCACGGCACCACCATCACCAACACCATGCCGGTGACCATCGAGAAGCTCGAAGGCGGCGCCAAGTTGAAAGTCGCCGGCAAGACTCCGCTCAAGATGACCAGCTTCGGCATCAAGCCGGTGGACGTGAACCTCGTCCTCGGCCACATCACCACCGGCGACGATGTCACCATCAGCATCGAGTGGATGCTCGGCAGGAAGGAATAGCCCGGCCTCCGCCCATCAATTCATTTCTGATCAGGGACGGCTCGCGCCGTCCCTGATTTGTTTCCGGCCCCTCCGTCTCGCCCTCTTCTGGCCCGGGTAAACGTTCGCTTGGAAGCCCCAGCGGGCATGTGCGTCAAGTTAGGCTAAAGCCTCCCAAACATCGCAGTAGTTCTGGCGTTTTCGCTTGTCGTAGCAGCAATAGCGCACCAGCGCCTTGTGGAAGGTGTGCGCTTGCGCGTCTCCGATCAAGAGGGAGCGGAGTGCCCGCAGGAAGTTCACCTGGCCGCCGGAGAGATAGCGCATGAATTTGAGCAGGCTGAGCCGGCGTTCGTATCGGTGTCGGAGCACCGCCGCCAGCGGGCCGTGCAGGAGGTTGGTGGCGCAGGTTATCAGCAGCAGCCGCGCCTTGAGCAGGATCGTCATCTGGCGCTTGGAGACGCGGTGCAGGAGCTGGAACTTCATGTGACTCTTCCACGCCTTGAAGATGACTTCGATGCGCCATCGCAGGCCGTAGATGGCCAAGATCCGCGCGAAGTCGGCGAGCGCGGCCGGGATGGTCGTGATGAAGCTCGTCCAGTCCATCAGCTCCAAGACCGCCTTGGAGGGGTTGTGTCCCCTGGTTTCTCTTTTCGCCTTCAGGCGTCTGAGGTTGGCCGTCTCCTCATCGACGGGTGCCGCCAGTAGCCGCACGGGCGTATGGGCGGGGTTGTTGAGCAGAACCTGCAGGTCGAGCCGCGGTCGGCTCCGGAGCAGGGCGGGCAGATCGATGGGTTCGCGGGTCTCAGGGGCGAGATAAGTCGTCCCGGTCTTGTGCCGGTAAATGCAGTCGGCCCCAGCGGCGCGCTGCCGACGCACTTCGTCGGGCGTCAGATAGCCGCGGTCGCGCAGCACGAGATCACCCTCCTGAATGGGAAGCTCCGGCGCGGCGGCCAAGTCATTCTTCGAGTAGGCGTCAATCGAGAAGCTGACGAGACGTGAGGGAATGAGATCGTAGGGGGCTTGGATCCTCGCGTTGCAGACGCTCGACTGGCCGTTGGACACGCCGGAAAAGTCCGCATAAAGGTGGCCCGGGAGCTGGATGACCGTGCTGTCCTGGACGAGCACTCTGCGGTAACCGCAGAAGCGCTCGGCGAGGGCCTCGGAAGGGACATCGTTTCCGGCCAGCCTGTGGGCGATGACGTCCCCGAGCAGGTGCTCGATGAAGGTCTCGAAGGACTCGCCGAGGCGCAGCGCGACGGCTTGGCGCGAGGGGCCGCGGTCCGGGCGGCTGGCTTCCAGGCTCGCGGCCAGATCGTTATAGCTGGGCGAGCCATGGAGGCATTCCGCGCAGAGGGAGGCCAACAGCGCGCCAGCGGCGATCTTACGGGGCGTGCGCTTGAGGAAGCCGGAAGTTTTCGCCAGCTCCAGGAGGTAATCCTCGGCGAAGATCGTCTGCCCGAGGGTGAGAAACCTCGGGAGGGCGGGGGAACCCTGCGCTGATTGAGCCATTGCGGTCATGCCTTGACAATAGTATAAATACTATTACATTGAACGGCGAAAACGATGGGCCATCAAATCAAAATCCAGCGGGTCGAGCGAGGAACGACGAAGTCCTACTACGTCAATTTCCCGGCGGCATTGGCCGAGGCAGCACAGATGGAGAAGGGCGAGGCGTTGGAATGGCTCGTCGAGGATCGAAACGCATTCCTCCTGCGACGGGTGAAGCCCAAAAAATCCATTTTGAAAGACCGCGTCCCGTTAACTTGACGCACATGCCCGCTGGGGCTGGGCGGCACGGGTGGTCACTGGCCGGCAGACTCTCATTACACTCAACACAGCGGAACCCAACTCTGGAACCTGAGCCGCTTTCAAAACTGTAGGGGCCAACGTAAGGAGAATCCCGCGGTCGCGGGCCGGGCGTCACGGCCATGAACGTCGTAGCCGCCGACGTGTGTCGGCGCTGATCTCCTTCGGGGGCAGATGGCGCGGACCAACGTCCGCGGCTACACGGCTTTGAAAGCGCCGCTGGCGGTGGATTTCGGAACTCGAGTTTGATTTAACGACAAATACCGATAAAACCAGTCGCGATTGAGTGCGGATTTCCGACCTGGGACGCGAGGGTGGAAAGGAGAGCCGTTTTTTGCAGCGGAGAACAT
>CAJBES010000230.1 GCA_903952145.1 uncultured Opitutaceae bacterium | reverse complement strand
CTGAAGTTTTTCAATGCGGCCCGGCACCCGCGCCGCGAGGATGCGATGGCGGGTGTCGTCGTCCTCAATGATGCCGTTGACGCGCAGGGTCCGGACGAGCGGGCCGCGCCGGACCACGGCGGTCTGCACCCCGGTCACCGCGGCTTGCGTCGCGGTGAGGGTGACGAGATTGGGATCGACGCTCGGCGCAGCGGCGCTGGCGCCGCCCGTGACGGCAACAAGGGCCATGCCGCAGATGGTGCATTTCGCATCCGCCCGGTCGGCTTTGATCCAGGGGTGCATCGGGCACTGGAAAACCGCGGCGGCCACGGAGTCGCCGGTGCCGGCGGGATGAGCTTGGTGCCGGTGGCCGGCGTAATAGCCACCGGCGGCGAGAAGCATGAGCAGGGAAAGGAGGAGAACAGTTTTCATGATGAGGGCAGGGGAGGGTTCACAGGAGCATCACGCCGGATTCACGGCGGAAACAGAGGCAGCGCAAAGCGCCGGCTCGGGACACACTAACCCCCTGCGCTCAGATCAGATAACTGCAGTGCAACCGGAAAAGGGGTGCACTTGCAGTGGGCGGCAGCCGGACCGATGTCGCTAAAGCTGTCCGGGGAATCATCAGCCGAATGGAAGCTGCATGGGATTCCCCAAACGCCGGCATGGGCCGGACCACCCGGCGAAGGCACAGGCACTCGGTGGCGCGGGTTGACCCCTGCGCATAGACCGGAGCCCGGGCCGGAGTTGGCGGAGCGCAATCGGGCATGCCGCAAGCGCCGTCACAATCACAACAGCCACAGGATTCGGCCATGGGTGCAAGCCGCGCCACCGGCTGCACCTGCACCAAGGCAAGGCAGCAAACGGAGAGGAGAAGCCAGACAAGGCGATTCATGTGACGGTGGAACCCATAGGCAGGTGGGCGTGCATGGCAAGTGCCGCAAGCATTCTCCGGTGGCGGGCGTCAGGCCACGCCGGCCGCAGGGCTCACGCCCCTGCAGCCAAGGCGAGCGGCAGGCGGCGCGGGCCGAGCTGCAGCGCTTCGGGCAGCCTGCCTGCCATGGCGGGAGCCGGGGAAAAACCGGCGTCCCGCCGCACAATCTGCAGCGCCCAGACCACCGTCAGCTGCTCCACCGGGGCGGTCACATCCAGCCGTAGCATCCGTCCGAGCTCCGAGTGATGCCACGGTGCGACCGTCAGCGCGGCGGGTTGGTCGTTCCACCACCAGAGGCGCGCCTTGGCCTGATCCCCGGCCAGATCGACGTGTGAAGGTGCCAGGCTGACCCGCACATCAACCGTGGTGTGGCGCAGCGAAACGCGCACCGGCCGGCCCGGGTGCGACTGCAGCAGGTCGACGATCACCAGCCAGGCCCCGTCAACCAAGGCGAGCCGCCGCTCGAAGCGTGCCAGCCGGTTCTTGATCAGGCTGGTCCATTCCGGCGGCGCCTGTACCGGATGGCCCCACAATCCTTCGCAGGAGAAATCCTGGTAAGCCGCGCTCAGGTCGGCGCCGGCCCGGTGCACCCCGCCCTCGGTCTGAAACGAAGTGATGCGCGCGAGCGGCGTCCGGGGCGCCGCGCCAATTGCCGCCGCCAGCGGCGATTCATGGGGATAATGGCCGCTGGCCTGCCCCACGCCTTCCACTTCCGCCACATAGCCGGATCGGTTGGACATGGTGAAAGGTGCGGCCGTATGGGCGGACAGATAGTTGTCGAAGGGGAGCAGCGGCAGGCCGAGCAGCCGCTGCCCGTGGGCCAGAAGCGTGACCTGACCCTGATCGTGATAGTTTTTGCCGGAGGCCGGACCGGCGTAGAGCCAGGCGCAGACGTCGTCTTCACCCCAATGGTCGCGCAGGACGGCCCAACCGGTGGTGAGGTAGTGGCGGGTGCTGAGGAGACCGTCCTCGCGGGGATGAATGGCCGGCACCGATTCGTCGTAAACGAAGCCGTTCATCTCCGCCCCGGCGCACATCACCTCAGTCCAGGCATGGTCGTGCCGGACCGGCATGCGCTCGCGCAGCGCCAGACCCATCCACTGCACGGCGGGCAGCCGATGGCGCGCGGCCAGCAGCAGGTACAGCCACGGATAGTTGAACCCGCGCGGCCAATCCACCCAACCGAGGTCGCCGGGCGCCTGCATGGCCACCAACCAGCGGGCGGACGCGCCGACGCGCGGATGATCCAGCAGACGCGGCCCGCCGGCCTGCTCCAACGCCAGCCAGAACGGAAAAGCCCAGCGATAGGCCCACATCAGATAGCCGGGCTTGTCGATGTAATCGCCGTCCGGGCCGATGGAGAGCGGGATGAGCTGCTGGAAATGATCGCCCAGGCGCAGGGCAAATTCGCGCCGGCCCAGCCATAGCCCGGCCAGGCCGGCCAGGCTGAGGTTGTACCACCAGTGATTGTTGACATGCTCCGGCTGTGGCCGCGCGATGCCGGGCTCCCACTCGCCGACGCATTGATCGAACGCGTGTTCAACCCTTGCCCTGGCCTGCTGCCGGAGCGGGAGCGGGAGCGTATCGCCCAGCCAGTCGCAGGCGAGGGCGGTGGCGCACATGGCCCGCGGCACAAAGGTGTCGGTGCCACTCGCCTTCGGTCCCCAGTGCGGCATGGCCTGCACGAAATGCTCCACCCAGGCCACCGCCCGCCGGGCAAACTCTTCCTGTCCGGTGGCGTGAAAGGCAAAGGGCAACTGGGTGGCGACGCGCAGGTAGGCGAAGGTCGCAATCTCGTAGGCTTCATGCGCGACGAGATACTCCGGGCTGAAGGGCGTGAGGCCGGGCCGGGGCAGGATTGCCTTCAGCATCTGCGCCGGACCGGCATCTGGGGCGGGCGGGATGGGGTAGGCCAGCATCCAGTCGGCGGCGGCCAGAGCCCGATGCTGGAAACGCTCATGCTGGGGCGTGCGCCGGGCCAGCTCACCGATCCGGGTGAAATCTATGATCAGGCTCATCGGCTGCGGCGGGTGGGTTCACGCGGGGACGGCATCCGCGTGTCCGCGGTCGGGCCGTGGCAGATGGTGCGGAAAAAAGAGGTGGCACGCAAGGCAGGGAGCGCCGTTTGCATCGCTGCCATAGTCACCCTGATCCGATGCATTTCAAGTCCGGTCCCTCATGGGTTGTGGCCGCCCAGAGCGGTCCGGGCAGAGTCCGGGGAAGGTTCGTCCCCGCCCTTACGACACGGTGCGCAGCTGCACGCTTTCCACCAGGCGGTCCTGCGAGAGGATGTCGGTGGCGACGATGAGCTTGTCGCCGGGAACGACGCGGCCGAGTCGACGCAGGTGAATGATGGCGTTCTCGATGGTGATGTCGGGCTCCGAGGCGAAGGGCATGAGGTAGGGTTCGACGGCCCGGAGCAGGCGCATCCGCCGGTGCAGATCGGGGAGCGGGGTGAAGGCGAGGATGGGGGCGCTGACGGGCCGCAGGGCGGCCAAGCCCTGGACCATGGTGCCATAGCGGGTGAAGGTAAGCAGCTTGGAGCCGGGCAGGCTGTTGGCCAGGACCACGGCGGAGCGCAGCACCCGCATGCGTTCAGTGTTCACCTCGACTAACTGGGGTGCAGCGGAATCGTCCTCGGCTTCGATCCGGCAGGCGATCTTGTCGAGGATCTGGACGCACTCGAGCGGGTATTTGCCGATGGTGGTCTCGCCGGAGAGCATCACGCAGTCGGCCAGTTCAAAGACGGCATTGGCCACGTCCGTGATTTCGGCGCGGGTGGGCACGGGCTGGCTGATCATGGACTCCAGCATGTGGGTGGCGACAATGACGGGCTTGCCCTGGGTGAGACAGGTGCGGACGGCGCGGCGCTGGATGACGGGCAGTTCCTCAAAGGGGCACTCGATGCCAAGGTCGCCGCGCGCGACCATGAGGCCGTCACAGGCGCGGACAATCTCGTCGAGGTTGATGATGGCGGACTGGTCCTCGATCTTGGCAATGATGCCGACCTTGGATTTATGTTCGGCGAGAAAGTCGCGCAGGTGGGTGATATCGGCGGCCTCGCGCACGAAGGACAGGGCCAGAAAATCCACGCCTGCCTCGAGGCCCACGAGCGAGTCGGCGCGGTCCTTGGCGGTGAAGGAGGGGAGGTTCACCTTGACGCCGGGCAGGTTGATATGGCGGCGCGAGGCGAGCTGGCCGGGGATGAGCACGCGGCAGCGGATACGGGCGTCATTTTTCGCGAGAACCTCCAGCCGGATGAGGCCGTTGTCCACGAGGACGGTGTCACCGACCCTGATATCGTTGACGAGGTCCCGGTAGTTGACGTCCACGGAGCGGATCTCCTCGGCGTTCTCGCGCGCGGTGCCGGGTTTGACGGTAAAGTCGAAGATTTCACCGGGTTTGAGCTCGATGGGCACGGCCAGGTCGCCGGTGCGGATCTCCGGGCCCTTGATGTCCATCATGATGGCAACCTCGCGGCCGAGGCGGATGCTGACGGCCCGGATGCGGCGGATGACGGTGCGCGTCCACTCATGCGTCGCTTGGGCCATGTTGAGGCGCACGATGTCGGCGCCCGCGCCGATGAGTTTTTCCAGCATCGCCTCGCTTTCGGTGGCGGGGCCGAGGGTGAAGATGATCTTGGTGCGGCGAAAGGTGGCGGGCATGGAATTCAGGAAATGGGTTGAATGGTAGTGTAGTCACCCGGGGTGCCGCGGGATCGGGGGAGGGGAGCGATGTTCATCGGGGCGAACTTGCTGCAGGAAACGCGCCCCGGGGGCAAGCGCCGGGACACCGCCCCAAAATTGTCACATGGCTGGTGCAGATTTTTCGTGCAGCGCGGGATGGTTCCGGCTGAGAGTGGCTCCGGCCCGGGACTTGCTCCCGGGCCGTCTGGTTGCTCCCCTTCACCCACTTTCATCCATGTCACTCAGCATCGTCGCCGCCTGCCTCTTCGTGGTCATTGGCATCTATTTCTACAACAACCCGCTTAAGCACGGGCCGTGGTTTCTGAGCCGGCGCTTCATCAACTGGTTTCCGCTGGGGATGACGTATGCGTTCCTTTACATGGGGCGCTACAATCTCACGGTGGCGAAGAACGGCTTCGGCGACCTGATGTCGAACGAAGACTTCGGCCTGATCTTCGCCGCCGGCACGATCACCTACGGGTTGTCGTTTCTGGTGAACGGTCCGCTGGTGGACAAGATTGGCGGCAAGAAGGGCATCATCATCGCGGCGGGGGGCGCGTCGCTGGCCAACATCGCGATGGGCGTGCTGACGTGGATGACCGTGACCGGGCGCACCGAGATGAAGCTCACGGGCCTGTTTTCCGTGCTCTACGCGCTCAACATGTATTTCCAGAGCTACGGCGCGGTCTCGATCATCAAGGTGAAGGCGAACTGGTTCCATGTGCGGGAGCGCGGGGTGTTCGGGGCGATCTTCGGGACGCTGATTTCCTTCGGGGTCTACTTCGCCTTCGACTGGGGCCGCGCGATTCTGGACATGACGACCGCGGTGGCGACCGGTCCCGTGAACTGGATGCAAACGCTGCTGCGCACCCTCTTCGTGCCCGAGGGCGTGCCGGTGAACGCGACGTGGGCAGTGTTCTTCGTGCCGGCGGCGATCCTGCTCGTGTGGTTGGTGCTCGACGCGTGGCTGATCCGCGAGACGCCGGAGGACGCCGGGTTCCCGCACCTCGACACCCACGACGCCTCCTCCGGCCACATGCACGAGGTCTACTCGACGATGGACCTGCTGAAGAAAGTATTCGGCAATCCGATCATGCTGATGGTGGCCGGCGTCGAGCTGACATCCGGCGTGCTGCGCAACGGCATCATGCAGTGGTATACCGTGTTTGCCCACCAGGTGAAGCAGCCGGGGGCCGAGGGCATCCTGGAAAACTGGGGCCTGCTGCTGTGCATCTTCGGCATTGTCGGCGGCTTCGCCGGCGGCCTGATCTCGGACAAGTATTTCCAGTCACGGCGCGGGCCGCCGGCGGCGATCTTCTCGTGCTTCATGCTCATCATGGCGGCGGTGATGGCCATGAGCATCTTTGCGTATCCGCTCGTGATGGGCATCGCCGCGCTGTTCATCGTGGCGGCGGTGACGGGCGTGCACTCGCTGATGTCGGGCACGGCGGCGGCGGATTTCGGCGGGCGCAAGGCCACCGCGACCTGTTCGGGCATCGTCGACGGCTGCGTTTACATCGGCAGCGGGGTGCAGTCGGTCTGCGTCGGCTACCTCACGGCGTATAGCTGGCGGTGGTGGCCGATTTTCCTGATGCCGTTCGCCCTGCTGGGTGCGTTCATCGCGTGGAAAATCTGGAACGAACTGCCGGCGGCGACCCGCAAATACATCGCTGACGTGGAACAGAAAGAGGTCCGGCCCGCGGCGAGCTGACCCACGCGGCAGGTGGGATCGCAGCGACCGACGGCGACCCCGGGCCTCCGGTTCCGACGGGCGGTGGAAAACGCGTGCGGAATATCCGTGCGGAATGTGACGAATGGATTACAACCCCCCGACCGATGAGTCCATCCGCAGCTGCCCCGTGGCCCGGCAACACCCCCCCCGCATCCCTGCCGCCCGGGTTTCGAGCGCGCCGCGGGCTGAACTGGGGCCTGGTCGGGCTCATGTATACGAGTTTCTACCTTTGCCGGTATAATTTATCCTACGCCAACAAGGCGATCTGCGACGAGTTTGGTTTCACGAAGGGCGACATCAGCACGATCCTGTCGATGCAGTTCGTGGCCTACGGCTGCGGGCAGATCATCAACGGCCTGCTGACCGACCGGATCGGCGGCAAACGCGCGATGCTCATCGGCGCGGCGGGCACGGTGACCATGAGCCTGGCGTTCGGCGCGGCGTCGTTCTGGGGGATGTTGTGGCTGTTCGCGCTGCTGTGGGGCATCAACGGCTACGTGCAGGCCTTCGGCGCGCCCGGCTTCATCAAGATCAACAGCGCGTGGTTCAGCGAGAAGGAGCGGGGCACCTTCGCCGGCATCTTCGGGTGCATGATCAACCTCGGCCGCGGAGTCGCCAACTGGCTGCTGCCCGCCCTACTGGCGGGCTTCGTGTTCATGGGCATGTGGCAGGTGCCGCCGCAGCACTGGCGCTGGCTGTTCTGGATTCCCGCCGGGGTCGCCTCACTGGTGGCAGTGCTGCTCGCTATTTTCGTCAAGGACACGCCCGAAGAGTGCGGTTGCCGAAACGTGTTCGCTGGCGAGGCCGATCATGCCGACACCGAAGTGCACACGCCGCTCAGCGTGGTGTTCCGGCAGATTGTCACCAACCGGGTGGTCTGGATCATCGCGTTCTCCTACGCCTGCACGGGGGCGGTGCGGCAGAGCATCGACCAGTGGTTTCCCCGCCTGTTTCAGGAGGTGTATCACCTGGACATGCGAGGCGCAAAATTCCAGTGGCTGGGTCTGGCGATTCCCGTTGCCGCGTCGGCCGGGTCGCTGCTTTCCGGCTGGATTTCCGACCGGTTCTTCCAGTCGCGGCGCGCCCCGGTCGCCGCGATCATCTACGGGTTGCAGATTGTCGTCACTTTCGTGGCCGCCCAGGTCAGCTCGGTCAATTGGGTGCTCGTGCTGGTCGTGCTCATCGCCTTCACGGTCAACTCGACCCATTCGTTGCTCGGGCCCGCGGCGGCCATGGATATCGGCGGGCGCAAGATGGCTGCGTTTGCGTCAGGCGTGATCGATGCGTTCCAGTATTTCGGTGCGGCTCTGGCGATCAAGGGTCTCGGCTGGGTGCTCGACCGCTACGGCTGGGACTACTATTTCTATTACCAGGTGCCGTTCGGCCTGCTCGGGGTTGTGCTGATGTATTCGATCGCGCACCGGCGGAGCCTGAAAAAAGGCCATACGCACTGAGCGGGGCTCAGGTGAAGTCGTAGAACGGAGTGCCCTCGCCGGGGCCGACCACGGCGAATTCGCACGTGGTGAGCGTCAGGCGGATGCCGGCAAGGGCGCTCTCGACGGCGGCGATGGAATTGCAGTCGCGGCTGAGGTGGGCGAGGAAGACATGCCGCCAACGCGGGTTGCCGACGGCCTCGATCAGTTCGCGTGCGCCTTGGTTGGAAAGGTGGCCGTGCCGGCCGCCGATGCGTTGTTTCAACGACCACGGACGCCTCGGATCAGCTTGGAGCAGTTCAGGGCAATAGTTTGATTCCAGGACGATGATGTCGGCCGCGCGCAGGTGTTCATGGACATGTTGCGGAGCGTAGCCGAGGTCGGTGACCCAGGCGAGGCTGCGGCGCGAGGTGAAGAGGTCGCCCTCGCGGCCGGCGGTGAAACGAAACCCCACCGGCTCCTGCGCGTCATGCGGCACGGAAAAGCTGTGCACCTCGAGGTCGCGGAAGCGGAACACGTTGCCCGTTTCGAAGATCTGCCAGTCGGGCCGGTGGCTCAGGCCGGTCTGCACGGCCCGGGCGGTGGCGGCGTTGGCAAAGATGCGGAGGTGCGGGTGCTTTTTCAGGCCGTCGAGCGCGGCGGTATGGTCGCCGTGTTCGTGGGTGAGGAAGATGGCGTCGATGCGCTCAAGACTTTCGCCGACGGCGGCGAGCAGGGCGCCGAGCCGGCGGGTGGAAAAACCGGCGTCAATCAGCACCCGCGCACCCTCCGTCTGGAGGAACGCGGCGTTGCCGGAACTGCCGCTGCCGAGGATGCAAAAACGCATGGACATGCCGGGCCCTGCATGCCCCGCCAAGATTCGCGGCGCAATGGAAAATCCGGTGCCCGGCCGGATTACTCCCAATCGCACAGCGCCGCCACAGCGGCGGCGGAGCCGTCACGCTGCCAGCCGTCGAGCTGGGCCTGGTCCTTGAGCTGCTGGCCGCGGGCCCGCGGCACGAGGGCGAAGGCATTCGAGCATTCCGCCAGACCGGTCATGTCGCCCCACAGCTTTTCGAACTGGGCGACCGGGTAAACGTCCTCCTGGCCCTGACCCCAGCGTTTCTTGACCTCCTTGAGCGTCACGTAAGTCGGCATGCGGGCGGCCACCGTGCGCACCGCGGCAGCGGTCTTCTCCGGATCGGCCAGGTCGCCGCGCCCCAGGCCGAAGACGGCGAGCAGGCGGTCGAGATCGATCCAGCAGGTGTTGGTGTTGTAGTAGGACAGCTTGAACTCGTCCTCCTCCTGCGGCAGCGCCAGACCCTCAACGATGCGAACGCGCCCGTCCACACAGGCCAGACCGCCGCCGTGGTCCTCGATGCGCCTGGCCATGACCTCCCAGCCGAGGGTGGCGCCGGTCATGCGGAACCAGCCGAGCATGGCGGGGTCGGGCGTCGCCCCGAGGGTGTCGATATTGTGCACCATGAGGGTGCGGAGTTGCGGCTGCACGCTGAGCAGCTGCGCCAGCACGCCATTCTTCAGCAGGTTGGCCACTTCAAACCAGTGGCCGACGGGATGGAGGCACTGGCCGGGGAGGTTGTCAGTGTAGTCAGCCCCTTCGCCCAGACTGCGAGCCCAGCCAGTGAGGGCGGCACGCACACTCTCGCGCACTTTTTCCTTCTGCTCGTCCAGCCGCTGCTGCGCGGTTTCCTGCCAGGCAAAGTGCAGGTCGCGCACGGTGGGCACGAGCCGCAGGCCGATGGAACGGCCGGGGGAGACCCACACCTCCCTTTCCCAGCGGTCCCCGGCCAGTTGACGCAGGAACTTTTCAATGGGACCGTGGGTAAGATAGCTGGTCGTGAAAACGTGGGGGATAACCGCAGCCGCGGTGCGGGCGGTGCGGTGAGTCTTGGCGAGATGCACCTCGATGAAATTGCGGTGGCGTCCGGCGAAGCGGGCGAAGGGGTGCAGGCCCTTGACCACCCCCGCTCCCTGAGTCCAGCGGCTGCCCACCCCGGCGGCGTAGGTGACAACGGCCACTTCGCCGCGGCGCAAAGCTTCCTCCCCGGCACGGCAGAAGTCCGGGTGATCGCCGGTGAGGCTGGTCAGGTCCTGCGCCCGGACGTCCTCGATGAGGGTGGTGGTCGGCAGCCGGTTGCTCGCGAGGCCGATGCGGCCGGCGCGCAGGTCGCCGCGAATCTGCTCGTGTTGTGTGCGATCAAAGCCGTTCTCCGCGAGCAGCCGGTTGAGTTGCCGGGTGGTGTCGGCGCCATCGCCGGCGGCCGGCAGCAAACGGTCCAGCAGCGCCGGCAGGGCGGCAACGAATGCCGGCCGGGAATGTGCGGCCCGGGTGAACTGCTGCAGATCACCGCGTTCATACGCAGAAAGCTCCCGGGCTTCCCGCCGCAGCAGGATCGGGAGTGCGTGCTGATAATAGCCCACCGGTAGCAGGGCGGAACCACCCGTGAGCAGCGCGGCCTTTGAACCGGTCTCGTTGACCGCGAAATCGTAGACTACCGGATCCATTGCGAAAGGCAGGGCGGCCTGAAGGTCGCGCTTGGCCGCGAGCATGATTTCCTGCAACCGGGTCTGGGCGGCGGCCCGGCGCTCGGGGGCAAAGATAAAGCCCATGCCGCCGCCCGACATGCCGCCCAACATCCAGAAACCCCAGAAATCATCCCCGAAGTCGCGGCGGGCCTCGGCGATCAGGCGCTCAGTGTAGCGGTTGGTGACCCAAGGGATGATGGTCTGCAGCGGCCCGGTAAAATTTTCCGTGAGGGCATGGCCGAGGGCGCGGATGTCGCCCCGGCTCAACAGGTCGAGAATGCGGTCCAGCGTGGCGATGGCCCGGCGCCGGGCGTCCCACTCCGCCGCGCCGCGCAATAGGTATTTCTCGGTCACCATCTCGAGGATGGGGCCGACGTTCTGGGCCATGCCGCCGTGCACGAGCACCAGTGATTCCTGCAGCCGGGCGCGGGCCGCGGGCGGCACGCGATCAGGCCCGAGCAGAGTATGCTTGGGCAACAGGCGGCCGCGACTGATGCCATACTCCGCGTCACCGGGCTGGGCGGGGACACCCTCGATGAGCTTGAGGCCCGGCCACAGGCCGCCGGAGTCCTGCCAACCGCCGCCCGAGCCTCCCAGCCATTCGCCGAGAATGGCGCGGGCGGCCACAATGCGGCGTTCGCTCTCCTGCAGCGGGCCCGTGAGCGAGGCAATCTGGCCCGTGGCGCGCATGCACACGGCAATGAGGGCACCCAGGAGGTTGGTGGATACGGCGAGCCGGGAGCCCTTGGGGATGCGGTTGACGTTACTGACGAGCTCGAAGCCGCGTCCGGGACCAAAGATCCGACCGAGGAGATCCGCCAAACTGGTCCCGGAACGCTCGATGCCCGGCGGGACCAGCCCGGCGGCGATCACCGCCGCCTTGAGCAGGCCGAGGTAGTCGCGGCCGAAATCAAAGACTTCGTCGATCGTATCGAGGCGGGCCGCGACTTCCAGGTCGACGCTGGCGAGGCGGATGACCGGTTCGTCGATGACCCGAAAATACGCCTCGACCGGTGGGAGCGGGGCAGCATCCCGGCCGTGCACGCCCAGGTCGATCGAGACGTTGAGCACGCGGGCGCCCTCGGGAAAATCCATGCCAAGGAAGAAGATGTCGCTCCAACCGCAGTGGGTGAGGTCCATGCGCACCGGCGTGGTTTCCTGCAGCAGAGGGAGCGGGGCGGCAGGTTCCGGCCGTTCAAGCAGCTCCGGCCGGACGCGCAGCGGCTGGTCGAGCGGGTGGCCGAGGCGGAACATCCAGGCGTTGCCCCGGGTGGAGCGCACGGTGCGGCGGACCTGGTCGGAGAGGGTCTGGAAGGCGAGGGCGTGATAGGCGGCGGCGAGGGCACTGGAGAGAGTCTCGCTCTGGCCCGAAGCGGAGGCGGCGTGTTGAAAGACGGCGATGGCCTCCTCAAAGCGGCGCTCCAGCAGGTGAGTGAAGCCCACGTGAGGGATGCGGCCGGACCGGGGCAGATCGGGCTGGGCCGGCAGGTGGTAGCGGTGCAGGGCGCTGAGGAAGAACAGCGCGCGCACACGGTGGTAGAGGTTGGGCTCGCGTTTCCGGTAGGCGTCGAGCTCGGTGCCGGCGGCCAGCAGTTCGGCCAGGGACTTGCCCGCACACCACTGGTCCACGGCGAGGTCGCGCTGCGCGGGATCAGCTCCTTCGATGATGTCAGTGATGCGGCCGGTCATGGTTTAGCGCGGACGTTGCGCGAGCAACTCGACCAACTGCGTCAACACCGGGTCGCGGTCCCGGCCGGCGAGGGCGAGGGCAAGCTGTGCGAACAGCAGGCCGTAGGGTGAGCCGATGTCGTAGCGCTGCCCGGCGACGGAAAAAGCCAGGTAGCGCTTCTGCGCCGCCAGCGCTTGCAGGGCGGGCGAGAGACTGAGCGGCCGGGCGGGTGCGGCGGCGAGTTGTTGTTCCAGCAGGCCAAAGATGTCGGCATCGAGCACGTGCATGCCGAAGAAACACAGGAAGAACCCCGCCCGCAGGCCGGGCACCAGCAACTCCTGCTCGGCCAGGGTGGGGGTCGGTTTCTCCAAAACGGCCTCGACCTGGTAAAGTGGGAGATCGCCGCCGACGAGCTTGCCGCCGACCGCGCCAAACGAAGTGAGCAAGTTCTCGCGGGTGGGCTGGACGGCGGAGACCGGCGTGTTTTCCGCCACGGCAATGTCGATCAGCTGACGGGCGCAACTGACTGCGCCGGTGGCAACCGCGAGGTGATCCCCGACGAGATGCAGGAAGGGCCCGCCCCCGCAGAAATCGCGGCCGCAGAGCACGGCATGGCCGTAGCCCCGCGGTTCCGGCTGCACGGCAAAGCGCACGCGGGAACGCAGCGGACCACAGGCCTCGCCGTAAGCCGACTCGTCCCCGGGACAGACCACGACGCAGAACTCCTCGATGCCGGCCCCCGCGGCCTCCTCCAAGATGAGCCGGAGGGCGGACTTGGCCTCGCCCTGCGGGCCGATCAGCATTTGCAGGGGCAGTTGGCGCTGGCGGGGATTGGCCGCGGTGATCAGGGCCTTGCGGATGTTCATGGGGAAACGTAAATCCAGTCAGAACAAGCCGCGGTGCGATTCAATTCGTTTCCGACGGGGCGGCCGGCGGAAATAATCGGGTCTGTGAGTTGACGCCGCGGCGCAGATGACTTCGCTTCATCCTTCGCATGCCCGCCCAACCCGTCCGTCGCCAAACCGCCATGCGGCCTCCCCGCGTACTCACCGGCACGGTGTGCATCACGCGGCAGGTGCATTTCAACGCGGCGCACCGGCTTTACAACCCGACGAAGAGCCTGGCGTGGAACCGGCGGCAATACGGCCTCTGCACCAACCCGCACTGGCATGGGCACAACTACGTGCTCGAGGTCACGGTCAAGGGGCCGCCCGACCCGGTGACCGGCTACCTGATCGACCTGGGCGAGTTGAAACGCATCCTGCACGAGGTGATCGTGGCCCGCTGCGACCACCGGAACCTCAATGAGGAGGTCGATTTTCTCCGCAACCTCATTACCTCGACGGAAAACCTTGTCATCGCCTTCTGGAACGAGATCGCACCGCGCCTCAAGGCCGGCCGGCTGCACTGCGTGCGGCTCTACGAAACCCCGCGCAACTACGCCGAATACTTTGGGCCCGAGGCCGGCTGACACCGCCCAGGCGGGATCCGGTCACCGCCCGCACCGCCAATAATCACGCCATGAAGAAAAAGCAGATGTATCTCCACCATTCGGTGGATGGGGCCGCCCCGAAGAAACCACGCGCCTATGATGCGAAATTTCGCGTCACGAAGGCCTACCGGGCCTCGCTCCCCGACATGATGGAGGCGGCGCACGACACCGTCCAAGGGGTCAATGTGCCGATCCAGCAGGTGGGGGTCTCGAACTTCAAGCTGCCGCTCAAGTTCCGCACGAAGCAGGGCAGGCAACTCACCCTCGAGTCCAGCATCACCGGCACAGTGTCGCTCGAGGCCGAACTCAAGGGCATCAACATGAGCCGCATCGTGCGCTCGTTCTACGACCACAAGGACGAGGTCTTCACGGGCGAATGGATGGGCAAAATCCTCAAGGCCTACCTGCGCAAGGTGCAGAGCAAGGACGCGCGGCTGAAGATCAGTTTCTCCTACCCGATGGTACAGCGCAGTCTGCGCAGCGGGCTGGACGGCTACCAGTTCTACAAGGTCGCCTTCGAGGGCGTGATGACGCACGAGGGGCACTACCGGCGCTTCATCCATTTCGATTTTGTCTACTCCTCGGCCTGCCCCTGTTCGGCGGAACTCAACGAGCATGCCCGCGACCGCCGCGGAGTCTACGGCGTCCCGCATTCACAGCGCAGCAATGCGCGCATCACGCTGGAGGAGGCCGACGGGAAGAAGATCTGGATCGAGGACGTGCAGGCCCACTGCCTGCGCGCGCTGCAGACCGAGACGCAGGTCATGGTGAAGCGCGAGGACGAGCAGGCCTTTGCCGAGCTTAACGGTGCCAACCTGAAGTTCGTCGAGGACGCGGCGCGACTGCTTTACCGGGAGTTCGACCGCGACCGGCGCATCAAGGATTTCCGCATCGCCTGCTCGCACCTTGAGTCGCTGCACTCGCACGATGCGGTGAGCGTGATCAGCAAGGGCGTGAAGGGCGGGTTTACGGCCGACTTCATGGACTTCGGGTCGCTGTTGTGCTGAGGCGATGGCAATCCTATCCGCGGATGGCGCGGATCGACGCGGATATCATCTGAAGATACACGAAAAGTTGAGTGGAGAGATTATTGGGGCGGCGATGACAGTGCTCAACGAATTGGGACCGGGCCTGGATGAAAAACTCTACGAGCGTGCGCTTGTTATCGAACTCAGAAAACGCGGGCACGCGGTCGATCAGCAGAAGTCGTATTCGGTCCACTATGCAGGCGAACTGATCGGGAATTTGGTGCCGGATTTGATTGTGGATGAGCTTGTCATCGCGGACCCCAAGGTGGTGGATACATTTGGCGAGACACATCTGCGCCAGATGATCGGCTACCTGGCCATCACCAAACTGCAGCTTGCGCTTCTGCTCAATTTCAAGCACGTCAAACTCGAATGGAAGCGCGTTGTCCGTGAAATCAAAATCTAATCCGCGATCATCCGCGCAATCCGCGGGGAAAAACAATCCCGTTGTCCTGATCACCGGCGCGTCCCAGGGCATTGGTGCGGCCATCGCGCAGGCCTTTGCCCGGGAAGTCCGCGGCGTGCGCCTGGCCCTCGTGGCCCGCAAGGTCAAAAAGCTCGGCGCGGTGGGGCGCACGTGCACGAAATTCGGAGCGACGGCGGAGGTTTTCCCCTGCGACGTGACCAACGCGGCCGCGGTCGCGGCGATGGCGCGGGCGGTCGGCCGGCGCTTTGGCACGGTGGATGTGCTCATCAACAATGCCGGGGTATTCCGGCCGGCCGCGTTTTTGGAGACGAGTGTCACCCAGTTCGACGCCCTGCTGGCGGCCAACCTGCGCAGTGTGCTGCTGGTTTCGCAGGCCTTCGTGCCGGCGATGGTGCGGCGCCGGCGTGGAGATGTTTTCAACATGGGCTCGATCGCCGGACTGCAGGCGTATCCGGGCGGGGCGGCGTATTGCGCGGCGAAGTTCGGCGTGACCGGCTTGACGAAGGTGATGCGCGAGGAATTGAAAACCAAGGGCGTGCGGGTGACCTTGGTGTGCCCGGGGGCGACATTCACGCCTTCGTGGGAAGGCAGCGGGGTGCCTGCGGCACGCATGATGCCTGCGGAGGATGTGGCGCGGGCGTTCCTCGACATCTACCGGCTGAGTCGGCGCACCGTGGTCGAGGAAATCGTGCTGCGGCCACAACTCGGGGATTTGGCATAGGATTGGATCTCCCTGCTGAGTAGTTACCCCTATGTAGGCTGAATTGGCTCGCATTGCTGCAAAGCGATTGCAGCCTATGGTGCATCAATGATGTTATTACGCGCCATAACATCTTTCCTGCTCCTTGCCGTCACGTTGCCAGCACTGACGGCCCAAACGCTCATCACCTTCCCAAATTTTTCGGACCGGACCGGTTTGCAGCTGAACGATGCGGTGGCGACTGGCAGTTCGATTTCGCTGGCTTCAAGCCATTCTGACCGGCGTGGCTCATTTTTCACCACCACGCAATACGATGTTTCTGATTTCAGTGCGGTTTTTGCATTCCGAATCTCCAGTCCGGGTGGTATTATACCAAAGTCTATAGATAAATAGACTTTACATCGCGACTGAATTTCTGCGGCGTTGCGGGATGGCAAGAAAACTACCGGAACTGGGGGAGAAATTGGCCACGGAGATCGAGACGG
>CAJBES010000229.1 GCA_903952145.1 uncultured Opitutaceae bacterium | reverse complement strand
CTGGGTGTGTTGGTGGCGCAGACGGGCCCGGAACGAGTCGGCGTCAAAGCCCTTGTCGGCCACCAGCCGCTGCTGCCGCACGGTGGGCCGCAGAGGCTCCACCGCGTGCAGGTCGGGATGCGGTCCTGGGGCCAGCCAGACGGCCACGGCCCGGCCGTGCCGGTCCACGACCGCCGCCGGCTTGGTGTTGAGCCCACCCTTGGTGCGGCCGACCGACTTCAGCATTCGGCGTTTTCCCCTCCCACCCCGCCCGGGACCGTCGTCGCCTACAGTGCGCCGTCCTCGGGGATCTTTCTCGGGTCGCCGTCCCTGCTTCGCTGTGCCGACGGGTCGCTGCTGGTCTCGCACGACCAATATGGACCGGGCGCCCATGAGGACCGGGTCGGCCGGACTTTTCTCTACCGCTCCCGCGACGAGGGCCGCTCCTGGGTCCCGCTCGGTGAAATCCGCCGTCTGACCGCGCCCGGGTCCGATGAAACCGGCCTCTTCTGGAATTCATTTTTCCGCGACGGCGAGTCCGTTTACAGCATCGGCGCCGCCTCCGCGGGTGGGGACCTGGTCATCCGCCGTTCCCTCGATTACGGCGCCACCTGGACTCGGGTGCAGGCTGCGCAGGGGCGGCTCATGGTTTCGACTGACGGCCGCACCCACGCGAGCGGACCGTTGACCGTGCCCTACGCCGACCGCTTCTGGACGGCGGTCGAACATCCGCTCAGCCCGACCTTCGGCGACACGCGCATCACGGTGCTCGCGGCCGATTCCACGGCCGACCTGCTTTCCCCGACCTCGTGGCTCGCGTCCAACGGCCTCACCCGCCACACCGAGTGGCTGGGCGGGACCTTCCAAGGCTGGCTCGAGGGCTGTCCGGTGCCGACCCGTGAAGGCGGGCTGGTGATCATGCTTCGCGTGGACAACCGCTACCCGAATGGCGCCGGCATCGGCATGAAGGCGGCCATTGTGCGGGTTCACCCGGGCAACCCCGGCAACGCCCCCGTGATCTCGTTTTCCGGCAGCGATTTCGATCCCAAGGATCCATCGGGCTCCGGCTTTGTCGACTTTCCCGGCGGCTGCGTGCGTTTCATCGTCCGCTTCGATCCGGTCTCCGACCGTTATTGGTCCATCTGTTCCTACATTCCGCCCGCCTTCCGGAATCCGCGTTACAATGCCGAACGCTTCCGGGGTGTGCTGGTCCTCGTTTCCTCGCCGGATCTGGCGAGTTGGTCCGTTGAAAGCACCCTCATGGCCGACGACCGCCTGCACGCGGAGGATCCCGCCGTGCGCGACGCCGCCTTTGACGGGCCGTTCGGCGGCGGCTATTATCACACCCGGTTCGGTTTCCAGTATCCCTTCTTCCTCATCGAGGGCGACGACCTGCTCGTCACCATCCGTACTGCTTTTGCCGACGGCGAGGGCGGCGCCCTCGCCGGGCACGATGCCAATTATTACCTCTTCAGGCGCATTGCCGATTTCCGGCGAACGCCGACGACCCCATGACCCACAAACAACGATTGCTGGCGGCCATAAATCACGAGGAGCCCGACCGGGTTCCCCTCTGCGCCTGGTACACGCCCGAGGCCGAACGGATGCTGCTGCGGCACCTGGGCGTGAATTCCGACCAAACCGAAACCTACCAGGCGGCCGGCGGCCCGCTGCCGATCCTGATGGACCACGACTTCCTCATCTCGTGGATCGGGCCGTGTACCAGCTACTACTCAAACAACAATGCCGAGTACACGGATGAGTGGGGCATCGGGTGGAAGTGGTTCAAGAACTCGAGCGGCGGCGCCTACACTGAGATCGTCCGGCACCCGCTGGCCGACATCAAGGATCTGCGCGAGCTCACCCTGCCCGACTTCTCCCGGGTCGATCGCTACAACGGTGTGCGCCAGCTGATCGCCCAGTACGGCCACGAGTACGGCATCATGGGCGGCGCCGCCTGCACCCTGTTCGAACTCGCGTGGTATCTGCTCGGCATGCAGCGCCTCCTCATGGACCTGGTGGGCGAACCCGACTTCATGAACGCCCTGCTCGACGACCTGGCGCGGTGGATCGACGTCGCCGGCTCCAAGCTGGTCGAGCTCGGCGTGGACATCATCTGGATCGGTGACGACTTCGGGACGCAGGACCGCATGCTGATTTCGCCCCAGCTATTCCGGGAGTTCTTCAAGCCCCGCTACGCGAAACTCTTCGCCAAATGGAAGGCCATCAATCCCAAGGTGAAGATCGCCTTTCACTCCGACGGATACATCCATCCGATCATCGGGGATCTCGTGGAGATCGGCCTCGACATCCTGAACCCGGTCCAGCCGAAGTCCATGGACCCGGCAAAGATCAAAAAGGAGTTCGGACGCAACCTGACCCTGTGGGGCACGGTGGACATCCAGGAGGTCATGCCGTTCGGCTCGCGCGAGGACGTTGTCAACGAGGTCAAACTGCGCCTGCGCACCGCGGGGCAAGGCGGCGGCTTCATCATTTCGCCGGCCCACAACCTGCAACCCGACGTGCCCTTGGAAAACATCCTGGCGTTCTACCAGGCGGTGAAAGACTTCGGCCGCTACCCAATCATCGCCTGAGGGGTCTGCCGCCACCGCAGTACGACCAATCCTCGTCACCCGCCGGTCAAGCCCACCGGCGGCCACTTTCACATCCCGACATTGGCCTCGGCAGGTGGAAGTTGAGCGTTGAATGTTGGATGTTCCGCCGGCGGCGCCGGCGGCCTCACGCCCGCACCGTCGGCATGGCCTGCAGCCGGTACTTGCGCGGGCTTACGCCGAAACGTTTCCGGAACAGCGCGTAAAAGTGCGAAAGGTTGTTCAGCCCGCAGTCCAGCGCGATCTCCATGATGGGCCGCCCCGTCTCGGCCAGCTGCCGGGCACTGTAATCCAGCCGCGCCGTATTGACGATTTCCGTCGGCGTCTGCTTCAGCCAGCGCACCGTCGCGCGCGCCACGTGCGAAGGACTCCGCCCCGCGAGCCGCGCCAGCTCCGGCGTGCCGCCGCTGAAATGCTCCGGGTGCACGATCTCCCGGCAGGCCAGTTCCAGCCACTCGGGCATCAGTTCCACGCCGGCCGGCGGCTGGCGCAGGAACAAGGGCAGTTCCATCAGGAACCCGTCCAGCGCGATGCGCGGCCGCTCCGGCGTCGCGAGGCGCTCCGCCCAATGCGCCAACCCGGCCTGGGCCTTCGCGTCCGGCAGCCACATCCGACGGCCCGTCCGGCGCACAAACCAGTCGCGCTCACTGCCGAAATAGCGCCGCCGCACATCCGCCCAGGCCCGGCTGGGAAAAGCCAGGTTGGCGATGCGTAGTGGCGCTGCGTCCGACCCGGTCACCCGGTGCCGGTCCTGCGGCCGGATGAGGTGCAACTGACCGGCCAGCAAGGGGGCGGCCTGCCCGTTCAGGAGATGGTCACCGCGACCGTGGGTCACCCAGAAGACCTCATGATAGTCGTGGTCGTGGGAACGGGCCGCGTTGTCTGCCGTCAACTCGGTCTGCGCGAAGTGGTAGCTTTCACCCGGCCGGACGAAAGCGGCGAGTTTGAAATGGGCGCAGGCGATCCGCATCAGGGCAATATAACACAATAAATTGCGCTTTTATGGCAAGATTTCCCTTCGATAGGGTGATATAACACAAGGCCATGGTCACCCCTGTTTCCACCTCCCCCACCAGCCGCCACCGCTTGACGCCCGAGCAGGTCGCAACATACAACCGCGAAGGTTATCACATCTTCCGCCAGCCGCTCTTCCCGGCGGCCAAGTTCGACGGCCTCAAGCACTGTTTCGAAAAGATCCTCGGCAACCTTGAGGCCGACGTCCGCCCCGAATCCATGGACGTGCCGCACTTCCAGCATCCGGAGCTCTTCGAATGGCTGCTGGCCGACGAGGTGCTGGATCTCGTGGAGCCCATCCTCGGGCCGGACCTCGCCCTTTTCTCAAGCCACTTCATCTGCAAGCCCCGTGGCAACGGCAAGCGCGTGCCGTGGCACGAGGATTCCCACTACTGGAAAACGATGATCTCGCCCATGGAGGTCGTCACGGTGTGGCTCGCGATCGACCCTTCCACCAAGGTGAACGGCTGCATGTATGTCATTCCCCGCACGCACAACACCGGAAAGCAGGGCTTTTCCGATTACGACGACCTGAAACCGGGCGAGGCGGTGTTCCCCGACGAGATCAAGGCGGCCCAGCGCGACCCGAGCAAGTCCGTGGCCATCGAACTCGAACCCAACCAGTGCAGCCTGCACGACGGTCGCATCATCCACGGCAGCGCACCCAACACCAGCAGCATCCGCCGCTGCGGCTACACGATGCGCTACATCAGCACCAGAGTCCGCGAGAACCACGAGATGGCCGGCACCTACCACAACATCTACCTCGCCCGCGGTCAGGACCGTGCCGGCAACATCTACGGCGACCCGACCAAGGCCTACCCCGAACTCGCCCGCTTCCGCGCCAAGCACGGCAAAAACGGCCACTGAGCCGGAGCGATCCGGTTTAACGCCGGGCACGAGTGATCCGCCGTGATGAAGGCGTCGCGGCTCCATTGCCCATTGTAGGGACATGTGCCATCGTCGTGTTCTGGTATGGACATGGGGCGCCACGCGTCATGGCTTCTACGCCCACGATGAACGAACTGGCCCACAAGCTCACTTCCGCCCTCCGCCCATGATCGTCGTATTCGATGTGGACGGGACGCTGGTGGACAGCAGCTCGGTGGACAACCAGTGCTTTGTCGCAGCCTTTCACCAGATCATCGGCATCGAGTTGCGCGACACCCACTGGGCCAGTTTCACGGAGATCACCGCCCGTGCCGTGGTCGAGCAGCTCCTCCCCGATACCAATCAGGAGGAACTGCGCCGGATCGAACGCAGGGTGCAGGCGGACTATCACCGCCGTTTGCGTGAGGTGCACGCGGCCAACCCCGCCGCCTACCAGCCCACCCCCGGAGCGTTGGAGGCGATTACCCGGCTGCGCCAGACTCCAAGTGTCAGCGTGGCCATTGCCACCGGCGACTGGCACGACACCATCAGCCTAAAACTCGCCGCGGCCGGCTTTGACGTAACGGACATTCCCATGGCCACGTCGTCCGACCGCTCCGCCCGCGCCGACATCATCCGCCTGGCGGTGGAAAGGGCCGGCTGTTCGCTCGCTGATGCCATCTATGTGGGCGACGGCCCCTGGGACCTGCGCGCCACGCAGCAACTCGGCATCCCCTTCATCGGGGTCGGGCGCAAGGTCGCGCGGCTCCGGGCCGCCGGTGCCCGCCATACCATGGATGATTTCTCCCAGGACGAATTGCCCGGCCTGCTGACGCAAATCGCAACCAGCCGCTAGTCTGGCTCCCCCTCCACCTCGAACCAGAACGGTGCAAATACATCACGGCCGCCGAGCTTGACCTGGCTCCAGATGACGTAACGACCGGGCTGCGGGATGGTGATCTTGAAATGCAACACCGGCCGCACCGGATCAGGCGACTTGGTGACATCGGTCTCCGTCGGGTGCAGGTGCGCGAAACCGCTGCGCGCCTCGTCGAAAGCCACAAGGTGCGCGAAAGCCCCCATCACCGGTTCAAGCCGCACCGCGCCACCCTCGGCCTTCACCACGGTGAATGTCAGGTCCACCGGCTGGCGGGCCCGTACCGGCTCTGTGGCCGGGGTGAGGGCAAAACGATAGCCGGCACGCTCTGCCGTCCACGCAGGTTCATGCTGCATGATCAGGGTCAGGCCGGTGGGCAGACGGGCCCCGCCCACGGGCAGGTCCGCCGAGGCGTAAAGGCCCCGGGCCGTCGCGGCCGGCGTGAAATCCGCAAACACCCGGTAGACGCCGGCGCGCTTGGGCTTGAAAGCAAAGGCCCACTCACCCGGCTGCCGGCCCGGCTCCGGATGCACGTGCTGGTAGTCGTCGAGCCATGGATCAATGATGAGCAGATGCAGCCGGCGGGTGTGTGTCACCAACAGGTCCTCGGGCGCGATGCGTTTGCCACTGGCGGTTACCAGCGTCAGGGCAAAATGGCCCTCGATTCCCGGCTTAACCTCCGCCGTCGCCGGCGTCAGCGTCATCGTGACCGGTGAACGCACCGCCACAACGGGGATGAACTGCGGGTTGAGCGGGTCGCAGAACTCAATCGAGTTTCCACCCGTGACGCGGAAATCCATGTGACTGAGATTCGTACCGGTGGGCAGGTAGCGGAATCCGATGAAAAGTGCCCCTGCGCCCAGCGTAATGAGCCCGATCTGCCGCCAGCGGGAGGCCCCGAGGGGTTGGACCGGCGGCTTCATGGCCGGCGCATTCTGGCCACAAAATCCCCGGGCTCCCACACGCTGCCGTCGGCCCGGTGGATGATGCGGCCGTCGGCATCAATCAGCACGGTGGCCAGCGTATGCTTGATGATTGCGCCCTCGAAGGCGGCGATGACACCGAACTGCGCCAGCAGGTCCTTGATGGCGCTCTCGGGCCCGGTGAGAAACGAAAAGTTGGACGTGTCGATGCCACGGGCCCCGGCGTATTCCTTGAGCACACCGGGGGTGTCGTAGGCGGGATCCAGCGTGATGGACACGAATTCAATGTTCAGCACGCCGGCCGCCTTTGCGAGCCGCTGGGTTTCCATCATTTTCAGCGTGGAAGCCGGACACATCGTGGCCACCGGACAGCGCGTGAAGATGAAATTAAGCATGACCTGTTTGCCGCGGAAGCGCGCACTTTGCACCACCGCGCCGCTCTGGTCGAAAAGGGAGAAGGCGGGCAGTTCCTCGCCCACTTCGCGGTACACCCCGCGGCCGCGGATCATCGTATCCTGCCGGAGTGCATTGGCCCCGGCGGCAAGGGCCGCGGTCGCGGCCCGGTCATCGGGCCAGATTTTCTCCAGCCGAAATTCGTCCTGGTCGCTGGGGATCATCTCAGCCCGGATGCGCTGGCCGGGCTTGGCGTTCGCAATGTCACCCGCCGAGACCTGAAACTCCATCGTCATCGCGGGCATGTAGCCGGGAATCTCTTCATGCTGCACGATGAGCACCTTGCGCAACGGATCCACGGCTATGACCTCGCCCGTGAGGAAATAGCGTTTTTCGGTCGGCGCGGCCGAAACCGCCGCCGGCGCGGACGTGTCCGGACGCCCGCAACCGCCCAAGGCCAGCAGCACTAGCCCTGCGGTCAGGATGAGGGCAGACGTTTTCATGTTCCTACGGATTCGCCGGTGGATAAAATTGTCAAAGGGTTTGCGAAGAATAGCCCGGCGGCTTCTATCTGACGTTTCTCCAGCCATGGCCACTTCCACCCCCGACCTGCGCAGCTCCGCCCACCAGCCGGCCCTAGCCTGGTTTGCCGCCATTGGCAGCACCTGGGTCTTCGTGCTGGTGACGCTGGGGGCCTTCACCACGAGCATCGGCGCCGGCATGGCCTTCCCCGACTGGCCGCTCTCCAACGGTTCGATCAATCCGCATGGCTGGTTGAAGGATGTGGCGATGTTCGCCGAGCACTCGCACCGGCTGTCCGGCAGCCTGATGGGGCTGATCACGATCACCCTGGCCCTGTGGCTGTGGCGGCGTGAACCGCGGCGCTGGCTCCGCCAGCTGGGCTGGGCCGCGCTCGTGCTCGTCATCATCCAGGGCCTGATCGGCGGCACGCGCGTGCAGCTCGACGCACAGGCGGTGCCGGGGTTTGCCATGTCGCTCGGCCAGATGCTGCGCATCCCGCACGGCATCCTCGCCCATCTTTATGTGTGCCTGCTCTTCGCCATCGCGGTGTCGCTGTCGCGCCATTGGCGCGAGCGGCCCGCTCCCGTCGCGGCCGGCCTGCGCCGGGTCGGCCTCATTTGCACCCTGCTGATGGTGGCACAACTGGCCATCGCGGCCACCATGCGGCACAATTTCGCCGGTCTCGCGATCCCGACCTTTCCCTATTCCACCACCGGCGGAGAGTGGCTGCCGGCCGTATGGAATTTTCACGTTGGCATCCACTTTGCGCACCGGGTCATGGCTGTGGTGCTCAGTGTGATCCTCGTTTGGTTTGCCGTGAAACTCTGGCGCAACCCCGGGGCCACCCTGCTCCTGCGCTGCGGCGCACCGGTTTTGGTCAGTTTGCTCGCACTGCAGTTCCTGCTCGGGGCGCATATCATCTGGCAGCTGCGTGAACCACAGGTGACGACCGCCCACGTTGTCGTCGGCGCCTTGCTGCTCGCCGTCACTTTCACCCTCACCTGGCTCGCACACCGCGATTTGATCGAGGGAGACGATTCCACCGCATGAGCGCGCCGGTCACCAAAGCCGTCTTCGGCGATTATGTGGAGCTCACCAAGCCGCGCTTGAGCGCCCTTTCGGTCATCACCGCGCTGGTGGGCTACGCCGCGGGCCGGCCGCCCTTTCTGGTCGGGGAATTGCTCGCGGTAGTGGTGGGCACCAGCCTCGCGGCGGCCGGGGTCGCCGCGCTCAACCAATGGCTGGAACACGACACCGATGCGCAGATGAAACGTACGGCTGACCGGCCCATCCCCACGGGCAAGGTTGCCACCGGCTCGGCCTTTGTGCTGGGCGCGTTGATGTGTGCCGCCGCCCTCGGTCTCATTTTCGTCAAGGTCAATGGTCTCGCGGCCGGCTTCACCCTGCTGACCATCATCTGCTACTTGGGCTGGTATACGCCGGTCAAGCGATGGTCGCACTGGAGCACGGAGATCGGGGCCCTCGCCGGCGCTTTTCCCCCGCTCATCGGTTGGGCGGCCGCCGAGGGTCGCATCACCACGTTGGGCTGGATCCTCTTCGGCGTGCTCTACTTCTGGCAGATGCCGCACTTCATGGCCATCGCCTGGACCTACCGCCGCGACTATGCGGCGGTGCACTTCCCCATGCTGCCCGTGCGCGACGAGACCGGAGGCAAGGTGGCGGCCTGGTCTTTCGTCAACACGCTCGCCCTCATCACGATCAGCGTGCTGCCCGCCGTTTTCGGCCTGGCCAGCGGCTGGTATCTGGCGGTCGCCGGCGCGGCCGGTGGCTGGTTTCTCTGGCGGGCCGGGCTGTTCCTGCGGCCGGCCGGACGTGACCAGAGCGCCCGCCGGCTCTTTTTCGCCTCGATCATCTACCTGCCCATCTTGCTTGGCGCTCTCGTCACCGACCGCATGATCAATTTCTGACCAGCCATGACCATTCAGGACATCCCCGCCCTCAACGCCTCGCTGAATGCCTTCGCCACGGCACTCCTGAGCGCCGGATACATTTTCATCAAACTGGGCCGGCGCGACGCCCACCGCTTGGTGATGTTCAGCGCCGGCATCGTCTCGTCCGTCTTCCTCGTCGGCTACGTGGCGCACAAGCTCCTGGTGCGCGGAGTGCATACGCCGTTTGGCGGCGAGGGGGTGATCCGGACGGCCTACTACCTGATGCTGGTCACGCACATCATCCTGGCCAGCGCCATCGCCTTCCTTGTGCCGCGGACCTTCCTCTTCGCCATCAAGGGCAACTTCGAGCGCCACAAGGCCTGGGCGCGCTGGACCTACCCGATCTGGTATTACGTCTCCCTCACCGGCGTGCTGGTCTATTTTTCCCTCTATCAGTGGTGGCCGGCGGCCAAATAAAAAAGCCGGGCGCAAGCCCGGCTTTGCCCGTGGAGGCTTGGCCGCGGATCACTTCACCGTGATGATGCCCTTCATCCCAACCTGGAAGTGCGCCGGGAAGGAGCACAGGAAAGGATATTCTCCCGCCTCGGTGAATTTTACCACGATGCTGTCCGATTGTTTCGGCCCGAGCATCTTGGTGTGGGCGATGATCTCACCGGCCAAACCAGCCGGAATGTAGTCCGTGGCAATGGCTGGGGCCGCCGCCGTGGAGAAGGCGGCGGCATCGGAGCCGGCCTTGAGCACCACCAGATTGTGGGCCATGGCCTGCTTCGGCATGGAACCGATGTTGATCAGGCTCAGACGCACCTCCTCACCGACGGCGAGGGAAATGGCGTTCAGGTTATATTTCATCGCATCGTTGGCGGTGATCTCGATGGTCCGCGGCCCGGCCGCCGCTGCCGGCGCAGCCGAGACGGTGGCTTCTTCCTTCTGGGAGCAGCCGGAGAGGATGAGCGCGAGCAGCACAGTGGGGAGGAGGAGGTAAATTTTCATCAGCACCCAGTATTAGCTCAGGTTTGGTTTAATGCAAACCCGGGTACGATTATCGGGCAAGCTACTGATGCCTGACATGCGTGACAATTATTGCACAGCGTCCCGGCGGACAGGCTGTGGACGCGGTGAAATCGCAAGATCTGCGCAGATTATGACTTGAAATGCGCAGTCGTTCTTAAACGCTCCAGCCGGTTGGCCACCCCGCCAACCTTTATTTTTTATCAGTCAGCACACCCACATGCGTTTGTCCTATTTCTCACCTGGCCATGGACGCTGGGGCCGGGCCGCCCTTGCCTTGGGCGGGCTCGCCCTGCTTCCCGGCTGCGATTTCAACTTCTGGCGGATGGACGGCCACCAGTCCACAATGGTCGCGTCGGGCCCGGTCGCCAAGGCACAGCTCGACGTGTTCTACGTCACCTGCTGGGTCACCTTGGTCATCTTCATTCTGGTGGGCGCCGTGCTCGCCTACGCCACCATCAAATTCAGGGCCAAGACCGATGCTGATGAGCACGCTGAGCCGCCGGCCCAAGGCCATGGCAACCCGTTCATTGAGATCGGACTGATCGGCGCCTCCATCTTTGCCCTCGTGATCATCGCCATCCCCACGCTCCGCGGCATCTGGTATACCTACGAGGTGCCGGCCGGGCAAAAGGCCGGCGCCTACGAGGTCACCGCCACCGGTTACCAGTGGTGGTTCAAGTTCGAGTATCCCAAGGAGCAAATTGACGGTGTCGGCCCGCTCGTGACCGGCAACGAACTCGTCATCCCCGCAGGCCGGCCGGTGGTCGTGCAACTGCGTACGGTTGACGTCATCCATTCCTTCTGGGTCCCGAAGCTCGCCGGCAAGGTGGATATGATCCCCAACCGCGGCAACCACCTCTGGCTGCAGGCGGATGAGCCCGGATACTTCTGGGGCCAGTGCGCCGAATACTGCGGCGACTCGCACGCCGTCATGCGCTTCCGCGTGGTCGCGCTTTCGGCAAAAGATTTCGCCGACTGGGTCGCCGGGCAGAAGCAAACCGCCCGCACCGTCGCGGCGCAATCCACCGGTGCCGATGCGCCCAAAGTCCAATTCGCCTCCTTCAAGCGCAATCAATACGGTTATTCAGGGAAGTGGGCCGCTGACGCCGCCGTCTCACCGCTGGACAATTGGAAGCAGCAGCAATCCCCTGCGCCGGACGAGAGTCCTGTGCTCATCGCGCAGGGCCGCCGGCTCTTCACCGCCAAGACCTGCGCCGGCTGTCACACCATCCGCGGTCACGAAGGCATTGGCATTACCGGCCCGGAGCTCACGCATGTCGGAGCGCGCACCACCATTGCCGGCGGCTTGCTGGAGAATAATCCCGACCAGATGGCCCGTTGGCTCCGCCACCCCGACCAGGTCAAGCCCGGCAACAAAATGTATACCACCGGCTATGTGCCGAACAACGTGCAGCTCACCGACGACGATGTGGGCGCACTCGTGGCCTATCTCGCAAGTCTCAAATAATCATCCCATGGACGCATCGGTTAAGTCGCATTGCACCGCCCACGCGGCCCCCGCCCCCACCAAGGCATCCGTCTTCTGGCGCCCCACCGCCAAGACCGGTCTCATGAGCTGGCTCACCACGGTGGATCACAAGAAGATCGGCTTCCTCTACGGACTCTTCGCCCTCTTCTTCTTCCTCGTCGGCGGCGTCGAGGCGCTCCTCATCCGCCTGCAACTCGCCGTGCCGAACAACGACGTGCTCACCGCGCAGCAATACAACACGATGTTCACCATGCACGGCACGACGATGATCTTCCTCGCCGTCATGCCGCTCTCGGCGGCGTTTTTCAATTACATCATGCCGCTGCAGATCGGCGCGCGCGACGTGGCGTTTCCCCGGCTCAATGCTTTCTCACTGTGGACCTTCGTCGCCGGGGCCATCATCATCAACCTTGGCTGGTTCATGAAAGACGGTCCGCCGGACGGCAGTTGGGTGGGCTACGCGCCGCTCACCTCGAAGACCTTCAACCCCGACCACTCGATCGACATGTGGGTCATGGGGCTGCAGCTCCTCGGCGTCGCCTCCATCGCCGCCTCGCTCAACTTCATCGTCACCATCATCAATCTGCGCGCCCCGGGCATGACGATGATGCGCGTGCCGGTCTTCACCTGGATGACGCTCGTCACGGCCTTCCTGATCGTCCTCTCCTTCCCCGCCATCACCATCGCCCTGGTTGAGGTGATGATGGACCGTCTGTTTGGCACCAATTTCTTCGAGGTCTCCAACGGCGGCATGCCCGTGCTCTGGCAGCACCTCTTCTGGGTGTTCGGCCACCCCGAGGTTTATATTCTCATCCTGCCAGCCATGGGCATCGTCTCCGAGATCCTGCCCACCTTTGCGCGCAAGCCACTTTTCGGCTACCCGATTGTCGTCTTCTCGGGTGCCTGCATCGGCTTCCTCGGCTTCTCGGTGTGGAGCCACCACATGTTCACCACCGGCATGGGCACGGTCGCCACGGCCGCCTTCTCCCTCGCCACCATGGCCATCGCCGTGCCGACCGGCGTCAAAATCTTCAACTGGATTGGCACGCTCTGGGGCGGCCACCTCTTGATGCGCACCCCCATGATGTTTGCTCTCGGCTTTGTCTGGATGTTCATGATGGGGGGATTTTCCGGCGTCATGCACGCGGCGGCGCCGGCCGACGCCCAGCAGCAGGACAGTTACTTTGTCATCGCCCACTTCCACTACGTGCTGATCGGCGGGTCGGTTTTTGCACTGCTTGCCGGCATCCATTACTGGTTTCCGCTGATCTTTGGCCGCCGGGTCAGCGAATTCTGGGGCAAACTCACCTTCTGGATCATATTTGCCGGCTTCAACATCACCTTCTTCCCGATGCACTTCCTCGGCCTGAACGGCATGCCCCGCCGCACGTTCACCTACGACGCCAACCTCGGCTGGAACACCCCCAATTTCATTGCCACCATCGGTGCCTTCATCCTCGGCCTCGGCATCCTCATCTACTTCATCGTGATGACCCATGCCTACTTCAAGGGCGAGAAGGTGAAGCGGGACTATTGGGACGGCCGCACCCTCGAGTGGTCCCTACCGAATCCCCCTCCGGAATACAATTTCGCTGTCACCCCGACCGTGCACGCCCGCGATGCCTGGTGGTATGAAAAACATCACCCGGAGGAGATCGCGCGGGAAAAGGCCGCCCAAGCGAAAGCCGACGCAGTCCACGGCGGCATCCATATGCCCTTCCAGTCCATCTATCCTCTCGTCACCAGCATCGGTATCCTGATTGGCAGCATCGGCGTGGCGGTCCTCGACCCCGGCCACAAACTGGCCGTCGCCCTCGCGGGCGGTGTCATCATGCTCGCCGGCATCTACCTGTGGGCGCTCGAAGGCAACGAAGGCTATCACATCCACGCGGACAAGGAGGAACCCAACCAATGAGCAGCTCCACCCACGCGCCCATTGATCATCATCACGATCACACGACCGCGACCGGCATTCCGAACAAGAAACTCCTCATGTGGACGTTTCTTGCCTCGGATTGCATGTTCTTCGGCACCCTGATCGCCACCCATCTGGTTTACCGGTTGCACCCGCCCCCGGATGCACCCGTCCCCACTGAGATATTCTCGATCGAGCTCACGTCGTTTTCGACCTTCATCCTGCTGATGTCGTCGCTCATGATGGCGCTGGCGGTGAACGCCATCCAGAAGGGCAATCTCAAGAGCATGCGCTGGTCGCTGCTGACCACCATTTTCTTCGGTGCCATTTTCCTGGGCGGCCAAGTCTATGAGTTCGACCATTTCGTGAAGGTCAAGCATCTCACCCTCACGAACAGCCTCTTCGGCTCGACCTTCTACACCCTGACCGGCACGCACGGCACCCACGTCGCCATCGGCGTCCTGTGGCTCATCATGATGTATGTCCGCTCATTCATGCCGGCTGACACCGCCAGTGACCGCGGTTGGTTCTTCCGCAATGTGCTCCATGTCGCCGCCATCATCGGCGTCGTGATCTTTGCAATGTTCGCCGGGCTCGGTCTGGTGCACACCCTCCAGATTGGCGGTGGTCTGGGCACCTTCGCCGGACACCACTTCGGTCTCTTGATCGGTCTCGCCGTCAGCCTCGCGGCCTCGCTGTTTTTCGCCCGGCCGCGCGGTCCCGTGGCCTTTGGTGAGGTCAACGCCGTGGATGTCGAGTCCATGGGACTCTACTGGCACTTCGTCGATATCGTCTGGATCGTCATTTTCACCGCCGTCTACCTGCTCGAATACCTCTGATTCCAACCATGACTGCAACCAACGCCACCGTCGCCCCCGCCCAGCCCGGGCAAGACGACAGCAAATTCCAGATCTATGTGCAGATCGCGATGCTCCTCGCCGTCATCACCGGCGTGGAGACCGTCGTCATCTTCATCCCGTTCGCCAAGTGGCTCATCGTCACAGCCCTCGTGGTCCTCTCCGCCGTGAAATTCCTCTTTGTGATATTCTACTTCATGCACCTGCGGTGGGACAAAGCTTTCTGCACCATTGTGTTCTTGATCGGCTTGGTCCTGGGCGGCGGGACCCTGTGGGCGTTGATTGAGCTTTTCTCGGTCAAGGACAGCCTGCCCCTGACCTCATTGGGCTGATCGGACCCGCCCCAGCTTGGAGATTTTCGGCGGCCGGCGGGCCGCCTTTTCTTCTAACCATGATCGACTGGCGACACTGGCATAATGAGCCCTTCCTAATCGGGGGTCTGATTTTTCTGGGCTGGCTCTACGCCATTCTGACCGGCCCGCTGCGCAGTCGGCTCGCGCCTGCCGCGCCCTACCCCGTGGCCTCGGCCATCCGGTTCTACACCGCGCTGTTCATCTTCTATCTGGCGGTCGGCTCGCCCCTGGATCAGGCCGGTGAGCGTTACCTGTTCAGCGCCCATATGCTGCAGCACCAGTTGTTGGTCTATCCCGCGGCCATCCTTTTTCTGCTTGGCCTGCCCGCCTGGCTGATTGACCCGGTGCTCGATCACCCGGGTCTGCGTGGCCTGGCGCGGGGCTTGTCCCATCCGCTGATCTGCGGTCTAGTCTATACGGCGGTCATTGGCGTATGGCATATGCCGGCACTCTACGACTGGGCTCTGCGGGACAAGCTTGCCCACGTATTCGAGCACCTGATGTTTTTTGGCGCCGGACTTTTTTATTGGTGGCCCCAACTCAGCCCTTCCCGGGTCGCCCCGCGCAGCAGTCATGCAGTCCAGATGCTCTACCAGTTCGGAGTCGTCATCGCCATGACCCCGCTTTTTGCCTATCTGACTTTTTCCACCGACATCCTCTACCCGACCTACGAATACGCTCCGCGACTTTTCGCGGACTTTTCACCGGGCAACGATCAACTGCTGGCCGGGGTGATGATGAAAATCGGCAGCCTGCTGGTGGGGGCCACCGCCATCGGAGTGAGTTTTTACCACTGGTTCCAGCACAACGAACGCGCGCCAGGCTAAAGCCGTCCGTCGTTTGATGGACGCTACCGGCTGGCGCGCACTGGGGCTTGGGCAGAGCTCGGAGTCGCGGCCATTAAGCCGAGCCAATGAGAGCGTACCGCCCTGGCCTGAGGCCTGAAGGAATTCGGCCTAGGCCACGGTCACTACTGAGCCGGTTTTGACCGACTGGACGGCGGCATCCAGCACTTTTTGCGCCGCGAGGCCATCGGCGCCACTGCCGTCGATGTCCTCAGGGGTTGCTCCCGCTGCAATCTGCTCAAGGAAGGACTCGATTCGGTTGCGGAAAGTGTCTTCAAAATCCCTCATCCCGCCAAAGACCGGGTTCGTATAGACAGACTTCTCGCCGGTGCCATCGGCGGGAAAGAGCGTGGCTTCGCGCCACATGTCCTCGATGACAAAACGGCCGGCGGTTCCCGCGACCTCGCATCGTTCCATCGGGTGCCCCCGCTCGATGTCGTAGCTGCCGGTCAGCGTGCCGACCGCGCCATTGCGGAAGCGCAGGTTGAAGGTCGCCGTGCTCCAGATTTTCCGGCCCGGCGCCTTGGTGGCAAAGCAATGCACCGCCTCGATGTCGCCGCCGAAATGCCGCATCACGTCCACGGCGTGCGGATGCAGCGACTTGATGTGGAACCACGGCGAAGACTCGTTCGGGTTCATGATCCACAGGCTCATGTTGATGAAGAGCAGATGGCCGATCCGGCCTTCCTGCTGCCAGCGCTTGGCGATCCGGGCGGCCGGCGTGAACCGATGGTTCATGTCGACCGCGAAGCAAAGGCCTTTGGCCTTGGCCATGGCCACCATCTCCTCCGCGGGCGCGATTTCGTTGCAGATGGGCTTTTCGCACAACACATGCGCACCGGCCGCCAGTGCCTGGAGCGTCGGCCGGTAATGATCGCTGCCATTTTCGAAACCGGACGTGGTCACACTGACGACATCCGGTCGCAGCGCGGCCAGCATTTTTTCTGCGTCGAGAAATGCAGGCACCCCGTGGGCCTTGGTTGCTGCCTCCGCCCGCTGGGGCAGGAGGTCACAGACGCCAACCAAT
>CAJBES010000228.1 GCA_903952145.1 uncultured Opitutaceae bacterium | reverse complement strand
TACCATCACTTCCGAAGGTACCTTGGCTTGGGATAAGGATCCGATCACTTTGGATGAATTCCTGCTGCGCTTGGAGCGTTATAAATTGGCAGAATTGAACCCGCGCATTTTGATTAATGGCGATCAAGACGCTTTCTTTAGCCAGGCGATCTACGTTTTTGACGAGGTCCGTAAAAAAGGCATCAACAAGGTGCTGATCGAAACCAAGCTCAAGCCCCCCGGCACCTCATAAATTTCCAGATGCCCGGCCGGTTTGACCGTCCGCAAGCACCGCAAGCACAACACTTCCTATGTCAGGCCCCAGCATCAAACCTCCCGAGGAGGGTAAAAAGAAGGCGCGTATTGAGATCATCCCTCTCATTGACGTTATTTTCTTCCTCCTCGCCACCTTTGTGCTCTTTACCCTTTCCCTGGACAAAATCCAGTCAGTGGATGTCCAATTGCCCGTGGCCGGCCGGCCTGACCAACAGCAGGCTGATGAAGAGGAAACCGTAACCTTGCAGGTTTCCGATCAGGGCACCTGTTATTGGAACAAAGAGTTGGTGAATATCACTGAAATCAAAGCTTTGCTGCAAAATCACAAAACCCGTTTTCCCAACGCGCGTGTCTTGGTAGCAACGGACGACAAGGCACGTTTTGGAGTGGCTGTCGCGGTTCTCGATGAAGTACGCCTCGCCGGCATCAAGCAGGTATCTGTTGAAACCCGGGTCCGTTCCACCGGCCGATAATCATCCATCCAACAGCCGCAATATTACATCATGCGCCGGGATTTAATCATTGGAATTCTCATCTCCGCCCTACTGCACGGCGGCATGTTCGCCAGTTCTTACTGGAAGGCAAAGCCCAAGAAAGGGCAGACGCTTGAGGAGTTGCCGACTATTGAGCTAATGAAAATGCCGGATCTCGAACCGGAGGAGCCGGAACCGGTTGACAGTGAGGAGGTATCCACTGCAAGGGTGGAATTTGCCCCTCCGATGGCGACGGATGTTCCGCAAGTAGTCCAAGTCGACTCTTTTGTTCAGCAAGTTCAACCACCTCCGCCAGAAGGTGTTAAGCCGGTTGCCGGTGTTATAGCGATTCCGCAAGGCCGTCTGCTCGGGCTTGGCAAGGGTGTAGAGGTTTTTGACATTAATACGTTGGACCAAAAGCCCACTCCCCGCGTGCAAATCCAGCCTCAGTACCCCTTTGAAATGCGTCGGGCGGGCATAGAAGGTGAGGTTGTTGTAGAGTTCATTGTCGATACCAACGGTGATGTTCGAAATCCGTTCATTGTCCGTTCTACTCAGCGTGAATTTGAAACAGCTGCCATCCAAGCGGTCAGCAAGTGGAAGTTCAGACCCGGAAAAAAGGGTGGACGAGTAGTAAATACCGGGCGTGTCCAGCAGTTGATAACGTTCTCAATCAACGAATAAGCCATGGACGTGCTACCAATAAACAAATTTATTTCGCTGCTGGCCAAGACGCGTGGATATTATCTTCTATGCGCTCTTTGCACTGTCTTTTTACTTACGCCCTGTGTTGTATCTGCCCAGCGCAATCAGCCGGATCACGAACTCTCTGAGAGAATTGGAGAAGATCTCTCCAAATTGCAGCCATTGCTTGATGCCAAGAATTGGGACGGTGCGATCGCCCTTATTGAGAAGCTATCCCTATCTGCGGCACCCAACAGTTACGATCAGGCTTTTCTAAATGATCTTCTGGCAAAGCTTTACCTTCAAAAGGGTGACTATGCTAAGTCCATGGTCCCGTTGGAAATCGCTCTGCGGCTGGCTGACACTTATGGCTATTTTGACAAGAAGAATGTGGCGATGATGTTGGACTACCTCTCTAAGATTTTTTACCAAGAGGGAACCAGTAGCAAGTCTCCCGCAATCCAGCAGCAATATCTGATCAAGGCAACTATCTACCTGAAGCGTCTGATCGATGAATCACCAACGCTTACACCCGATACGATGCTGTTCTACACCTCATTGTTATATAATCGTGCTGTGTTGAACCCCGATAAAATCGACCAAGAACTGCTTAATCAGGCAAAAATAAATGCCGAGAAAGCACTGACACTTAGCAATCATCCCAAGGAAAATTTTTACGTCATTTTGCTGGCTACGCTGCAGCAACAGGGTGACTTCAAGCGCTCTACGGAGTATTACGAACTATTGGTCAAAAAATTCCCTTCGAACAAGAATTACTGGGCGCAGTTGATGGCCACATATGTAACCCTATCCCAGTCGAGTGACGAGAAGACAGTGTTGGCCAATAATCTTCGCGCTGTGGTTACCATCGAACGCGCCCAAGCCTTGGGTTTCCTCGCTACTCCCAAGGATAACTTCAATCTGATCGGCATCTATTTCAATATGGGGCAATATGGTAAGGCGACTGAGCTACTGCGCACCGGACTTAAAACCGGTGATATTGAAAACACCCAGAAAAACTGGGAACTGCTGGCTTACTCATATCAGCAGATCAATCAAGAGAACCAAGCCATCGAATCTCTGATTGAGGCGACCAAGTTTTATCCAAAATCGGGACAGTTGGAATTCCAAATTGGCCAGCTTTATTATGCGCTGGATCAACTGGCTGATGCCTACCGGCACCTTAAATTGGCCACTAAAAAGGGTGAGCTGGAAAAAACCGCCTCGACCTATTCTTTCCTGGGCTATCTTTGCTACGAACTTGGAAAATTTGAAGAAGGGTTGGAAGTCATCAAAACTGCCGTGTCACTTCCCGATGCCCCCAAGGACGGTTCGCTCGATCGCCTGAAGACAGCCCTGGAGGAGGGCGTGCTTCAACGAGAAGCGGCCAAGCATGGCACGCGAAGCAGTTAGTCTCATGTCGTTTGAACCAAAGCTCCCATCTTTATGAAGAAAGCCTACATTATCTTTCCCTTTCTCGCGCTACTGGTGTTTGTCGGTTTCTGGTGGAATTTCCATACTGAATACGAAGCCAAGCAACAGGAAAAAGTGCGCCTGGAGCGGCAAGTCAAGATAGACAAGCTTCGCAAGGAAGCGCAGGATCGTGAACGTGCGATTAAGGACGCCTACGCTGAACAGAGCCGGCGCAAGCTAGCCAAAGAAGCCAAAGAAATCAAAGACCGCGCAGATCGCGAGGCACGTCAGGCGGCCCTCGAGGCCCGCAATAAATCCTACCGTGACCGCAACAAACTGGAGAACCAGGTCGAACGCCTGACCGGAGAAATCAAGGTCGAAAAAGAGGCTATCGCCAAACTTGTGGAGCAGAATCGCAAGCTGGTTGATGAAGAAAAATTTCTCCGCACTTATGTGGGCATGGCAGAGGCGAATTCCAAAAATCTGAGCGAGCTTATTGACGAAATCGGCAGAGCAGATGCGGCCCGTGCCGCCGCGGCGGCCGCCGCCGCTGCTGCCGCCAAATACAAATCATAACGACCCTACGGAATCATTTCTCATGAAAAAGTGGCTTTATTTTATCATCCCGCTCGGGCTTACCCTGATTTTCACCTTCTATTACTTTAGTCATTTGAAGGTCGCCGAGGAGAAGGCCCGCGCCCGTAAGGTTGAGATTGCACGCGTGCAAAAGGAAGAAGCCGACAAAAAGGCCGAAATCGAAGCAAAAGCACGGCAAGATGCCGCACGCCGTTCCGCCGAACGTGCTGCTGCTGATGCAAAAAAAGAGGCTGACAAAATTGCCGCTTGGGAGGCTGTCAGTCGGGAAATTCAGGATGGCACGAACAAAAACAACGCTGAGGCCGATGAATTTGCGCGCCAAATCTCGAAAATGGAAATTGAGTTGGACTCCTTGCGGAAGGCAAAGGAAAAGCTTAATGCGGAAGTGCTGGCCCAAGCCAAGGCCGTTGAGCGCACTTTGATAGACAAGCGCACGGCTGAAATTGAGGTGCAACGGCGCACTGAGATGGTGAGGATCAAGGCGGCAGAAAGTTCGATGACGCGCGTTCCGGTGGTCACACCGCCTTCGCGCTGATCCCTTAACTACTGACCGCACTTACCTGGCTTGAAAATCGCACGCGCCCCGCAAGAATTTGTTTGCTGGGGGGTATGGACTGTCTTTTGCTGCTGATTCTGGCGGGGACTAATTACTCTGCAAATTTGATCGGGGCGTAGCTTAGCCTGGTAGAGCGCTACGTTCGGGACGTAGAGGTCGTCAGTTCGAATCTGACCGCCCCGACCATTTGAGGAAAGCCACTTATAAAAATAAGTGGTTTTCCTATTTAGTGTGAAGTGAATCCGGTAGTGTCAGTCGGTAGTGTCCGTCAGTCGATAACGTCCGGCATGGATAACGTCTGACGATCATTTTATTGGGATTGGCAGGTGCACCAGCATAAATTAACACCATGGGCACGTAAACAACCAGTCAGCCATGAACAATCCCGTCTCTGTCCTGCTTGACAGCAAAGAATCCCAGATCCACACCGTTCCGCTCACCGCAACGGTGTTCGATGCAGTGCAAAAGATGGTCGAAGCCAAAATCGGTTCGGTGCTGGTTGTCGATGGCAACTCCTTGATCGGAATTTTCACCGAGCGCGACGTGCTGGTGCGCGTTGTTGGGGCCCACCGCGACCCGGAGACGACGCCGATTTCGCATGTCATGACACATGATCCGGTTTCCATTGATTCGACGGCCACTGTGGAAGAGGTGCTCGATCTTCATAATTGCAAGGAATTCCGTCATCTGCCGGTGATGGATAATGGCCGCTTGGTCGGCGTGGTGTCTTTTCGCGACATCCTCCGGTGGATCGCGCAGAGCAACAACGTCAGGATGGAGTAGCGGCTGAGTTTCATCATCATCGTGGTGGGCGCCACTGCGGAATGCGCGCTGATGAGTCGCATTAGTTTCCTATCCAACCGGCTTGGTGCCGGATGCAGTCTGGCATACGCTTCTGAATGTCACCAGACTACAGGAGAAAGATCATGAATAGAAAACTCAGTTTTGTGCTGATGGAGCAAATCAACCCACTTCGCACACGGTCGATCGTGGACCTCTGCGATTATCTCACCGACAAGCTGTTGGTCCCCCGTTTTGCGGCAAACGGAGCGAATTGGCGCAAAGAATACATGGATTTCTTCACTTTCGACAATACCTGCGATCCTCTGCAACCGACCGGCACGATCTATTTTCACGTGCCACCACTCTTTGCCGGCTGCGCCGCCTCCTTGGAGCATGCGGTGACGGTTGAACTTGCCAAACTTGATATCAAGGTGGGGCGGATTACGGTGGAACCGCACCCGGCCACGTCCGGGGCCGCCATTTTACACATTCCGATCGTCGATAATCCGACGGCCCTGCTCCAACCGCCGGAAGTCAACATGAGCCTGACCCGCGGCACTGTGGTCCTGCGCGACTTACTCGGCTACAAGCCGGTCAACGGACGCTATGAGTTCACTGCCGATGGTCTGCTCAAGCGGCTGACAAAAGTCACCGAGCAGCGTATCGCAGTGTGCACCGCCAGCCCGGTTCGGGAAGTCCACTCGTCGGGTGCGGTGCGGCGGCTGCCAAGTCCGGTGAGCACGGGCGCCGTGCGGCGTTGTCTGGAGGAAGTCCGGCTATTCGCCATTTGGGCGGTCGAGCATGGTTTCCACAGCCTTGCCGCCGCCTGAGGGGCGGGGGCGCCTGCACCCGCGGCGCACGGATTTCGCCCCATGCCCGTTTCCCAGCACCAGAGGGCAGGGGATGGATGGCGATCAGGAGTGCGTTTGATCGTCCCGCGCCTTGGCGGCCAAGGACACAATGCTGTCAGTCCTCCGCCTTCGCCCACTCCAGCGCCTGCGCCACCACACGCTCCACCGTCACCGGCACCGCCTGCGCCACGGCCGGCGTGGGGCTTGTCCCCAGCGTGAAAGGATCCTCAACCTCGATCGCAAAAATTCGCACCAGTCGGGGCATCACCAGCCCGAGAGAGGTTCCCAACGCCAGAGTTTCGCCGACGCCAAGGAAGTGCGGCGATGTCGCCGTCACTTGCGGCAGTTCGTCGGGACCGATCTCGTGCACATGGCCGGGAGGGGCCTGGCCCGTCTGCACCGCGTCAACGAGCACCAGACAATCGTAATCCACAATCTCGTCGAGGAGTGTCAGGCCCATCTCCGTCGTCTCCCTGACCTCGATGCCTGACTTGGAGCCGAGCCGGGCGCGCACTTCGCGTGCAACAAGCAGTCCGACGGCATCGTCCGTCAGGATGTCGTTGCCCAAACCAAGCACGAGGACAGTGGTTGGAGGAGATAGCCGGTTCATGGCGTGATCTCGGTTGCCCTGCAGGGCAACGACCGATTTTGTTCCTCCAGTGCCGCTTGGCGCAGGCCCCTGCGGCTTACACCAGCGTCCGTTGGCTTTTGGACTATGAACCAAACCCAAAGCGGAGTTTTTACCACGGAGCACACGGATGAGCACAGCTGGAGGGTTTTGAATCCGTGCTTTCCCGTCATCCGTGGTTATTGTCAGATAGCTTGGGACGATTGGTATTACTCTTGAACGAGTTGCCGGATGAGACGGTGGTCGCGGTCGTAGATGCCGACGTTCAGCGGCAGGTGGCCGGGCAGCGTGTGCGTCGCACAACCAAGACAGGGGTCGTAAGCGCGAAAAGCCATCTCCACCTTGTTGAGCAGGCCTTCGGTGACGTGGCCGCCTTTGATCATACCCTTGGCAGCGCGCTCGACGCTCATGGCAATGCGCCCGGCGTTGTTGCCGGTGGCGACGATCATGTTGGCCATCTTGATCACACCGCGTTCGTCCGTTTCGTAATGGTGAAACAACGTGCCGCGTGGTGCTTCGACCACGCCGATGCCGACTTTCGGCACCGCCGTCGGGATGCGGCGGACCTCCGGGCTGGTGATTTCCGGATCGTTGACCAACTGCTCGATCCGCTCGGCCGCGTAGATCATTTCGATCACGCGTGCCCAGTGGTTGGCCAGCGTGTGATGCACGGGTTTGCCTCCGAGCACCTTGAAAAACTCCTCGTAGGCTGCCTGGGCCAGCGGCGTGGCCATGCCGTCGGCAGCGTTGAGGCGTGCCAGCGGCGCGACGGAGTAGATGCTCGTTTCCGGTCCCTCGACAAAACCGTTCCAGCCACGCTGCTTGAGGTAGGTAAACTTCATGTAACTCCACGGCTCGACGTGCTCGGCGATGTAGTCGCGGTATTCTGCCGCGGTGAACTCGCAGACTTCGCGGCCGTCGCAATCCACAACGCGCAGCCGACCGTCGTAGAAATTCACCTGGTTCTGCTCGTCCACCATGCCCATGTAGCATGTGCGATGCGTATAGGCATCGGAGGTGATCATCTTCACGTAGTCTGGATTCTTGAGCACGATCGTGCGAAAGACGTCCAGCGTCCACTGCGCGAATTCAACGCCGTCCTTAGCGAGTTCTCGGAATTTTGGCAAGTCGGCCGCGCTGAGCGGCTTACTCACACCACCGGGCAGCCCGAGCACGGGATGTACGACCTTGCCGCCGAAATAGGCAATCAGCTCGCGCAAGCGCCGACGCGTCGCGATGACCTTTTTACCCGCCTCGATCCCAACCTTGCCAATCACGCCGAGAATGTTGCGTTCCGCGGGCGGGGCCTCGGGGCCGACAATGAAGTCTGGCCCGCCCAAGATGAACACGTGCAGCGCGTGGTCTTCCAGCATGAAGGTATGATAGACCAGCTCGCGAATCTTCCGGCCAGGGGAGGTGGGTTCGATCTGATAGAGCGCGTCGAGCGCTTTAGTCGACGCCATATGATGGGCCGTCGGGCAGACGCCGCAGATACGGCTCGTGATTTGCGGCATGTCCTCGGCCGGGCGGCCGCGGCAGAACACCTCAAAGCCGCGCAGTTCCGGCACCTGAAGATAGGCGCGTTCAACGTCGCCCTTGTCGTCGAGGTAAATGTCAATCTTGCCGTGGCCTTCGAGCCGGGTGATGGGATCGATCGTGATATTGCGCTTCGAGGCCGCGTAGGCGGCGTTGGCGCGGAGGTTGCCGGCGTTAAAAAGCTGTTGGGCGACGTTGTCCATGAGAGATCGCGGCATGCGGCCGCTCCTGCCGTGAGGAAGGTTCTAGGTGGTGGTGAGATCGACACGGCGCCGGAGAAGGCTTTTGGCCATGCCATACCGGTAGAAGGTGCCCACGGGATCGGGAATCCCCTGCAGCACCGTGTTGATTTCCGCCTCGGTTTTGGCGCCGATGTTGGCGCAGAGAGAGGAGAGGATTTTAGCGCCCTGGTCGCGCACCCGGGAAGTCGGGCCGAAGCAGCCGGTGCAGGGCATGTTGCCGCAGGTGCACTGGGCCGCGCAACCGCTGCGCGTCGCCGGGCCCATGCAGACCACGCCCTGCGCGAGGAAGCACTGCTCGGGCTCGAGCAGTTTTTGGTGCGGGCGTTTAAATTCGGAGAACGCGACGTCGACAGGCTTGGTCGCCTTGCGCGGGCACTCGTCGCAAAGGGCGGTGTCCGGCGCCAGCACCGAGCCCTTGGGTGGAAGCTGGCCGCTCAACAGGGCATTAAAGGCAGCTTTGGTCAGATTAGGCGTCGGCGGACAGCCAGGAATATAGAAATCCACGTCCACCACCTGATCAAGCGAGCGCACGACATGCCGCAATTCGGGCAGGTGGGGGCGATGGCCGTCGATCTCGGTGACGAGTTGCGGGCGGGTCTTGGCCTCGTTGATCACCGACGGGGCATCCTCGTAGTTGAAGCGCAGGATTTCCTCGCGCTCAAACTGGTTGGCGAGGGCTGGGATTCCTCCCAGATGCGCACAAGAGCCGTAGGCGATCAGATATTGGCTTTTCCGCCGAAGCAGCACGGCCATTTCCTCCTGCTCCGATGAACGGATGGCTCCGTTGAGCAAGGTGGCAGTGATCGAGCCGTCCGCCATGGCCTCCACGTCCTTGTATTTGAAATCCATCGCCACCGGCCAGAGCACGATGTCCACTTTTTCGACCACGCCGAGGATGTCTTCGGCGAGATCCACGACTGTTTCCTCGCAACCGCCACACGAGGCGCACCAGTAGAACGCAACTTTGGGCTTAGACATGGACGGCCTCCTTTTCGGCGGGAGTCGGCATGGTGACACCGGATATTTCCTCCTGTTGCCGGACGTGCCGCGCAAGTTCGATCACCTCCCGGTCCCAGTTTTCAAACTTTTGCGGGAGATTGAGCGGCCCGAGCGCCTTGATCTGCGCGGTCATCTCGTTGATGACGAATTTTACGCGCTCACCCTCGGCGGCGGAAATCCATTCGAGGCGCACGCGCTGCTCCGCGACCCCCATGTCGCGCAGCATGCGGTGCAAGAGCTGAAACCGGCGCAACATCTTGTAGTTGCCCTCGACGTAGTGGCAGTCGCCGGGATGGCAGCCGCCGATCAAGACGCCGTCGGCCCCGCGACGGAGCGCGTCGAGGACGAACTGCGGATCCACGCGGCCCGAGCACATCAGGCGGATCACACGGACGTTCGGCGCGTATTTCAGGCGCGATACTCCGGCCAGATCGGCCGCAGTGTAGGTGCACCAATTGCAGAAGAAGGCCACGATGCGCGGGGTCCAATCAGCCTTGGGCAGGGAGGTGAGTTCACTCATGGATGGTTTAGGATGAATCAGGTGCTCCAATTTCAGGTCAGTTAGTCAGCAATCCATCGATTTCGCTGAATATTTCGTCGTCCTCGAATAGGTTTTGGCCGATCGAGCCCGACGGACACGCTGCGACACAGGTGCCGCAGCCCTTGCACAGCGCCTCATTGATGACGGCTTTCTGGGTGGTGGCGTCGAACGCGATGGCGGTATAGGGGCACAGGGGAATGCAGGATTTGCATCCGCTGCAGTCGGGCTGAATGTAAGCGGTATTCGGCTCCTGCTCGATGTATCCTTTGTCGATGAGCACCATCGCTTCGGCTGCCGCCGCTCCGGCCTGTGCCACCGTGTCGGGAATGTCGCGCGGCCCCTGACAGCAGCCCGCGATGAAAATACCGTCTGTAAACGTGTTGACGGGAGCGAGCTTCGGGTGCCGCTCCAAGAAGAAGCCCTCGGTGCCGCAGCTCATGTTGAACAGGCGACGCACGTCCTGGGAGTCCGCCTGCGGCTCCAATCCGGTGGCCAACACGACCATGTCGACCGGGATGCGGCGCACGAAGCCGGCGAGGGTGTCCTCGACACGAATGACGAGCTTGCCCTCTTCTTCGGGAGTCATGGCCCAATCGGTCACTTCGCCCACCCGGCCGCGGATGAAGTGAACGCCCTCCTCGTTGAGTTTGTCGTAGAATTCCTCGTAGCCTTTGCCCGGCGCACGGATGTCGATGTAGAAATTGTAGATCTCGGCGCCGGTGTGCTCTTTGAGCAGATGCGCCAGCTTCATTGAATACATGCAGCAGACGCGCGAGCACCAGCGGTTGGTCTTCTTGTCACGCGAGCCGACGCAATGGATGATGGCGATGGCCTGTGGGTGCCGACCGTCGCGCAGGATCACGTCGCCAGACGTGGGGCCGGACGCGTTGACCAGACGTTCGACCTCAAGCGCGGTATAAACATTGGGGTAGGAGCCATAACCGTATTGCGGAATGCGTTTGACGTCGAAAGGCTTGAAACCGGTGGCGACGATGATGGTGCCGACCTTGATCTCCCTGGTTTCGACCTTCTGCGTGAAGTCGATGGCCTTGCGATCGCCACACGCCTCGACGCAGGTTTTCTTGCATTTGTCGGTCAGGACGCCGTGCCTGAAATTCAGGCAGACTTCCGGATCGATCAGCACCACCTGCGGCGTGGCCTGGGGGAAGGAGATGTAGACAGGCTTGCGCTTGCCAAGGCCCTCATTGAACTCGTCGGGGAATTTCGGCTCCTTGTAGATACAGTTGCCGATGCATTCCTGGCAACCGGTGCAAAGCTCCTCGTTGATGTAACGGGGCTGGCGCCGGACCGTGACGGTGTAGTTACCAACGTAGCCGTCCATCTTCACGACATCGGAGTAGCTCCAGAGGGTGATGTTCGGATGCGCGCCGACCTCGGACATTTTCGGCGTGAGGATGCAGGCCGCGCAGTCGAGCGTGGGGAAGGTTTTGTCAAACCGTGCCATGTGCCCGCCAATGGAAGGTTCACGCTCGACGAGAAAGACCTTCTTGCCGGCGTTGGCGAGAGTCAGCGCTGCGTGGATACCCGCAATGCCACCGCCGACCACCAGCACATCGGGATGAATGGGCACTTTTTTCACCGGCAGTGACTTGGCGTGCGCCACGCGCACGATGGCGGCGCGAGCCAGCCCCTTGGCCTTGGCCGTGGCTTCCTGCCGATCCGTGTGCACCCACGAGTCGTGCTCGCGGATATTGACCATATGGAACAGGAACGGGTTGAGTCCGCCCGCCGCGACCGCGTTGCGGAAAGTGTGTTCGTGCAACAGTGGCGAGCAGGAGGCAACGACCACGCGGTTCAGGTCGAATTCTGCAATGTCCTTTTGGATCAACTCCTGGCCCGGGTCCGAGCACATGTATTTGTAGTCCCGCGAAAGGACTACGCCGGGGAGTTGCCCGACGTATTCCGCGACTGCCGGACAATCCACCATGCTGGCGATGTTGTGCCCGCAGTGGCAGACATAGAAACCGATCCGGATATCCTGCTTTGGGCTGACCATGGGTTGAGGCGTTGGATGGCGGTTAAGGGTTCAGATTGATCCAAGTGCGGCGGCGACTGCGGCGACCTGGGGGGCTTCAGGGGGCGCCGGCCGCCAGCGGAAGGGGACGGCGGCGCGGTGCAATCCGAGTTGCTTGGCCGGCAGGCCAAAGGCCAGCCCCATGAGCTGAGTGAAGTAGACGGTCGGCACGATCACGTCACCATATTCGGCCCGGACCTGTGCATGATAGGCGTCGAGGTTGAACTGGCAGAGCGGACATACGGTGGCGAGGCAGTCGGCACCCCGCTTCCGGGCCTCGTTGAGCAGAATATAGACCATGCGAATGCCCGCCTCGGGCACTGTGCCGGTCAGGCTGCCACCGCAGCATTTGGTCTTAAGTGGATAACGCACCACCGTGGCGCCCAGCGCCTCCAGCAGCCGGTCCATCGAGGTTGGGTTGTTTTGGTCGTCGAACGTCGCATACGGACGCACGATCTGGCAGCCGTAATAGGACGCGACCTTCAGGCCTTGCAGCGGGCGCACGACTTTTTGCTTGATCGCCTCTATCCCGACGTCGTTCAGCAAGATATCCAGCGGGTGCCGCACTGGCGTATCCCCGGCGTAGGTCAGGCCCACTGCCGCCAGTGCCCGATCGATTGTTGCTTTCATGGCCGGATAGTCGTGGAAATAGTGCTTGGTTTTGTTGAGCACCAAGTAGCATGCAGCGCACGGCGCCATGATCTGCGGGTTGCCGCTCCGCTCGGCCAAGGCTAGATTGCGAGCCGCCAGAACGCAGGCTTTGGCTTCGTCGACGGCCATGTAGGCAGTGGCGCCGCAGCAATTCCAGTCATCCAGTTCCTGCAGCTCGACGCCCAGGTGTTTCATGACCGGTAAGAGCGACTCTTCGTAGGCGCGGCCCAGACCCTTCAGCGAACAACCCGGAAAGTAGGAGTATTTCATGTCAGGATTCCTTAGGGTGGTCGACGGCATCAAGCATCCGGGCGATGTCCCCGTGATTCTTGATCCGCTCGGTGATGAGCGAAAAACGTCCGGTGCGCATGAGGTCGAGGCCCAGCCGCCAGTTGCCGAGCGCAGCCAGCCAGTCGGTTTTCAGAAACAACCGGATGACCAGCACCATTTCCGTGATCCGTCCATGTTTCCGCACCATGGCGTTAAATTCGCGCGCCAGCACCGGGATTGGGAAGTGCCGCGGATAGATGCGCTCGAGGATCGCCCGCTGCTTGAGCTCATACATGATGTCAGTGATCCGGATCTGTTGCGGGCACTCGACCGTGCAGGCATAGCATGAGGCGCACAGCCAGATCGTGTGACTGCGCAACACCTCGTTTTTGAAGTCGGCCCGCGTCAGCGCCATTACCTGCCGCGGCGTGTAGTCCATGTAAATGCTCAGCGGGCACACGCCGGAACACGTGCCGCGTTGGATGCAACTCTCGAGTTGTTCGCAGCCGGGGACGCTCATCACATCGCGGCCAAAGCTCACCACCCGGTCGGACTCATATTTGATCGTCCGAGCAATTTTGAAGTCGGACCCGTTGCGGCCTCCAACGGTTGGTCTGCCCGGTTTGGAACCGGCTTTATGCGCAACGAGACCTAGGGATGCGGCAGGAGGTTTAGTCATCGGCATTTCCTTGGTGAAGGCGGGGCACTGCGGCGAATCTTGCAGGGTGGTGAGATTCGGGTTGGGCGGGGGTGAGAAAGATGCGTTTCGAGACTGCGACTGACCGGACGGCAAAACACGCGGTGCCGCTAAATTAGAACTAGGAATATCAAGGTCAATGAGGAATCAGCCATGCTAATCTGTATGTCCCAGCTTCCACCACTGCTATGCCAATAACTGCCAGTCATTGATCCGGCGTCTGATTTTTAATGGCCGGAACTGCGGAGGTTGCCCCGGATTGATGGATAATTGTGAACCGGAAAATGAACCAACCATGACCGACGGCCCACCCTGATAGGGTTCCACTGGGCTTGCCGCATTCCATGTGCGTGATATTCGGACCCCACCCGGTTTCCACCAGCCGGAAACGGTCGGTGGTGGTGCCAAAACGTCCGTCGGTTGCCTTTGCCGCCCGGGCTGCGACCCGGAACTAAATCCGCTGGAGAAACGCGGTGATCTGGGCAAAACCAAGTCTGTGACCGGCCCTATCTGCATCTGCGAGAGTCGGGGAGCGCATTCTTACCGGGGACTCACTGCACAGCCATGTCCACAGACATCCAAAATTTCCCTTTACAGTGACCAAGCGCTGCTCTGTTTTGGACAGCTCACTCCATGCAAAAGACCAAAAAGTCCGTTGCCAAGCGCTTCAAGCTGACCGCCAAGGGCAAGCTGTTGCACCGTTCGCCAGGGACTCGGCACATTGCCAACACCAAGTCCTCCAAGCAAAAACGGCGCCTCGGCAAAGCCAAGGTTCTGTCAAAGACGCATACTCCGCCGCTCAAGCGTTGTCTGCCCTTCGGTCTCTGATCCAGCCAAGCGCACAATCCCAACTTCGCCAGGCGGGTGAATTCTAAGCCGACCCGCCGGCGACTAACCTAAAAAGGAACAAACTAACATGGCTCGTGCAACAAACTCCCCCGCGTCGCGCAAGCGCCACAAGAAGGTGCTGAAATACGCCAGAGGCTATTTCGGCAACAAATCCAAGCTCTTCCGCTACGCGAAAGATGCGGTCCAACACGCGTGGCAATACGCCTACGCGGCACGCCGCAAGAAAAAGGGCGACCGCCGGTCCCTCTGGATCATCCGCCTTAACGCCGCCTGCCGCAATGCCGGCATCAGCTACAGTCGCTTCATGGAAGGCCTCAAGGCTGCGAATATCGGTCTCGATCGCAAGATCCTGTCCGATATCGCCATCCGCGATGAGGTGGCCTTTAATGCTCTGGTCAAACAAGCCCAGGACGCGTTGAAGACCAAGGCCGCTGCCAAGCAGGCCTAAGCTCTGAGAAACGCGAGCCGGGTCATGGCTCGCCTCCCTGTCTGACTCTCCGGAGGACGGGCCTCGATCCGAGGTTCGTCCTCTTTTTTTTCTTCGCCTCGTCTCCGTCTTCGTGGTTTAAACTATCTCCGCATGCAAGAGACCCTGAATGCCCTCGTCAACAAGGCCGCCGCCGAGTTCGCCTCGGTACTAGCGCGTCCAGAGTTTGAAGCCACCAAGGCCCGCTATGTCGGCCCCAATGGCGAACTCACCGCGCTGATGAAACATATGGGCTCGGTGCCAAAGGAGCAGCGTCCCGCGGTGGGCCGGATGATCAACGAGACCAAGGCCCGCCTGCAGGTCTTGCTCGATGCCACGCTGGAACGCATTGCTGCCAAGGAACTCAACGCCCAACTCGGCCCCGCGGTTGATCCCACCCTGCCGTCACCCGATCCAGGTCCTGGAACCTATCATCCCCTGACGTTGGTGCGTGAAGAAATGTGCCGTATCCTGCGTAAGGTGGGCTTCACGGTGGCCGACGGCCCGGAAGTGGAGACGGAGTTCTACTGCTTTGACGCGCTCAGCACCCCTGCGGACCACCCGGCGCGGGATATGCAGGACACATTCTATTTTCCCGCGACCACACGTTTTGGCAACATCCCGAAGAAGACGCCGGGGGAAAAATACCTGCTGCGCACACACACCTCCTCTGTGCAGATTCGCACCATGCTCAAGGGCCCGCCGCCCATTCGCATTGTGTCTCCCGGCCGAGCCTTCAGGCGCGACACCACCGACGCCACGCATTCGGCGAACTTCCACCAGTTGGAATGCCTTTATGTGGACAGGAATGTCACCGTACGCGACCTCAAGGCCCTGCTCGATTACATTTTTGCCTCATTGCTCGGCAAGGACACCAAAACGCGTTTTCGTCCGCATTATTTCGGATACACCGAACCCAGCTTTGAGGTGGATCTCAGCGCCCAGCACCTGCCAAAAGTCAGGAAGGAATGGATCGAGATCGGCGGGTGTGGCATGGTCGATCCCTCAGTGTTTACCGCCGTTGGCTATGATCCAGAAATCTGGACAGGCTATGCCTTTGGCATGGGCTTGGAACGTCTGGCGATGCTGCTCTATGGCATCGATGACATCCGCTATTTCTATCAAAACGACCTGCGGTTTTTGAAGCAGTTCGCCTGAGGACTTTCCAATGAAGATTTCGCTAAATTGGCTCAAGGACTACGTGCGGCTCGACGCTTCCATTGACGAGATTTGCCGTGCGATCACCTTGCTCGGCTTCGAGGTCGAGCAGGTCATCCGCACGGGAGCGCCGCAGCTGGGCAACGTCGTGGTGGGCGAGGTGCTCGTGCGCGACAAGCATCCCAATGCCGACAAGCTCTCTGTCTGCCAAGTGGACACTGGGGCGGCTGGGGGCGTAAAGACGATTGTCTGCGGAGCGCAGAACTATAAGGTCGGCGACCGCGTGCCCGTCGCGTTGCCCGGAGCCGTGCTGCCGGGGAATTTCGTCATCAAGCAGTCGAATATCCGCGGACAGGCGTCGGATGGCATGATGTGTTCGGCGAAGGAGCTGGGGGTGGCCGAGGACGCCTCCGGGCTGCACATTCTTGACGGCCGCCCTGCGCTGGGCACACCCATCAATGCAGTGCTGCCACCGGGCGATGTGGTGTTTGATATCGAGATCACTCCGAACCGCCCCGATTGTCTTTCTCACCTTGGCCTCGCGCGCGAGCTGGCGGCGTGGTTCAAGCAGGAGCTGGCCTACCCCCAGGAGATATTCCGTGGAGACACCGGGAAAATTATCCGCTCCGACCTGCTCAATGCCGTGCGGGTGGATGCGCCGGAGGACTGCCCGCTTTACACCGCCCATCTCATTGCCGGGATCAAAGTCGGGCCGAGCCCGGCGTGGATGCAACAGCGATTGGCGGCGGTCGGTCTGCGTCCGATCAACAATATCGTGGATATTGGCAACTATGTGATGCTCGAATACGGCCAGCCGATGCATGCTTTCGACGCCCGGAAGCTCGGCGGCGGCCAGATCATCGTGCGGCGGGCCGCCGACGGCGAGAAAATCGTCACGCTTGATGGCAAGGAGCGCACGCTGAACAGTCGCATGCTGGTCATTGCCGACGCCGAAAGGTCCATCGTGATCGCCGGCATCATGGGTGGCGTAAATTCCGGGGTCAGCGAGGGGACCACGGACTTGGTGCTCGAGGTGGCGCATTTCCGACGCAAGTCGGTCCGATGGACCTCCCGGCGACTCGGCCTTTCCTCCGATTCATCCTACCGCTACGAGCGCGGGGTTGATCCGCACACTGCCCTGGAGGCAGCCTATCGGGCCATTGACCTCATCCTGGAGTTCGCCGGGGGCAGCGTTGTCGGGCCGGCCTACGTGGTGGGGGGAGATGTGCCGTGGCAGCGCGAGATTGTGGTCACCCATGACTATATCTGTGAGAAGCTCGGTTTTGACATCCCGGAGCTGGAGATGGAAGCGGCCTTTGAGGCACTCGAACTCGCAATCACCCGCGTGGAGCCCACGCCCGCGCGCGGCACGGCATGGACTGTGAGGATCCCCAGTTGGCGCGATGACCTTGACCGTCCCATTGATCTCGTTGAGGAGGTGCTCCGGATCTACGGCACGGACAAGATCCCGGTGGCGATGGTGTCGTCGCCGGGTCTGGCAGGGGAGGACGATCCAGTCGTGCTTTTCAACCGCCGTGTGACCGACTATCTTGTCGGTCAGGATTTTCACGAGTGTGTCAGCTATACCCTGCGGACGGGCAAGGAGCTTGTGTCCTGGGCTTCCCAAACTGCGGCGGCCGAGTTGGCCCTGGCCAACCCATTCGTTGAGGATCAGTCCCATCTTCGACCCACTTTGGTGATGGGGCTGCTCGACGCACTGAAGTTGAACCAGTCGCGCGGGGTGGCGGTTTCGAGCCTATGCGAGTCTGGCCGTGTGTTCATGGAACATAACGGGCAGAATCTGGAATGTGCCGCCGTGGCCTTCATCATCGCAGACACCGCCGAGCGCAGCTGGCTGAAACGTGATGCGGTCGATTTTTACTCCGTCAAGCATCACGTCGAAGCACTGGCAGCGGCGGGTGGGATCGATCTTTCGCGTCAGCCCTTGGTGCCCGGCACGGGAGAGTATTGCGGGTGGCAAGAGGGGCACTGCGCGTCGGTGGGCGAGATCGCGCATGGGTGGACGGCGCGTTTTGGGCTCCTCAACCTCGCCATGGTCAAGGCGCTTGGCATCGAGGGCCGGGTCTATGCCGGTATTTTTGCCATTCTGCCGGAAAAAATAGCCGGAGGCCTGGAGCGGCGCCGCTATGTTGATTTCAGCCTGTTCCCGACGGCATTGCGCGACCTTGCGTTGGTCGTTGATCAAAGCGCGCAAGCTGACGATGTGCGCCGGACGCTGGACCAGCAGGCGCGGGCCTCGGTCGGCGGCGCCTTTGTTTTGGAGAGTGTGCAGATATTTGATGTTTACCAAGGGAGCGGTTTGCCCGAAGGGAAAAAGAGCCTGGCTTTCAGCCTGGTATTTCGCGCCGCGGACCGGACGCTGACTGATGAAGAAGTCAATGCCGTCATGCAGCATCTCCAAGAGGAACTCGTGAAAACCACCGGCTATGCCATCCGTCAATAGCCATGGCCGCATCCTCCGACCTGAACATTGATCATGTCGCACAGCTTGCCCGGCTGGCCCTGACGCCTCGGGAAAAAGCGGAGTTTTCCCAACAGCTGGCTGAAGTGCTGCATCACAGCGAGCAACTGGGCAAAGCGGATGTCAGCATGATCGAGCCGACGGCGCATGCATTTCCAATTTTCAACATCTGGGGGGGAGACGAACCGCGGCCGGGTCTGCCGGTCGAGCAGGCTCTGCAGAACGCTCCGCAGCAGCGCTTGAACATGGTCGTGGTGCCCAGAGTCGTGGAGTGACTGCGCATGCGATCCGAGCCGTTCTTCCACACGATCGCCGAGCTGGCCGCGTTGCTTGACGCTGGCAAGTTGTCTTCCGTCGAGCTGACCAAGGCGGTCGTTGCGCGCACCAAGGCGGTTGATGCCCGCGTCAAGGCATTCAATTCCTATGACGAGGATGATGCTCTGGCGCAGGCCGCGGCGTCGGATGCCCGGAGGTCCACCGGACAGGTCCGCGGTCTGCTTGAGGGCATTCCCGTCGGCCTGAAGGACGTCATCTCGGTTGCGAACCAACCGCTGACGGCCTCAAGCAGGATGCTCGCGAATTTCATTTCCCCCTACGACGCGACCGTGACTCAGCGGCTGAAACGCGCCGGTGCGGTTTTGTGGGGGCGCTTGAACCTCGATGAATTTGCGATGGGGTCCTCGACGGAAAACTCCGCCTTCGGACCGACACACAATCCGTGGGATCTCAGCCGCGTTCCCGGCGGGTCTTCGGGCGGCAGTGCCGCCGCGCTCGCCGCGGGCGAAGCCGTGGCCACACTCGGCTCCGATACTGGCGGCTCCATCCGCCAACCAGCCGCCTTGTGCGGCGTGGTGGGGCTCAAGCCCAGTTACGGTCTGGTTTCCCGTTACGGTCTGATCGCATTCGCCTCATCCCTTGACCAGATCGGGCCCCTGACCCGGACCGTGGAGGATGCCAGCATCATGCTGGGGGTTATTGCCGGTCATGATCCGTTCGACTCAACCTCATGCCAGACTGAGGTGCCCGATTACCGGGCGGCTTTGGCAGAAAAACGGGGGCCTTGGCGGATAGGCATCCCGCAGGAATATTTTGGTGAGGGACTTGATCCCGAGGTTGGCGCTGCGGTCGAGCAGGCCATCGCCTTCTACCGGTCGCGTCAGTGTGTGATCAAGGAAGTATCGCTGCCGCATACCCAATACTGCCTCGACACCTACTACATCATCGCAACGGCCGAGGCCTCTTCCAACCTGGCGCGTTACGACGGCATTCGCTACGGTCATCGCACCGCTGAAGCGGTCGACGTGGGCGAGCTTTACTGCAAGTCCCGGGCGGAGGGCTTTGGGGCCGAAGTGAAACGCCGCATCATCCTCGGCACTTACGTGCTCTCCAGCGGCTACTACGACGCCTACTACCTGCGCGCGCAGAAAGTCCGCACGCTCATCCGCCGCGATTTTCTCAATGCTTACCAGGACGTGGATGCGCTCCTGACCCCGACCTCGCCGGTGCCCGCGTTCACGCTCGGGGAGAAGACCAATCCATTGGCGATGTACCTCTGCGACATTTACACGATCGGGGCGAACCTGGCGGGGCTGCCGGCCATAAGCGTGCCCTGCGGGTTTACCGGGGGCGGGCTGCCCATTGGCCTGCAGTTGATCGGCCAGCCCTTCCGAGAGGCCGAACTCCTGCCCATTGCCCACTGCTACGAACAGGCGCATGACTGGCACACCGCCCATCCGAAACTCTGATGAACTACGAAGCTGTCATCGGTCTGGAGGTTCATGTTCAGGTCAAGACCCGCACAAAGATGTTCACGCGCGTCGCGGCGGGCTACGGGCATGAGCCCAACACCCTGACGGATCCCGTCGTGCTGGCACTGCCCGGGGTCCTGCCCGTGATGAACAAGGCCGCACTGGACGCCATCATCAAGGCGGGTCTCATGCTTGGGTGTGAGATCGCGCCGGTGTGCAAATGGGACCGCAAACAATACTTCTACCCTGATTCACCGAAGAACTACCAGATTTCGCAATACGACCAACCCATCTGCCTGGGCGGCACCGTGGAGATCGAACTGCCGGGCCCCGCGCGCAACGTGATGGGCGAGCACAAGCGGGTCCCGCTTACACGCATCCACTTGGAGGAAGATGTCGGCAAGCTGAACCACTTCGCCACGGAGTCCCTGGTCGATTACAACCGCGCCGGCACGCCGCTGATGGAGATAGTGTCCGAGCCGGCGATGCACACGGCGGAAGAGGCCTACGCCTACCTCACGTCGCTGCGGGCGACCATGATCTACGGTGGAATCTCCGACTGCGACATGGAGAAAGGGCAGTTGCGCTGCGATGCGAATATTTCAATCCGCCCGGTGGGGGCGGCCCGGCTGGGGACCAAGGTGGAACTCAAGAACCTCAACTCCATTTCGTTCGTGCGCGACGGTATCGCGCATGAGATCAAGCGACAGATTGGGGTCATGGCCCGCGGGGAGGCCATCGTGCAGGAGACGCGCGATTACGACGGACAGACCGGCGCCTCCCAGTCGCTGCGCTCGAAGGAAATGGCGCACGATTACCGTTATTTCCCCGATCCCGACCTTATGCCGGTGCAGGTCGACGCGGAGTGGAAGGCCCGGCTCCGCGCCGCCTGCCCGGAGCTGCCGTTCGAGAAACAGCGCCGCTTCCTTGAGCAGTATCAGGTGCCTTACACCATCACCTCGGTGCTGATCTGGGATCGGGAACTCAGTGATTACTTTGAGGAGGTGGCGCAACTCGCAGGCCCGGGCAGGGCCCAGGCCGCCGGGAATTGGATTGTGAACGATCTCCTGCGGGAGATTGGCACCGCGAAAACCAGCCTTGGGGCCGCGAAGGTCCGTCCGGCACATTTGGCCGAGCTGGTGCAATTGATCGATGCCGGCAGCCTGCTGACGAACACGGCCAAGGAGGTGTTCATCGCGATGTTTGCCTCAGGTGAATCTCCCACCGCCATTATTGCACGCCAGGGACTGAACGCTGCGGCAACGGATGTCGGTGAAATTGAAATCTGGTGCCACGCCGCCATTGCGGCCAATGCCAAGGCGTTGGCTGAATTCAAAACGGGCAAAGACAGTGCCATCAATGCATTCAAGGGTCCGGTGATGAAGGCGGCCAAAGGTCGCGCCAATCCGAAGCTGGTGGACGAGGTATTGCGCCGACTGCTCGCCGCGCTGTAACCATAGGGCCGGTGGTTCAATGATTGGCGGCAGTTCCGGCGGCTGGTGCGGGCAGACACCCGAAACCCGGTAGAATTTTCCCGGCTTGCTTTTGGCCGCGCAGCTTGCGAATTCGGTTTACCGCCTGTATCACTCTATCATGCAAGCCCGTGACCCCATCTCGCGTCGTGATGCGCTCAGGACTATCGGAGCTGGCGCCGCCCTGTTGGGTCTTGGCGTGACATGGGTTCGTGCGCAGACCCCGGCGGCGGGAACCGCCGCCGCTGATCCGCAGCCCTTCACCCTGCCGGGACTCGGCTATGCCTATGATGCACTCGAGCCGCATATTGATGCGCGCACGATGGAGATTCATCACACCAAGCATCACCAAGCCTATATCACCAACGCCAATAAGGCGCTTTCCAGCTACCCCGATTTGCATGGCTTGAACGCAGAGACGTTGCTGCGGCAGCTTGACTCCGTTCCGGCAGCAATACGCACGACCGTGCGCAACAATGTCGGCGGGCACCACAATCATGCCCTGTTCTGGCGCGTCATCGGGCCCCAGGGAGGGGGAGTGCCGGCCGGCCGGCTCGCGGCGGCCATCAACCGGGACTTCGGATCCATGGATGTTTTCAAAGCGCAGTTCGCCGACGCCGCGATCAAGCGTTTTGGAAGCGGCTGGGCCTGGCTCAGCCTGAAGGAGGGAACCCTGATCGTGCACTCCACGGCGAATCAGGATTCTCCTTTGCTTGAGGCGGCGACCCCGCTGCTGGGTCTCGATGTCTGGGAGCACGCTTACTACCTGCACTACCAGAACCGACGGGCTGATTATGCCGCGGCTTTTTGGAACCTTGTGAACTGGCCGCAGGTGCAGGCGAACCTTGACGCTGCGACCGGGACCTGAGGCACCGGCCAAAAAAAAGCGCGGACCATCTGGTCCGCGCCTGGCAGTCAGGAGGTGGACTCAGGGGGTGGGCACAGTGACGTTGGCACCGCGATTCGGCGCGGGCGCAATCCCAAAAAACTCCGCGACATGGGTCACACCGGTGTAACCCTGCGCATGAAGATTTTCCTCGATCTTGCCGATGGTCTGCCGCAGTTCGGCCGTGAGTTCCGGATCAATCGGAACCACCCGGTCGGTGGTCTTGCACACCACGTGATAGCGGTTGGTGTCGCCCAAGTTGATTTCGTAGAGACTGGTGCCGTTGTGATAGAATGAGCGGCGGACGATGCCGATCCCCTCAAACGCAGCCAAGCAGCGATACACCGTAACCAAGTCGCAGGATCCGACCGCCAGGTGGCCGTGGATCTGCTCGATGCTGGTGGGTTCACCCCGGTTAATAAGGAATGTCAGGATGGCGATACGCGGCTGGGTAATCCGCATGCCTGCCGCCTTCAGGCGGGCGCAGGTCGCTGCAAGTGGGGCGGATGCCAGACGGCCGTTATTGATCGCAGCCAGCGGATGGTTAGTTTGGGTGGATGCTATCATTTGTTACATATGTGTGGCGACTGCCGGTCCGATTACGAGCGAATTGTCGGCGGCAGCAGGCAGTAGGCGTGTTGCCTGACAGACGCAGTTGGGAACAGATATGCGAAGTTGCGGAGCGCCGCACCCTGTGATAACAAAGGCCTCCAATTGTCATGCAAGATCCCGATTTTTCCGAAATCGTCAGCCTAATATGTAAAGAGGACCCCCGTTTTGATAAACGGGCCTACGGCTTCATTCGTTTGGGGTTGGATCATACGGTGAAGGAGTTGCGGAAAAAAGACCCTGGTCGTGGGGGAAAGTCATTTCATGTCTCAGGCCGGGAGTTGCTGGACGGTCTGCGTATTTACGCACTGGATCAATTTGGGCCGCTGGCGAAAACCGTGCTGAACGACTGGGGGATCAAGCGCTGCAGCGATTTTGGTGACATCGTTTTCAACCTCATCGAATACAATGTCTTCAGTAAAACGACCGATGACCAGCGGGCAGATTTCGCTGATATCTACTCATTTGACGAGGCATTCGTGAAACCGTTCCAGCCGGCCCGCCGCAGTCGGCGTGGGTCCTCGGCGGAGACAGTAGGCCAAGCTTAAGTCCGGACGAACCCTGATCGCATGCCCAAGCCCCAGTCGATGCGTGCAGACCTGAATCTGCTGGAAGCATTCTGGCGTGACCCAGTCCGCCGCACGGTGCTGCCCAACGGGCTCACGGTATTGTTGAAACCGGACTGCAGCGCTGCGGTGGCCTCGGTGCAGGTCTGGGTTAAGTCTGGCAGCATGCATGAAAGCGCATATCTGGGGGCGGGGCTTTCGCATTACCTGGAGCACCTGCTGTTCAAGGGCACGACCCATCGCACGGGCCGCGAGATCTCCGCATTGGTGCATGCGCATGGCGGGGGTATCAACGCCTACACCAGTTTCGATCGCACAGTCTACCATATCGACCTTCCCTCCGAATCGGTGGCGATGGCCGTCGAGTTATTGGCGGACATGGTTTTGCACTCCAGTCTTCCACCTGACGAGGTCGCGCGGGAAAAAGAAGTGATTTTGCGCGAGATCGCCATGGGTCAGGACGATCCCGACCACCGACTGGCTGAGACACTTTTCGCCACGGCCTTTCACGAACACCCCTACCGCCACCCCGTAATCGGGCATCGCGACGTATTTGCCGCGGTCACGCGCGACGACCTGCTTAACTACTATCGCGCCCGGTATCTTCCGGACAATATGGTGGTGGTGGTGGTGGGCCATATTGATGTGGACGCGGTGGAAGCTGACATTGTGCGGCATTTTGGCGCAGCACGACGGGCACCACTGGCTCCGGTGCTGGTGCCGGAGGAACCCCGCCAACTGGCGCCGCGATCACAGCATAGCTTTGAGGATGTGGAGGTTTCCCGGGCCGGTTTGGCGTGGCAAATCCCGGGACTCACCCATCCGGATGCAGTGGTGCTGGAGGTGCTGGCTGCGGTGTTGGGTGCCGGCGACAGTTCCCTGTTGTGGCGCGAAATCCGTGAGGAGGCCGGTCTCGTGCATTCCATTGATGCCAGCAGTTGGAATCCTGGCACAGTCGGGCTTTTCTATATCTCATTCACCTGCGAGTCGGTAAAGCGCGAGGCCGCCACCGTCGCCGTGCTTGCGGCTTTGCGGCGTTGGGCGCGCCGCGGTCTTACTCCGGCCTTGGTGCGCAAAGCCGTGCGACAGCTGGTGGTGGGGGAGATTGGCACCCGCAAAACAATGGCGGGCCAAGCCTCACGCTTGGGCGTCGCTGAGGTAGTGATCGGCGACCTCGATTTCAGCCGCACCTATTTTGAGCACTTGGTCAGTCTCAAACCTGCAGATTTGCAACGCGTCCTGCGCACCTACCTGACGCCAGCCAACCTTACCAGCGTGTCACTCAACCCCGTGCAGAAAGGGGTGACGGCGGCGGGCAATTCGCGCGCGATGGTGTCCGAGCCGGGTGATTTTCAGGAGGTGACACTGCCGAACGGGGCCCGCCTGCTGCTCCAACCGCATGCCCACCTGCCCAATCTGCATCTGCGGCTGAGTTGCTTGGGTGGACCACTTTACGAGGAGTCCGGTAAACGTGGCGCCACCGCCCTGTGTGCGACCCTACTGACCAAAGACACCCAAGCCCGTTCCGCCGCCGGCGTGGCACGCTTGATCGAAGAAGTGGGCGGCACCTTCCATGCCTTCTCCGGCAACAACAGTTTTGGGCTTGCCGTGGAAGTGCTGCCGACGGACGCGGACCGTGCCTGCGCGGTGCTGACGGAGGCGGTATTGCACCCCGCCTTTCGCAAGACGACTTTCAACCAGGAGCGGGACGCCCAACTTGCCGCCCTGCGGCAGGACAACGACGATGTGGTCACCCTTGGCCGCAAGCTGCTTCGAGAGAAATTTTTCGGATCCCATCCGCTGGCGATCGAGCCACTGGGCGATGAAGTGGGGTTGGCGGCGCTCCGGCCGGTCGATATGACAGCGCTGCATCGGCAGTTACTGGTGGCCTCAAACGTGGTCCTGAGTGTGGCCGGTGAATTTAACGCGAAGTGGCTGGTGCCGAAGCTGAAGGCGTTCCTGGCCCTCATCCCAAGGGGAGAGGTCCGCCCGCCGCCCGGCACCTTTGCCGGCGCGGCCGAACGGGGCGATTTTGTCGAAAAACAGCCCCGGCAGCAGGCGGTTGTATACCAAGCTTATGCCGGGCCGGCGTTGCACGCGGCGCATTTTTACACGAGTGAGATGGCCGATGAGCTTTTCAGCGGGATGTCGTCGCGGCTTTTCGAACGCGTGCGCGAGGAGAAGGGGCTGGCGTATTTTGTGCGGTCCTCGCGGGTCATCGGGCTGGATGCAGGCATGTTCTACTTCATGGCCGGCACGGCGCCCGGCAGCGAGGACGCGGTGCTGGCCGAGATCGGGGCCGAGATTGCCCGGGTGGCGGATGGCGGCGTGGAGCCGGCGGAACTGCAACGCTGCCAGACGCGGCTCAAGGCGGGCCGGCGCATGGGCCTGCAGACCAATGCAGCCCGGGCCTCGCAGGCCGGGCTGAATGCCATCTATGGCCTGCCGGTCAACGACTGGAAACTCTACGAGAGCCGCATTGACGCGGTCACCATCGGCGATCTGGCGGATTTTGCACGGCACTACCTCCGGCCGGATGCCCGGGTGCAGTTGGTCGTGCGACCGTGAATGGGATGGCGGCATTTCCCCCGAGGGCATGGCTCAAATTGGTCGCCTAAAAACTTGCCGCGGGGCTGCATTTTGCGCAGTTTCCAGCCGCCTTGAAAAATTCATTCCTCTATAAATGGATCACTGTGCTGGCGTGTTTTTCGCTGGCCTTTGTTGTCAGTGGTTACAGTCAGGAAAAAACATCAGAGCCCAAAGCCCCATCCAAAGCCGCATTGAAGAAATATGACGCCGACAAGGATGGCAAACTAAGCGACGAGGAAAAAGCCAAAGGCAAGGCTGAGGCGAAGGAGAAGAGCGAGAAGGCCAAGAAGGAGGCGCTCGCAAAATACGACGCCAATGCCAACGGAAAGCTCGACCCGGAGGAGAAGGAAAAAATGAAGGCTGAGCAGATGGCCGAGAAGGAAGCCAGGAAGGCCCAGCACGAGGCCAGGAAAATGGAGAAGAACGCCAAGCATGAGGCCAAGGAAGCCAAGGAGGCAGCCAAGTAACAGGGTGCCACCCGCCAGTTCATCCGCCCCGGCTGCATTCGCGACCGGGGCTTTTTCTTTATCAGTGCGCCTTGGGGGTCTCGATGGAGGCACCGCTCCACTTCAGCTTGGTGCGGACGACGGCGAAGTGTGAGTAGTCGAGGCGCTGGGCGAGTGGCAGGGTATGGCGCGAAACCGCGATCCGGATGGGCGAGCCGACGCCGACCTTGAGGTTGCGCTGTCCGTCCATCGCCACGAGCAGGCGTGCGTTTTCGGAACGGTTGTAAACCCGCAATTTTATCCCTTGGCGGAAGATGATCGAGCGGTTGCTGAGGGTGTGCGGACAGATGGGGGTCATGGCCACCACGCTGGCGCCGGGGTGGATCAAGGGTCCGCCCGCTGAAAGATTGTAGGCGGTGGAGCCCGTTGGCGTGGAGAAAATCAAACCGTCGCAGGAATAGTCGGTCACGAGTTCCTGGTCGGCAAACACCTCAAGGTGCACGAGCCGCGACGTGTTCGCGTCCTTGATGAGCACGTCGTTCAGGGCGAGATCGTGCAAGCCGGGGCCGGTCGAACAGTCGAGCATCAGGCGATGGTCGACTTGGTAGGCGCCGGCGAGGAGTTCAGAAAAATGGGCCCGGGCCTCGTCGGCGGAAAAGGTGGTGAGAAAACCCAGGCTGCCACGGTTGACGCCGATGATGGGCACCCGGGCACGCGAGGCTTCGCGCGCCACCCCAAGCAGCGTGCCATCGCCGCCGATCACGCAGCAGGCATCGAAACCCTGCAGATAGCCGGGGGGCAGCGGGAAACGGGCGGTGAACTTCAGGCGGATGCCCGTCCGGCGCGCCACCCCCATCAGCGTGCGGCCAAGTTCAAGGGCGCCCGGTTTCTCCTCGTTCACGACGAAAGCGAGTTTGCGGATGGGCTTCATGCGGAAGCAAAGTCGCGCGGCCCGGCCATTTTCGCCAGTTCATTCTGCCCTGGCCAGGACGAGGAGGAACTCGCGGTTGCCATCGGCGCCGGCGATGGGGGAGTCAATGCTGCCGGTCAACCGTGAGCTCGGCAATCCGGCAAGGGCGAAATCCCGGACGGTGGCGAGCACCGCCTGCTGCACGGCTGGGTCGCGGATGACGCCCCGGCCCTTGTCGGCCTCGGCCTTGCCGGCTTCGAACTGGGGTTTGACCAGTGCGACGAGGACCCCGCCGGGACGCAGCCGTGGCCACACGGCGGGCAGGACGGATTTCAGTGAAATAAACGACAGATCCATCACGATGGCGTCAAAGACGGCGCGTGGCAGGACGGCGGCGGCCAGATACCGGGCGTTGATCTTTTCAAGATTGGTCACCCGCGGATCAGCGCGGAGCCTGGCGTGCAACTGGGCGCGGCCCACATCCACGCAGACGACATCCGCGGCGCCGGCCTGCAGGACGCAGTCCGTGAAGCCTCCGGTCGAGGCTCCGACGTCGAGCACATGGGCGCCCTGCAGGTTGAGTGAAAAATGGGCGAGGGCAGCGGCCAGCTTTTCGCCGCCGCGACTGACAAAACGTGGTGGTTGTTCCACGCTTACCTCGAAATCCGGGGGATAGTCCCGGCCGGGTTTTTCGAGCCGCTCGGTGCCATGCAGGACGCGGCCGGCCATGATGAGGGCCTTGGCCTGCGCGCGTGATTCTACCAGGCCGCGGGCGACCAGCAATTCGTCGAGTCGGAGCTTGGCGGCACCCATGAGGGTGTTACAACGCGACGCCAATGGCCTGCAGGAAGGCGCGGGCGATGATGGCGTGGCCGGTGATGTTTGGATGCACCCGGTCCCAGGCGATGGCATTGGGATGCATGTGCTGCAGCACCGCATCAAACGCGGCCTGCGTGTCGATGAAAAGCGCGCCGTGCCTGGCGGCGATTTTTTTCACGATCGCGCCGTATTGATCCATGCGGGCCCGCATGGCATCGGCGCGGTTGGGCTCAATGTAGAAGGGAGCCAGCATGATGAGTCCCTTGACCTTGGGACGGGTTTTGCGGGCGAGCGCGTTGAGCGTCTTTTCGTAGACTTCCGGTGAGACATGGATCTCGGTCTGACGCGGGAGATCGAACTGCCGCCAGACATCGTTGGCGCCGATCATGATGGAGACCCAGTCCGGCTTGAGGTCGAGGACGTCGGTTTGCCACCGGGCCTTCAGGTCGAGCACGGTGTGGCCCGAGGTGCCCATGTTGACCACGCGGATGGCGTGGCCCGGCTGGATGGCGCCCAGAAATCCCTCAAGCAGGCCTGCGTAGCTTTTCCCTACGGCGCCGAAGAGACCTTCGCCCACCGGCCGGGCGCGCTCGCAATCCGTGATCGAGTCGCCGATGAGGACGAGTTTGCTGTGCGGGGCGATTATCATCGGCACGGAGCGTAGCGGCCCCGGGCGGCTTGGCCAGACGTTCCTGAGGCGGCGGCAGCGGAGGCGACCGCGGCGGTATGCTCAGTCCGACACGAGGGGGAAAAGCTCGGAGTTGAGCTTTTGTCCTGCCTTGAGCCCCAGCGAATCGGTGACCGGGTGCGGTGCCGGGTGATAAGTGGTGCCGTCGGGCATGTAGATGATGGCGATCGCCTCGCGCATGCCGTCGGACCGGTTGGGCCCGGCGTAATGGAAGGTCATGCCGTTGTGCACCGTGCAGGAGCCGGCCTTGAGTTCACAGGTGACGGGTTTCAGGCCCTTGGTCTGCGGGGCGACGGCATAGAGGTCCTGCGGGTCGGCTAGGTTCACGGGTGCGATGTCGAGGTGCTTCTGCGTGCCGGGCAGGAAGGACAGGCAGCCGTTCTCGATCGTGGCGTCGCGGAGGGCGATCCAGATGGTGAGCTGGTGCATCTTCTGCTGGTGCGGCCAGTAAGGCGTATCCTGATGCCAGGGTGTCTTGGCCCCGGTGTGCGGTTCCTTGAACAGGGCGTGATCGTGCCACAGGCGGACGCTCAGGCCGCTCAAGCGCGAGGCGATACTGCCCAGCCGGCGGCTCACCACGAAGGGCTGCACGGCCGGGTGGCGGTGCCAGAGGTTGACGCACTGGATGAAAATCTGCTCGTAGCTGCCCTTGGTCCGGTTCGGATCGAGTCTGGCGGTGTCCTGCTTCACCGCGGCATTGACGGCATCGCGGAAGGTTTCGAGTTCGGGGCCGGTGATGACCTCGTTTAGTTGAATGTAGCCGTCGCGCTGATAGGCGGCAATCTGCGACGGGGTGAGGGGGTAATCGTCGTGCATGATGAGTTCGGTGGGTGGTGGAACAAGGCAACGGAACCGCCCGCAGGTCAAAGTTTTTGCCGGCCCGGTGACCAGCAGGTCGTGCGACCGCCGATTTCCTCGCGCACCAGCCGGCGGTGGGTCCGGGGGCAGCGGCCACCATCCAACCAGCGGTGGTTAAAAAGCCACGTGTCGGGAATGTGCACGTTTAGGTCGGGCGGCAGTTTGCTGCCCTGGCCGGCGATGGTGCGGAGAGCGAGCCGGCAGACGGCGCGGCACTCCCGCCAGAGCGTGCGGACCTCATCCGGGGCGAGGGCGCCGGCGGGGCGGCGCGGATGGATGGCGGCACGCCATAGCACTTCATCAGCCATCCAATTGCCGATGCCCGGGAAGCGCTCCTGCATGAGCAGGACGGCCTTGATGGGAGCGCGGGCCCGGCGCCGCAGGAACGCGGCGACGGTGGCCACGGTGAAAGCGGGTGACAGAATGGCCGGGGCGATTTTGGTCCACCAAACCGGTGCGGCCCCGCCTTGGTGAAATAAAATGCGCCCGAACATACGCGGATCAGTGAATACCAGCGTGTGCTGCCGGGTCCGGAGGGCCAGGTGATCGTGCCGGCCTGGGACGTAGCCGGCCGGTTCAACCCGCAGTTCGCCGCTCATCCCGAGATGGATGCCGAGCCAGACAGCGCCACTGAAGCGGAACACCATCTGCTTCGCCGCCGCCTCGGATGATTGCAGCCGTGCGCCTCGGAGGGTGCGGCGCAAGGCGGTTGGAGCAATGCCGCGAAACAGTTTGTTCCCGGCATGGAGGTGGACGGAGACGATGGTCCGGCCCTTGGCGGCCTCATGCCAGCGCCGGCGGAAGAATTCAGCCTCGGCGAGTTCGGGCATGACTAACGGGGCAGGGTGGCGGCAAAGCCGGCGAAGTTCGCGAACACGGGCACGTGGTGGGCCGTCACGGCGGGGAGGGCGGAGGGATCGATCTTCCCGGTGCGGACGGCGGCAACGTTAATTTTGGCGGCGAGGCCGGCGCCGAGGTCGGCGGCGGAGTCGCCGACCATCCAACATCGGGCCGGATCAAGGGCGTGCCGGGCGATGCTCTCGAGGATGAAGCGGGGCGAGGGCTTGCGATAGACTTGGGGCTGCTCCGACGTTTCCGGTGCGATGCAAATATCCGCAAACAACGGCGACCCGAGCCCGATGAGCTCCTCCATCCGGGCGTTCACCCGGTGGGCATCCTCAAGGGTGTGGTAGCCGCGACCGATGCCGGACTGGTTGGTGAACAGGAACAGCTTGTAGCCGAGCTCCCGGGCATGCCGCAGGGCCCCGGTGGTGCCCGGGAGCAACTCGACGCCGGCCGGGTCGGAAAGATAGACCTTGTCGAGGATGAGCGTGCCGTCGCGGTCGAGGAACAGCGCCGGGCTCATGACTCGTGTGCGACGTAGGCCAGCAATTCCGTGGGGGTGACGGTGGCGGTGCCGAGCTTGCCCACGACGACCCCCGAGGCGGCGTTGGAAAAGTGGGCGGCCTGTTCAAGGCTGGTGCCGGCGGCGAGGGCGAGCGCGAGGCCGGCCAACGCGGTGTCGCCGGCACCGGAAACATCAAAAACCTCACGGGCGGCCGTCGGGATGGTTTTTACCACCCGGCCGCCGGTGCTGAGCAGCATGCCGTCCTCGCCCAAGGTGATGACGAGATTGCGGGTGCGGTAGAGTTGGTGCAGGCGCGCACATACCTCGGCCGCGGGAAAGGGCGCATGCGGGACGGGTTCCAGACCGGCGAGTTGGAGGGCTTCGCGCTTGTTCGGGGTGATGAGATCAAGATCGCGGAAAGCCAGCTTGCGCTTCGGCTTGGGGTCGAGTGCGAGGAGCTTGCCGGCCGCCCGGGCGAGCTTGGTGACCTTGGCGACCAGTTCATCAGACACGATGCCTTTGGCGTAGTCGGAGAGGATCACGGCGTCGGCGTTGCGGATGGCGTCGCCGAGCAAAGCCCCGGTTTGGGCGGCGGAGATGGCGTAGTGCCCTTGGGGCGACTCGCGATCGAGCCGGCAGAGCTGCTGGCGCTGCACGATCACGCGGGTCTTGAGGATGGTCGCGCCGGTGCCGGGAGTGGGCAGAGGCGTGATGCCCTTCTCCTGGAGGATTTGCGTGAGTTTGGTGCCGGCCTCGTCGGGTCCGATGAAACCGGCCACGGTGCACTGCGCGCCAAGCGAGGCGATGTTGAGGGCGACATTGGCCGCGCCGCCGGCGGTCCAGGTATCGCGGGCGATGTCCACGACCGGCACCGGGGCCTCGGGGGAGATGCGGGTGGCGTCGCCCCAGATGTAGTGGTCGAGCATCACATCGCCGATGACCAGGATGCGCAGGCGGGAGATTTTTTTCAGGAGTGCGGGCAGGCCTTTCATCGGATTTCCCATGCGTAAGGATGGCGGGAGAGGAGCCGGGCGCCAGTGGCGGTGACCTGCACGACATCTTCGATGCGGCAGCCGCCGAGACCGGGATAATAGAGGCCGGGCTCGACTGTCACCACGGCCCCATTTTTCAGGGGCATGGAGACCAGACCGGAAAGCCGCGGCAGCTCATGCACGGCGAGGCCGAGGCCGTGGCCGGTGCCGTGAAAAAAGCCCACGGAGCCGTTTTTTCCATGGCGTGTCTGGTAGCCGGCGCTGGCAAAGGTATCGACGACCTTTTGATGCACGCTGCGGCCATCCACCTCCGCGCGAATGGCCCCGAGGGCAGCCTGCTGGGCGGTATGCACGGTGGCGTAGAGCTTGCGTTGGCTCTCCGAGGCGCGGCCCTTGAGGTAGGTGCGGGTCATGTCACCAAAATACCCGGTGG
>CAJBES010000227.1 GCA_903952145.1 uncultured Opitutaceae bacterium | reverse complement strand
TGTGTGTGGGGAGGGGAAACTGGCCTGCGCCTGCTCCAAACCCGGGAATTGCAGAAACAGATATCGCGAGTTACGCAACTACTTATTCCCCTCATAACCAAACCTTCGTACCTCGCGACCCGTTTAAATCACTATTGGAGCATATATTTATCTGCAGTAGGTAACGGAATTCCCTCACTCCATGACCTTGCTCGCCTTGCGCACACTGATGGAGCGAGAGTAGCGGGACTGATTGGCCAGGGCTGGTTGCTTGATGGACAAACGCTGGCGCGCCAACCCAAGGCTATTTTCCAAGGGACGTATCGTCGGTGACGTATTTTTTGAGAAAACTGTCGATCCGGGAGTAGAAGGCGATGCGCTTCTGCTCCTTGCGGAAGCCGTGCCCTTCGTCGCGCTCGATGATCAGCTCGTAGGGCACCTTTGAGCGCTTGAGGGCGCGCTCGATGTCGTTGGCCTGGTCGATGCGGACACGCGGGTCGTTGCTGCCGTAGGCCATGAGCACGGGCACGCGGATGCGTTCCGGGAAGTTGACGGGAGAGGTCTCATGGATGCGCTTGCGGTCATCGTCGTTGGCCAGATTGCCGAGCCGCGTGTGCATCCAGTGCAGGCGCCGGGCCGGGGCGGTCTTCGGGATGAGATTCCGGATATCGACCACGCCAACGTAGTTGATGCCCGCGGCATAGAGCTCCGGGGTGTAGACCAGACCGGCCATCGTCGCGTAGCCGCCGTAACTGGCGCCGGAGATCACGATGCGCTTCGGATCGGCGACGCCTTGGGCGATGCTCCACTTCACACCGTCAGTGAGGTCGTCCTGCATTTCCAGACCCCAGCGCTTGAAACCGGCCGCCTCGAACCACTGGCCGTATCCGCCCGACCCGCGGAAATCCACCTGCAGCACGGCAAAACCGCGGTTCGCATAAAACTGGACCTCCGCGTTGAAGCCCCAGTTGTCGCGCGGGCCGTAGGGGCCGCCGTGCGGGTGGATGATGAGGGGCAGGTCCTTCGCCTCGCGCCCGGCGGGCAGCGTCAGGTAGCCGTGCAAGGTAAGGCCGTCGCGGGCCTGATACGTGACGGGCTTCATCACCGACATCTGGCCGGGGTCGACCTTCGGCTTGATGACGGCGAGTTCGCTGAGCTTTTGCCGCTTGCGGTCGTAGAGGTAGTAAACCCCCGGGTCGCGATCGCTGTAGGAGTAGAAGAGAATCCTCGAACCGTCGGCCGAGATCTGGGTGGGGCTGTGCACGGTGTCAGGCAGTGACTGTTCGATGCGGGCGTGGATGGCCTTGAACTCGTCGTCCAGCCAGTGGAAGCGCCGGCGGTCGCCCGGGTAGGTGATGCCAACCACCTTTTGCTTCGATTCATCGTAGATGACGCTTTGGACGTCGTAGGTGTCATCCCCAAAGACCGGCGTGGATTCGAGGGTGCCGGTCGCGGTGTCGTAGCGATAGACCGCGCGGGTCTTGCGGCCGATGTCAGACCACACAAAAAGCGTGCGATTGTCGCCGTCGAAGGCGATGGGCTCCCAGCCGGGCTGGTCGAAACCGCAGCTGGCAATCTCGCGCCATTCCTGTCCGTCGCTTTCGCGGTAGAGCACGCGGTTGGTGTTGGTGGTCCAGTCGCGCACGACGGCAAGGCGGACGACGTTGGCGCGGTCGAGCACATAGAACTCTACGTTGCCGGGCGCCTTGGCCACCGGGGTGGAGAGCTTGCCCGTCTTCAGATCCATCTTGGCCACGTCCCACCAGTCGTTGTTGGTGATGGCGGCCTGCACGAGGAGGAACCGTTTGTCGTCGGGCAGCCGGCGCAGGATCGAGGTGCTGCGGCCGGGCGCGAGGATGGTGGGGTCGGAGCCGTCGGGATTGACGGCATAAAATTCAAACTCCTCCTTGCCGGCATCATCGACGGAAAAAAGAATGCGCTCGTCATTGGCCCAGAAAGGACCGCTGACGTCCTTGTCCTTGAAGCTGCTGAGCAGGTTCTTGGTGCCTTTCTCGAGGTCGATGACGGCGAGATTCTGGCGGCCCTCGAAGGGGACGAGGCAGAGGAGGCGTTTGCCGTCGGGCGAGAACTCGATGCCGCTCATCGCGGGCGTGTCGAAGAACACTTCGACCGGGAGTACAGGAGGCGGGGTGGCGAGGGCGGGCGCGGCGGCCAGCACGCAGGCGGCGAGAGCAGGGAGGAGTGCGAATTTCATCAGATTGGAAATGCGGAAAAATAACCGGCGGTCCGGCCGAGTCAGATCAATTCTTAAGCGACCGGAGATTTTGTCGACCAAGAGCGGTCCGGCCGGCTGCGGACCCGGCGGCAAGCGCCGGCCCTGGTTGCTCCAAATCACGTCAAGCGCCAGGGTAAAAAAAACGGGCTCCCTTGTGAGGAGCCCGTGAGAGATTCAGACGACTGGTTCCGGTGCCGCTTAGAAGTCCTTGCGGATACGGATGTAGGCGAAACGACCCAGTGCGCCGCCGCCGTAGGTATTCGGATCGAAGCCGGAAGTCTCGCGACCGTTGTCCGGCGGGCGCTTGTCGAGCACGTTGTTGACGCCCACGATGATCGTGGAGCCGAAGAAACCGCGGTAGCTGAAGGAGGCCATGCCGATGGCGTAGGGATTCTCACCCCAGCCCGCCACCGTATAGCCATCGTTGAAGTAGGACCCGATGTAATCGGCGGCCACGGTGGCGCTCACGTCCTTGTAGCGCCAGCCCACGGAGGCATTCCCACGCCACTTCGGATTGTTGTAGAGGCCGATGTTGTCGAAGTAACCGCCGCCGAGTCCGGAGTCGGAACCGATTTCGACCGTGCGGGTGAGGTCCACGGCGAAGTTAAAGTCACCCATGCGGGTGTTGCGCAGGCGGTAGTTGATGCCCATGTCGTAACCACGGTAGATCTGGTAGGCCCCGGGATTGTTCGAGGGCACCGATTCAATCCGGAGGATCGGGCCGCCCGGGCCGTCACGCACGATGGCGCTCGGGAACGCCAGCATCCCATTCGCAGTTATGAGATAGTTCGCACTGGGCGTGACGATGACCTGGTTGATGCGGAACTTGAAAAAGTCGAAGTTGAAGGAGAGGTCCTTCACGGCGGGAATATCGACCACGATGCCGGCGTAGGTGGTCTTGCCATTCTCAGGGAGAAGGTTCGGGTTACCGCCGGTGACGATGCGTTGTTGCTGCGGAGGATCTTGCAGACGCACCGGATCCTGCAGCAGCGTGGACGAGAAACCAATCGTCTGGGAGGCATAGAGGAGCGCCAGCGGGGGAGCCTGGAAGGACTCTGAGTAGGAGCCGCGGACGATGACGTTGGCGATCTTGTTGGTGGGCAGGTTAAACTTGGCGCCGATCTTCGGTTTGTCGGTCTTGCCGAAGTCGCTATAATCCTCGTGACGTCCGGCGAGCTGGACTTCGAGGACCTTGGCGATGACCGGAGCCGTGATTTCAACATAGAGCGACGCCACATCACGCTGACCCTTGAGCGGCAGGCCGCCACCCGAACCGAGGTAGGCGGAGGTGTCAGGATTGGTCTGGATGCGATCGTTGCGGAACTCGACACCGGCGGCGAGACCGACATCACCGCCGGGCAGGGTAAAGACGGAATCGTTGGTCACAGAGGCGTCCCAGCCCAAGCCCTCACCCTTGTTCATGCCAGTGGACGACGTGAACAAAGCGTTGACCAAGTTCTGGGGGTTGTTGCCGAAGGGATTGAAGAACACGCCGGTGAAGCCGGAAAGCGTGCCGTTCAAGGCGGACTGGAAGGTGGTGGCACGGATGGCGTTGCGGGCGACCGTGGTTACCTGATTGAAGCCGTAGGCGACCGCGCTTTCCCATTCCCATCCATTGTAGGTGCCGCGGACGCCGCCGAGGTAGTTGGCGCCGACGGATTCGGTATCGAACTTGCGCACCGTCCCGAAGCTCGTGCGGTTGAGCAGGGTGTTCATGTCGATGCGGAAGGGGTTATAGGGGCTGTTGGCCGGCAGGATCAGGCCTTCGGTGGGGAAGTTGATGACCCCGGGGGTGAACGCGTAATAGGTGCGGTTGTCGGAAAACGCCACCTGACTGAACACTTGGATCGTATCAGTGAGATCGTGCTCCATCTGCAGATAAGTGCTCATGTAATCATAAGCCGGATAGAGCTGATAGGTCTTGGCAAAGTTGTAGCGATTTTCGGCCGGAATGGCGGCAACCCGGGATAAGTTGGCCAGCGTCGGGCTCGAGAGCAGGGTGCCTCCCGTGACAACGTAGGTGCCGGAGAGAAAGCCTCCGCCAATCGCGGCCGCCTGGGCGGCGGTAACGGTGACATTGGCCGGCCAGTTCAGCGAGCTGTTCTGGTTGGAGCCCTTGTTGGTGCCCATCGCGATCGTGTAGTCGGTGGTCGTGACGCCATAGTCGCGGATGAAGTTGGAGTTCGCACTCTTGTAGTCGAAAGCGATCATGGCGCGGGTCTTGCCCGTGCCCGCACCGCTCACGAGGCTGAACTGCTTCACCCCGGTGTCATGCTTGAGCGTATTGCCGTAGTAGGCCGAGGTGGACAGGCCGGTGTAGTTCTTCTTCAGCTTGATGTTGAACACACCGGTGAGGGCGTCGGCGCCATAGATGGCGGAGGCACCGTCTTTGAGGAACTCGACGCTATCGATCGCCGCAGCCGGCAGGCTGTTGAAATCGAAGATCTGGCGATTGCCACTGTTCGGCAGCGCATAGGTGACGGGACGACGACCATTCACCAGCACGAGGAAGCGCTGGGACCCGAGACCGCGGGGGTTGGCCGTGGCGGCACCACGGGTGAAACTGGCGGTCTGGTAGATGGAGTTGGCCGAGCCGGTGTTGAACGGGAGACTTTGGATGAAGTCGCCGATGTTGGTGTAGCCCTTGGCTTCGATGTCGATGGCCTTGTAGGCGATGACGGGCGCGGGCGTCTCGGCATCGAGGCGCTTGACGCGGGTGCCGGTGACCTCGAATTTTTCGAGCTTCACGAGATCATCTGCTGGTTTCTGGGTCGCCGCGGACTGCTGGGCAAAAGCGGCGTTGGCCGCGAACAGCGAAAGCCCGGCGCTAATAAGCGCCAACGGCTTCCGTAGATAACTTACGGAGCTATTGTTCATAGTTAAGTGGTGTAGCGTGTGGTGTAGTTAGACTGAAGAGCGGGCCAACCCGCATATTCTCCTGTTCTAGACAAAGCGAGGTTTGCGCCAGCAATCAATCATTTTCCGTAACCGCAATGGAACAGCTGGCTGCAGTCTGCTTGCCAGACTGTAACGCGCGGGGCGGCAGCAGGCTACGGGAGCTTTGCCTCGGAGACTTTTTTCGTCTGGTCGGCCCGAAAGGCGCCGAGCGCGGCTTTGATATTGGCGTCACCCAAGGCCAGCGTGGCCGCGGAAAAAAGCGCGGCGTTGATCGCACCGGGTTTGCCAATCGCAAAAGTCGCCACGGGCACGCCACCCGGCATCTGCACCATTGAGAGCAGCGAATCGAGCCCTTTGAGCGAAGCCGATTCCATCGGCACACCAAGCACCGGCAGTGGTGTCAGCGCCGCCGCCACGCCGGCCAGATGGGCCGCGCCCCCCGCCGCGGCAATGATGATCTTGAGGCCGCGGGCCTCGGCACCGCCGCACCATTCAAAGGCCAGGTGCGGTGTGCGGTGCGCACTGATCACGCGTTTCTCATATGAAATTCCCAGTGCATCGAGAGTCTGCGCGCAATTTTGCATCACGTCCCAGTCCGACGTGCTGCCCATGATGATGCCAACGAGTGGATTGCTCATAAGAAGTGCGCCATCGCTGAAGGTTTGAGTGCGGTCATGCAACCCCAAACCGGCAGCCGCTTTCCGGCGCCGCTTACAGCAGCGACATGCCCTTGGGCACCAGAACGATGGTCGTGCCGGCGATCTTGTCGTGCCAGGATTGCCGCTGGTCATCGAGGGCCACCCAGATGAAGCCGAGACCGGCCACGGCCAGTGAAAGAAACCCGCCCAGGCCACGTACCACCGCAACGGTCCAATCCACTTTGCGATCATCCAGGCGCACGAGCTTGAGCCCGCAGACAATGCCACCGATGGTGGTGCCCTTGAGCGCCCACAGGGCGACGCTGTAAACGGCGAACCAGAGGGGGAAAACGCTGCCGAGATGATGCCAGATGCTGCTGAGCAAGCCGCAAAGCATCCCCACCAGAACGACGTCGATCAGGGATGCCGCGATGCGGATCCAAAAACCGGCACGCGGAAGGGAGGCCCCGGCGGTCATTGGCGGAGGCGTGCTCGAGGGTGCCATTGGCGCATCTGTCACCGGCATATCTACCGGCACGCTGGTCCCACTGCTCACACCCGCGGTCGCCGCCAATGGCATCAGGGGCGGGATCACCCCGGGGACGGTTACTGCCGCAACCACGGCTGGCTTCTCACGGCGGGAGCTGAGAATGATCGTGTAAACGACCACACCAAGTCCGATGACATCCAGCACTTTGTAGGTGAAGAAGCCCAGAAACGGCACGGTATAGAGCAGCAGCACCAGCCCACTGCCGATGAGCGTTGCCACCGCTATATGTGACATGGCACCGGGTCCGAAATAGCGGGTGATCCGGCGGCCCAGCCAGGCATGCATGACGGCCTTGCCAAAAATGCCCGCAAAGAAAAGTCCGGCGGCCACAAACGGGATCAGCAGCAGGCCGATGCCGGTGATAACGAGCAGCACGATCAGCACCGGCGTGATCAGCACGGTGAGCAACACCGCCAGCAGGGAGGAACCGGGGCGCTCCTCCAAGGTGCCGGCGCATTTTTCAAAGGCGCGTGGGAAAAGCAGGGCGAGCAGCACATAGAAGGTGAATGAACCGATCGCGATCATCCAGGCCCAGCCGAGATTCGCATCAAAGGCGAGGGGCCGGCCCAGCAACAGGCATTTCCTGATCCAAAGCTTGATGCTGGCGAACTTCTCCCCGTCCCCCAGGAAAGAAATCTCCTGCACCTCACCTTTTACGATCGCCGCTGCGTCACGGGTCAGCTTGCCACCCACCACAACCACATCCCCCTTGACCACCGCTTGCGGCCCGAGTTTGACATTGCCCAACACGGCCACGACCTCGCCGCCCACGGTGCCGTCCACATAGACATTGCCGAGGACCGCGACGGCTTCGCCCCCCGTCGAGCCATTGATCCGCGTGTTGCCAAAGATCGACACTGCTTCACCCTCGACCTCGCCGTTCACGGTCGTCGAACCCATGATCGACACCGCCTCCGAAACCGTGCGGCCGGCGGCGACCGTGTGATTGCCAAAGGGCAACTCATTGGTGCCGCCTGAACGGCGGCGCTGCTTCTGCGCCACCTTGACCGCCACCGCGCCCTCCTCCGGCCCGGGCGTGACTGCAGCCGAAGCCTCAGCGGCAGGAGCCGCCGCTGCCTCCGCCGCCTCAACGGCCGAAGCCGCCGGTTCCGCTGTCGCCTCGATGGACTCGGCAGGGATTGGTTGCGCGGCCGGTTCGTCGAGTCGCCGCAGGTTTTCCACGGGGAGCGCAGGCGCTGCGGGGGGCTCGGCGACCGTGGGGGCGGTCGGTGCAAGTGGGGCCGGTGGCGCCTCGGCTGGCACAGGAGCCTCGGACTTCGGGGGCTCTGCCTGGGCGCGGATCGCAGGATTGATGATCAGGCCAAGCGTCAGGAGTGCGCCGGTCAACAGGAGGTGGGGAAATTTTTTCATGGTCGGAATGGGATTAACGTTGGGCAAAGAAGGAACGGTAGGCGGCGGCACTCAGGCCGAAGAACGCGGCATACATGGTAGCGACAAAGGCCAGTGCGCCGTAGAGCCAGAGGCTCGGGATACTGCGCATCACGACCGCAAGGAAGGCCCCAACGCCGCCGGAGATGGCGTGAATTTTTGCCACCATCGCCAGGGGTCCCGCCAGCAATGATCCCGACTCCACCTGACCGCTCGTGCGGAAAAACCACGCGAGCAGCGCTGCGGCCAGCACCGCCGAGACGACCAAAAATGCACCACGGGCCGCCAACGGCCAGTGCGTGAAGGACTGTCTCCACCAGGGCAGCGCCTGCCGCGCGGCAATGGCCGCGAACACGCGGGCCTCGAGTGAACGCGGGGCGCGCCGCTCGGGCAACGCCCGCAGGGTCTGATGGATGAATTTTTCGAGGTCCTCTGGATTATTGCGTGGCATGGTGATCAGGCGTTGAAAGTTTCGTGGGCCGTCCCGCTGCGCGTCAGAATCTGGGCGAGCGCTGCGCGGGCGCGGAGAATGTCGGTTTTCACCTTGGCGAGCGATATCCCGAGCTTTTGGGCTATTTCGTCATAAGGCATGTCTTGAAAATGAAACAGCAGCAGTGGCACGCGCTGATGATCAGGCAGTTTCTCCAGCGCCCGCTCGACCCAGACACGGCGCTCATCCGCATCCACGTCGCTCAGGAAATTCTCGGGGGAGGCAAATTCCATCTCGGGTTCATCACGGTCGGCGCCAGCGTCGGCCGCGCGCTGGAATTCCGAGAAAAAACGCCAGCGGTTGCGGTAGCGGGTGAGGTAGTTGAGGGAAAGGTTGGTGGTGACGGTCTTGAGCCAGCCACCGGCCGTGGCACTGGTCTGCAGCGAATCAAAATGCTCATACGCCTTCAGGAATACCTCCTGGGAAATGTCCTCCGCCTGCGCCTCGTTGCCTACCAGGCGAACCGCCGTGGTGAAGACCATGTTCTGATAGTTGCGCATGAAAGTCGTGAAATCGACCGGGGTGATCATCCCCGTGGGTTGGGTTTGCACTGGAGTGTCATCTTTCATGCCCAGAACACGGCCCATGCCGTAAAGTCGCAAAAACGCTGCCATATATTTGCCCAAGTCCAAGCTTCGACTGCCGCTGGCGACCTGTCCCACCCAACGCCGCCGAGCAGCTTAGCCCTAATGGACTAATCTGCATACCTAAAACAATAATGATACACAGCTTACAATAGTATTAAACGAGAGACAACCACGCCTCTGCCTCCCTGCCCCCTTGCCAAAATCTGCGGGCAAACGAACATCACCGGCATAATCAACCCCCTGCGCCATGTCCTCATTTCTCCCGCCCGACCCCAAAATCGAAGCCGCCGTCCGTGCCAAGGGCGAACAACTATTCGCCCTGATGGACCAACAACCACCGCCCGCGTTGTTTTCCAAAAAAGGCGCCTACGCCCGTCTGATGGATTGGGCCATGAAGGACCCGGTTTTCAAAACCCAGCTCTTCCGCTTCGTCGATGTGCTGCCCTCGCTCCATTCGTCCGGTGACATCGTCCGCCACCTGCAGGAATACCTCGGCGACAAAGCCGTTGCCTTAAACCCCGCCCTGAAGGCCGGCCTCGCCGCTTCGTCGTTTGCGCCCGCTCTCGTGGCCGCGCCTGTCAAAGCCCAGATTGTCGACATGGCTGGGCAATTCGTCGCCGGCGAAACGGGCGAGGACCTGCTCAAGCAGATCCGGAAGAACCTCCGGCTCGGCATCGCCACGACCATTGATCTCCTCGGTGAAGCGGTCGTCAGCGAGGAGGAGGCCGACGTGTTCCTCCAGCGCAACCTCGAGATCCTGGAATCGGTTTCAAAGTTCTACGCGCAGGCACCGGAGCCGTGTTTCAGCGACTTGGGGCCCGATGGTCCGCTCCCGCGGCTCAATCTCTCGGTCAAAATTTCCGCGCTCACGCCCGACGTCCATCCGGCCGACCCGGAGAACTCCATCCATGCGCTCAAGCAGCGCCTGCGTCCGATTCTGCGCCGCGCCGCCGAAGTGAATGCGCTGATCAATTTTGACATGGAGAGCTATAAACTGAAGGACCTCACCCTCGCGCTCTTCAAGTCCATCTTCGAAGAGCCGGAGTTCGCCCAAAAACCTGCCATTGGCATCGCCCTGCAGGCCTACCTGCGTGACTGCGAAACGGACCTCCGCGCCCTCGTTGCCTGGGCCCGGGCGCGCCACCGCCCGCTCAACATCCGTCTCGTGAAGGGCGCCTACTGGGACTACGAGACCATCATGGCGCAGCAGCGCGAGTGGCCGATCCCCGTCTGGCAGAAGAAACCGGAGTCCGACGCCAACTACGAGAAGCTCACCGTCTTCCTCCTCGAAAACGCCGACCTCATCACGGCCAACTTTGCCTCCCACAACGTCCGCTCCTGCGCCTACGCCATCGTGCAGGCCGAGCGTCTCGGCGTGCACCCGAAACACTATGAGTTCCAGGCGCTTTTCGGCATGGCTGACGAACTGAAGGCTTCATTGCTCCAGCTGGGCCACCGCGTTCGCGAATACAGCGCGATCGGTGAATTGCTCCCCGGCATGGCCTACCTCGTCCGCCGCCTGCTTGAGAACACCTCGAACGAGGGCTTTCTCCGCATCAAGAACATGGGCGAGGCCACCAAAGAACAGCTGCTTGGCAACCCGGTCAGCGCCATCCCTGCGGCCGCCGAACCCCTGGCACGGAAGCCACGGCCCGCCGGCACCTTTGTCAACGCCGCCAACACCGATTACACGCTCGCCGCCAGCCGCGAAAAGCAGCGCATCGCGCTCAAACACTTCGAGTCCACGCAGCTCGGCAAGCAGTGGCCCGTCATCATCAACGGCAGAAAGATCACCGACCGGCCATTCCTCCCCTCCGTCAATCCCGCCCGCCCGCAGCAGATCGTCGGCTACTGGGCCAAGGGCACGGTGCAGGACGCCGAGGACGCCGTCGCCGCCTCCGTCGCCTACTTCCCGAAATGGCGCGCCACGCCCGTCGCCGAGCGCGCGGCCATCCTCCTGCGCGCGGCCGACCTCATGGAATCGCGCCGCATGGAAATTAACTCCCTGCTCATCCTCGAGGCGGGCAAACCCTGGGTCGAGGCCGACGGCGACACCTCCGAAGCGATCGACTTCCTCCGTTTCTACGCGATCGAGATGCGCCGCATGGCGAAGCCGGTCGTGACGCAACCCGTCCCCGGCGAGCGCTGCGTGCAGACGTGGACACCGCGCGGTGTCGGCGTCGCCGTCGCCCCGTGGAATTTTCCGCTGGCGATCCTCACCGGCCTCACCGTCGCGCCGCTCGTCGCGGGGAATTGCGTCATCATCAAGCCGGCGCGGCAGACCTCGATCATCGGCGCGTTCCTGATGGATATCCTCATCGAGGCCGGCGTGCCCGCCGGCGCGTTGCACTTCCTCCCCTGCTCCGGTGCCGACGCCGGTGCGCACCTCGTGGCGCACCCGCAGGTCGATTTCATCGCGTTCACCGGTTCGCGCGCCGTGGGCCTCAACATTTGGGCCGAGGCCGGCAGGACCAGGCCCGGCCAGCCCAACCTCAAGAAGGTCGTCTGTGAAATGGGCGGCAAAAATGCCATGATCATCGACAACGACGCCGACCTCGACGAGGCCATCCCGGCCGCGCTTTACAGCGCGTTCGGCTTCGCTGGACAAAAGTGTTCCGCCCTCTCGCGCCTGATTGTGCTCGCCGACGTCTACGACAAGTTTGTCGAGCGCTTCCTCTCCGCGTGCCCGACGATTCCGGTCGGCGACCCGGCGCAGCCCGGCACCATCGTCAATCCGGTGATCGACGCGGCGGCGCAGCAAACGATCCTCGGCTACATCGAAGCCGGCAGGCAGGAGTGCAAGCTGGCGTGGCAGGCCCGGCTTGCGCCCGGGTTGCTCGCCAGCGGCGGCTACTACGTGCCACCGACCGTGTTCACCGGTTGCCAGGTCGACCACCGGATCGTCCGCGAGGAAATCTTCGGGCCGGTGCTGGCGATCCTGAAGGCCAGGGACCTTGACGAAGCGTTCGCCATGGCGAACGCGAACGACTATGCCCTCACGGGCGGCTTCTTTTCGCGGAGCCCGCGGTCACTGGAGCGCGCCCAGCAGGAATTGCTTGTCGGCAACCTTTACCTCAACCGCGGTTGCACCGGCGCCATCGTGCAACGGCATCCCTTCGGCGGCTTCAAAATGTCCGGGGGCGGCACCAAGGCTGGCGGTTGCGCGTATCTGGAAAATTTCCTGTTTCCCCGGCTGATCGCGGAAAACGTCCTCCGCCGCGGCTTCACCCCGCCCGAGGAGGAGTGACTGGCTGCGCCCCATCCGCCCCCATGCGGGTTCGATGACTGTGGATGTCTTAGTCCGGTGCCTTACCGTCCTGCTCCTGTTCACGGGATGGGCGGGCTGTATCGGGCCCATGATGCCGGGCCGCGGCTCATGCTCATCGGCATCATCCTGCAGCCCGCATGCCGCCGGAGCGCCTGGCGGGGACGAGGTTACCCCTCTCATTTTTTACCCCAATATCTCTCCAGCAACGCGTAATTCAATTCCAAGGAGAGCGCATTCTGCTGAGGCAGCAAACTTTCGATGGGTATTCTCACTTTATCCTCAAGGAAATACGCCCCGAGCATATTCATACTAGTGAGGGATACATCCACGGATTTGGTCAGAGGCCTCTGGACCTCCGCCATGCGCACCCGGTCCTTTTGCACCCCCGCGGCACAAAACACGGCGAGGCCGACTTCCAAGCGGACCTCAAGAGATTCCTGCGGCAGCCGTCCGTACGCGTCGCACACTTTGCCCAGTAATCCCGCCTCCGGCCAGTTGACCAGGTGAATTGCCAGGAGCCCGACTTCCTGGACATGCAGCCCGCGGCTCGGCGCAAGCAGCGCATCAAACTCACGGCCCAGCCGGGCGGTGTCGCCCTTGAGGGCATAAATTGCGAAGGCCAGCCGGGCCACGTCGCGCCCCACGAGTTGCGTCTGCGCATTCCGCAGTAATTCGAGCGCCTCGTCGGCGAAGCCCAACCGCGTCAGGGTTTCGATGCGGAAAACCCGGTCGTAGGGAAAAATTCCGGCCAGGGGTGCCGCGGCGACCAGCAAGGCGCGCGCCTCGGCCGCCGGCAGCTTTTGCACGCGGGCCGCAAGCAGCAAGGTGGCGCGGACCGGTGCCGGCACGGTTTCCGCCTGCGCCGCAGCCTCCAACGGAGCCGTATTCTGCAGATGCCGCGCCGCAAAAATCAACGCGTGGGCCCAAGCGGAGGCCTGCTGCGGCTCCGCCATGAGTTGCCGCCGCGCCATTTCCGCGATCTCCCGCAACCGGCCGCGGGCCAGCAAACTGCGGAACCAAACCCGCGCCGTCTCCATGCGGTGCTCCGGTTGCTCGCGCAACAGTTGGGCATAGAGAGTGTCGGCCATGCCCGGGTTGCCCGCCTGGTAGAACTGCGCGAGCATCATGCCGACACTGTAGTTTTTGGGATCCATTTCGTGGGCCACGGCCAGCGCACTGAGTGCCTCGCGCACCCGGCCGGCCGTATAGGCCTCCCGCGCCTGTTTGATGAAAAGCTGGGACCGCACCCCGCGCAGTTCTTGCCAGGCTGGTGGCCACACGATCTGCCGCAGCGACACCTCGTAGCCGATGCCCTGCATCATGCCGAACACCACGCCCGCGCCACCGAGCCAGACCGCCGCCGTTGTGCCGCCCACATAGCCCAGCGCCCGGCCCCAAAACGGCCGCACTTCCGCGGCCGGCACACTGCACACCCATTGGCCGGTTTCATTCTGTCGCAGCAGCGGGCAAACCCGACGGAAGCGCGCTGGCCGCCACCAGCCGATGACCGCCTCGCAACCGGTGCGCAAGGGCTCCCCTGAGTCGCTCGGATTGTGACACGGGCATTGCCCGCGACCACGCCGCAACTGGTAGACGGTCTTGCGAACGTTCCAGTAGCCTAGCGCCCAAACCAGCCGTATCAGGTCTCCGAGCCATCCTTTCACGCCACGGAGGTAGCTCAGAAAGCGGGACCTGCGCAAGTTATCTCCCCGCCACGGTCGCGGCCGTCGCGGCTCAGAAGTCCAGCACCTTCAGTTCGCCCAGCTTCACGACGAAGCGGTCATTGTAGGGCGTCACGCGTTTGAAGTCCGTCCACTTGATCTCGGCGCGGGCCCCCACCCGAAAGAACAGCACCTTCCCCGCGCCGTGCGCAGTGATCTCCCGGGGCTGCGGCGCGTATTTTTCATCCACGGTCGCGAAGCTAGCATCAATCTCCACTTGCTCAATTTTGGCCACCCCGGCCATGCGGAAAGATTCGCGTGTTTTCAGCCCGAAATGCTCCAGGGTCAGCCGGGCGCGGTTCACGGTCATGAACACCACAAACTTCTCCGCCGGGAAACGCCGGCTCGCCGACTGTTGTAACGGAATTTCGTAGACCAGCTCCGGCCCCTCCTCGCGGTTTACTTGCGCCCGGTTGATGTCGAGCACCTCGCCCAGCGGTTTGTCCTCCCGCCGCCGCATCTCCCTGGCCTTTTTCTTTTTCCAAGAATGCACTTCGCGCCCGGTGGGGGGCCGGCCCTTCTTCAGCACCAGCGTCCACTGTTGATCCTCGGGCTGGGAGGGATCGTAACGCTCGACCTGGAGCCCCTCCTTGGGCAGGCCGTCACGGTCAAAAACCTGCGTCGTCTGCGTGTAGGCCCAGTGCCCTTCGTCCGCCATCAGCTTTTGCAGGGCCGCCGCGAGCGGGGCGGGCGGCTCCTCCGGAGCAGCGGCCGTGGCAGGCAGGTCTCCCGCCAGGACGGAGCCGATGGTGACGTGCAAAGCCAGGAGGACAAAAAAAAGGCGCATGGTCCGGAGACCATGCGCCAAAACGGCAGTTCCTCAAGCCGGCGAAATTACATCCGGCAGATCAGCAATTCACGCTCGTAGATCATTTCCTTCGGCAGCCGGTCGTGGAGGTCGAGAAAGAGTTCCTCGTGGCCGATGATTTCCTGGCGCCAGGCGGCCCGATCCACTTTTTGAAGGTTTTCGAACTGCTCCTTCGAGAAGGCGAGATCCGTCCAGTCGATGTCCTCGTAGTGCGGCATCCAGCCGATCGGCGTCTCCTTGGCGATGCCGCGGCCACGGGCGCGGTCCACGATCCATTTCAGGATGCGCATATTCTCGCCGAAGCCCGGCCAGATGAACTTGCCGTCGGTATCGCGGCGGAACCAGTTCACGTTGAAGACACGCGGGGTTTCGCTGAGTTTGCGCTGCATCGTGATCCAGTGGCGGAAGTAGTCGCCCATGTGGTAGCCGCAGAACGGCAGCATGGCCATCGGGTCGCGGCGTACCTTGCCCAGCGTGCCCGCGGCGGCCGCGGTCATCTCGGAGCCCATGGTGGCGCCCATGTAGACGCCGCCGCTCCAGTTGAAGGCCTGATAAACCAGCGGCATGGTGGTGCCGCGCCGGCCGCCGAAGATGATGGCGCTGATCGGCACGCCGGTCGGGTCTTCCCAGGCCGGGTCGATGGTGGGGCATTGCGAAGCGGGCGCGGTGAAACGTGCATTCGGGTGCGCGGCCTTCACCCCGCTGCCCTCGGCCAGTTCCGGCGTCCATTTCTTGCCCTGCCAGTCGAGGCATTCGACCGGTGGCAGGCCCATCCCTTCCCACCAGACGCCACCGTCGGGGGTGAGCGCTACATTGGTGAAGATCGTGTTCTTCGCGAGCGCCAACATCGCGTTCGGGTTGGTCTTCATCGACGTGCCCGGCGCCACCCCGAAGAAGCCGGCCTCGGGGTTGATCGCCCGCAGGCGGCCGTTGGCGTCGGGTTTGATCCAGGCGATATCATCGCCCACGGTCCACACCTTCCAGCCCTTGCGCTTGAAGTGCGTCGGGGGGATCAGCATCGCGAAGTTGGTCTTGCCACAGGCGCTGGGGAAAGCCGCGGCCACGTAGGTTTTCTCACCGTGCGGGTCCTCCACGCCCAGGATGAGCATGTGCTCGGCCATCCAGCCCTCATCGCGGGCGATGTTGGAGGCAATGCGCAGGGCAAAGCACTTTTTGCCGAGCAGGGCGTTGCCGCCGTAGCCCGAACCATAGCTCCAGATTTCACGGGCCTCGGGGAAATGAACGATGTATTTTTCCTTGTTGCAGGGCCACGGCACGTCGGCCTGGCCGGGTGCGAGGGGCGCCCCGACTGAGTGGATGCAGGGCACCACCTGCTTCTCCCCCTTGTCGATCTCCTTGAAGACCGGCAGGCCGATGCGCGCCATGATGCGCATGTTCACCACGACGTAGGCCGAGTCCGTGAGTTCCACGCCAATCTGCGACATGGGTGAGCC
>CAJBES010000226.1 GCA_903952145.1 uncultured Opitutaceae bacterium | reverse complement strand
TCGGAGACAAAGGTCCGTTCCGCCTGGCCGCGGCCAGCGGTCTGCTCATCCGCCCACACCGCCGACCAAGCCGGCAGGTCACGCGCCAGCGCCTGCGTGGTGGCCACGCAGGCATGGTGCGCGATCACCCAAGGTCCCCGGCGGGCCGGCACGTTTGGCGGAACGGGTTCGGCAATTGTCATGCGGAGCGGCCATCAATCTCGAAGGATTGATCGCGGGTATTACGAAGCAGAGCGCGCATCTCCGGTCGCGGCCCGACCCAGGCGCCGGCGGATGCCGCGGAGGATCACCATGAGCCCGCCAAGCGCGACAAACTGGCCGGCCAGAGCCACCATCGCGTGAACGCGCCCAGCGAATTCGGGCGCCAGCAGCCGGCTGACCGCCACACCGGCAAAGGCGATGAGCGTGCCATAAATCCAATGGCCGGTGAAAACTTTGCCTACGGAGTTCATTTCACGAGCAGGGGAATGATCGTGATGTAGATGCCCGTGAGAATGGCCGAGGTGATGACGCCACAGATGTTGGCGCCGAGCGCCTCGGGGAGAATGAGGGCATCGGGGCACACATTGGAGACTTCCTTTTGCGCCACCTTCGCCGTGCTGGGCACGCAACTGACACCGGCGATGCCGATGACGGGGTTGATTTTGCGCCCGCTAAAAAAGTAGGCCGCATAGCCGCCGAGCAGCCCGCCGACGGCGGAGAGCAGCAGCGCTATGATGCCGAGAACGAGGAGAATGAGAACCTTCGGATCGAGAATCGTGGAGGCCTCGCAGAGCACGCCGAGGAGCAGGCCGAGGAACATGGTTGCACCATACAGAATCGGACCATCGATGACGGCGATGAAATATCTCAGGCCGGACTCGCGCACGGCGACGCCGACAAAGAGCGAGAGGAATAGCGGCGCCGCCGCCGGGAAAAGCAGGCAGAGGACGGCGCAACCGACGACGGAGAAGGCGAGCTTTTCGTTGGCGGTGACCCTCACCATGGGCCGGGCGGGCATTTTCAGGCCGCGCAGCTTGGCCGGCACGAGCAGCCGGATGAGGTAGGGATAACCGCCGTAGGTGAGACCGAGGTAGAGGTAGGCGACGACCGTGATCGGCACAAAAAGATGCCGCGCGAGCGTGAGCGAAGTGAAAAGCACCATGGGGCCGTCGGCTCCTCCGACCATGGCAATCGAGGCGGCCTCGCCGTTGGTCAGGCCGAAGGCAATCGCAATGGGGAAAGTGGCCACCGTGCCGAGCTCGGCGGCGATCGCCAAAAACATGCTCAGGAACGGGCGGGCAATCACAAAACCGACATCGAGCAGCACGCCGATACCCATAAACACGAAGCAGGCGATGAGGCCGTTGCTGAAGGCGAACGTGTAGATCGGCTGGAGAAAGTCGACCTGCATGAGATACATGAGACTGTCGGTTTTTTCCACCAGCGGCGACATGAAGAGCGTGCCAGGCATGTGGCCGGCGGCGGCTTGGGCGGCCTGATGCTGGGCCGCGGCCAGATCGGGACCGGCGGCGGTGCCGGTGACGATGTGGGTGGCGGTGGTGGGATCGAGGAAGAGCACGCCCGCGTTCACGGCGACCATGCCGAGGCCCATGGGAATCATGAGCAGGGGCTCGAGCACGCCCTTCTTGCCCAGATAGAGCAGCACCATGCCGAGCACGATCAGTCCGAGCCGGCCAAAAAGAATCGACGGCGGTGAGGCTATGAGCGTCGTGAGGCCTTGGAAGAGATCGAGGGGGTTGAGATTATGCATGGTGGCTCCGGGACAAAGGCGCTCAGCGCGAGAAACGGCGCACAGCCACGAAGAGAACCTTGATGAGCACAGCTACGAGCATGGCGATGACCGCAGCGATGCCGTAGATGGTGAGAGCGAGAACGATGGCATTTTTCATGAGGGAGGGGGGAGGGCCGCGTCGGACGGAGAGCGTCCGACGCAGTGGATGGTGCGCGGCCGATCAGGCCATGCGGATGAGAACAAACCCTTCCTCCACCCCGTCGCCGGGAGCAGCGAGGATCTCGGCGATTTTGCCAGACTTGGCGGCGTAGATGTAGGTGTTCATCTTCATCGCCTCGATGGTGGCGACCTGGGTGCCCTCCTCGACGGACTGGCCGGGCGTCACTTCGATCGAGACGAGCTTGCCCGAGAGCGGACAGACGATGTCGCCGGCGTCGGCGGGCCCGCGTCGGGCGGCCAGCGCAGCGGGCGCGGCGGGCGCGGCGCGCGCAGC
>CAJBES010000225.1 GCA_903952145.1 uncultured Opitutaceae bacterium | reverse complement strand
TGCTGATGAAGGTGGCATTGAAGTACCGAAGCCGTATACTCTACGAGGCGGACGTTGCGATGATCCGAACGCTGGTTGCCGCGCATCCGCACGCGAGCCGCCGGGAGCTATCCAGGCAGCTCTGCCGTCGATGGAACTGGATTCAGGCTAATGGCACGCCGTGCGACATGGTCTGCCGTGGTCTGATGTTGGCGCTGCATCGTGGCGGGCATATCACGCTGCCGCCTGGGCGCGGCCGCCATTCCAACCCGCTCGCCGTGCGTCGGAAACCGGAGCGGCCGGCGGTGGATATGACGCCGATCGAGGGACGGCTAAAGGATCTTGGCCCGTTAGAGTTTCGCTTGGTGCGACGGACCCCGGAGGAGGCGTTATTTAACGGGCTGATCGAGCATCATCATTATCTGGGCTACACCCAGCCAGTCGGCGAGCATTTGAAGTACATGGTTTTCGCCTTGGCACGGCCCATCGCTTGTCTGGCCTGGTCGTCGGCGCCGCGGCATTTGCGCCCGCGCGACCGGTTCATTGGCTGGGCACCGGCCGCCCGGCGACGTAACCTTGGCTTCATCGCCTACAACTCGAGGTACTTAATCCTGCCTTGGATCCGGGTCGACCACTTGGCTTCGCATATCCTGAGCCGCATGGCCGCGCTGGTTCCGCAGGATTGGGCGAGAATCTATGGCCACGGCATCTACTATCTGGAAACCTTTATCGATCCGGCACGTGCGCGCGGCACCTGCTACCGCGCGGCGAACTGGATTGGCTTGGGCCTGACCACCGGTCGCGGCCACAACGCCGCCAACCACCAGCGCAGCTGCCCGCCCAAGCAGGTGCTGGGCTATCCGTTGGAGCCGCAGTTCCGGCAGCGGCTGACCGCGTAAGCGATCAAGGAGACGGCGCTATCGTGAGCATCGCCAAGATCGACGTCACGGCGGCCCTGAAGCAAGCCGAGCAACTGCTGCGGCAAGACAAGTCCCTCTCCGCGCCCATGCGGGCCATGGTCGATCTGCTCATCGTTATCATCAACCTGTTGGTCCAGAAGTTTGGCGCCAACAGCACCAACAGTAGCCTACCACCGTCGCAAGATCCGCACCGCGAGCGCGGCGCGAAACAAAAAACCAAAGGGCAGAAGCGCAAGCCCGGCGGACAAAACGGGCACGAAGGCGCGACCCTCGCACCGGACCCGAACCCAGACCACATCGCAAACATCCCGATCGACCGGCGCACGCTCCCGACCGGCCGCTATAAGCCGGCGGGCTACGAAGCCCGCCAGGTCATCGATATCGAGATCCGCAAGCAAGTGACGGAATATCGTGCCGAGATCCTGGCGGATGCACACGGCTGCCAGTTCGTCGCCGAGTTTCCGGCCGGAGTGACCAGACCGGTCCAATATGGCACCGCCATCAAGGCCCGGTCGGTCTATCAGTCGCAGCAGCAGTTGATCCCCTATGAGCGCATTTGCGATGACTTCCGCGACCAGTGCGGCATCCCGCTCAGCGCCGGCTCCGTGTTCAACTTCAATCAGGAGGCCTTCATCCTTCTAGAGCGTTTCGAGGTGATTGTCATCCAGCAACTGATTATACAACGCATCCTGCATGCCGACGAGACAGGCATCAACGTCGATGGCGAGGGCCGGTGGCTGCACTGCGTTTCCAACGATAAATGGACCCTGTTCTTTCCCCATGCCAGGCGCGGAGCCGAGGCGATGATAGCGATGGGGGTGCTGGAACACTTCCGGGGCACGCTGATCCACGACCACTGGAAAGCGTACTTTCAGTTCAGCTGTCTGCACGCCCTCTGCAATGCCCATCACCTTCGCGAACTGACAAGAGCATGGGAGGACGATGGTCAGCACTGGGCGGAGAAGATGCACGCTCTGTTGCTCGAAATCAAAGACGCGACCACCAAGGCCGGCGGGGGCGTCACCGAAAGAGAGGCCAAAAGTTTTCGCAGCCGCTATCGCAATATATTGACCAGGGGCGACCGCGAGTGTCCGCCCCCCGAGCCCAAGGATCACCCCGCCCGACCTGGTCGCATGGCCAGAACGAAGTCACGTAACCTCCTCGAGCGACTGCGCAATTTTGAAACTGAAACGCTCAGGTTCATGACCGACAAGTTCGTGCCGTTCACGAACAACCAAGGGGAAAACGACGAGCGCATGACCAAGGTCCAACAGAAGATCTCCGGCTGTTTCCGCTCCTTCCAGGGAGCGCAAATCTTCTGTCGGGTGCGCAGCTATCTTTCTACCTGCAGAAAGCACGGCCTCGCCGCCACCGAGGCGCTAACCATGCTCTTTTCAGGCCGCCTGCCGGATTTCATCCCAAAGCCCCGATAAGTCCTGAATGGTTACCTTTTTTTTTAAGCCATTCCAATTGCATCTTCAAGCGACCGATCTCCTCGAAGAGCTCCTTCTCGCGATCCAGGGACGCGGCGGCGTCGAACTCGGGCTTGCGGCCGAAGATCTCGGGCAGACGTTCGGCCATTTCCTTTTTCCACTGGCTCACTTGTACGGTGTGGACCGCGTGCCGCGCGGCGATGGCGTGCACCGGCTCGATGCCCTTCAGGGCTTCGAGCGCAACCTTGGCTTTGAATTCAGGACTGTGCTGACGGCGTTTCTTCGACATAGGGATCGTTCTATTTCAGGTTTGGACTTAACGATCCCACCTGTCCAATTTTGTGGGTCCACCTCTCCATCTCGATGCGCTGGTCGCGAGCGGCCGGACGTTCACGCATTGCTACACTATGGGTTCAATGA
>CAJBES010000224.1 GCA_903952145.1 uncultured Opitutaceae bacterium | reverse complement strand
TGGCATACACGCCGAGGGTTTGTTCACCCCGCAGGTGGGCTTCGATTGCGTGCTCGGCGAGAGAAGGGAATCGCTGGTGGCAGCACTCCGCGCATTTTATCTTTGGCTTTTGGCAGATTCCACTGAGTCGATTTGAAAAGCTGTCATTGTCACATGCCGGAGAATAGCCGCTCTTACCTGTTTTGCTGTTCTCCCACCGCTTGGGGTATACTGATCGCCTGGTGCCGAATAGATCGAGAAACAGGGCGACTTTCTCCGCCGGGGTTTGCGGTATCTTGGGCGGCAAACGATTCTCCCCGAGTGCAAGTCGCCCTTCAGCCTCCAAGGATGCAAGTTCATCCTCCGTCTTGAGAATCTCAGCAGATAGATCTGCCAGCCGGCGCCGAAGGTCATCGACGCGCTGCGGTCGTGGGCTGGAGGCCATTGGCCAATTCGCTTACGCCGGTTGCAGGCGCCGCCGCCGCGGCAGGAACCGGATTTCAACCCGGCGCTCTACGGCGGCAGCAATGCGATTGAGCATGGCGAGTGAATGGCCTTCGTAATCGGCATCTTCCAGCCGCGAAATCACGGACTGAGTAGTGCCGACTCGTTTGGCCAACTCCGTTTGGGAAAGGCCGGCCTGCTCCCGCAATTCGTAAATTCGCTGGGCAACCTCGCGATTGGCGACAGCCTCCTCGAAAGCCTGCCGGCGCTTTGGGTCATGGCCGGCGATATCCGCCAGAATCTTGGCTGCATCAGTGGTGGTCTTCTTAGGCATCGTTGATTTCTCCTTTGAACGTGTGGGTGGCTGGATTGGCGGTGAACGCGGCTTTGCGCGCAATCGCCTGGTTTATATTCAATGGCGGCACATCTCTTAAAACGGCTACAATTCTACTTAAACCGCTCTAGCTGCTCCATCAGGATTATTCGGCGAAACCCTCCGTATACGCCTGCTCCACGCCGGCAATTTCCTCGTCGGTCAGTTCCGCAAACTGCTTCCGCTTGTTGTTGGACAATTTCCCGCCGCCGGCATCGAGCCACTTCATCAGAGAATTGAGCCGCTGGTCGGGAAGATCCACCACCCCACGGACTTCCGCCCGCGCCCGGTCGTAGCGGCGCAGATAGCCGAGCTCCTTCGGCAAGGCCTCGATCGCGCGCGCCATGACGGTCATCAGGTATTCGACCTGGCGCGTCAGGTCGGGGAACCGCCACAGGGACTCGATCTCGGCGGGATTGGTCAGCGTGACAGCCCCCGCGTCGTTCGTGGTATAGACTGATTTTCCCATGGTCCGGAGCGAGAAATCCTCCAGCGCATCGTCGTAGGCGTGCATGTTGTCCAGAATGGCGGCCGAGATCGGCAGCGCGGCACCCATTGGGGTCACGCCGCGCCGGGCCAGCACGTCCTGGAAAAGGAAGCGTTGGAGCCGGCCGTTCCCGTCTTCAAACGGATGGATGAAGACGAATTGGAACCCGGTGACGGCGGCCTGCACGACGGGGGAAACCGACTCCAGGCGGTTCGCCGCCCCGGCGAGCCCGGACATGAGTGAAGGGACTAGGGTCGGAGGAACGGTGATGTAGTGAATTTGCTCCCTCACTCCCGGGAGGGTCGTGCCGACGTAGTTCTGGATTTGCCGGTAGGCCTTCTCGGCGTAACGCGGATCCACAATCGTGTTCTGCAAGGCAACCAGCCTTTCGGAGGTGAGGGCCTGCTCGATCGGAACCTTGCCCGCATCCCGTAAGACGGCGATGAAGCGCTCCTCGCGGGCCCGCCCGGGTTCCTCCCGCTCGATCAGAAATGAGGAGCGCGTTTCCTTGGCATACAGGTAGCTCAGGGCCCGATAGAGAAGGGCGGGCGGCGTATCCGCCAGCACCGCCGCAATCTGGCCTTTCCAATCCCGGGCCAAGCCCGCTTTGATTTCGTCGGTCAGCCGGACGGTCGGGCTGAAGGCCGGGGTTCCCAGAAGATTGTGGTCCACCCGCCAGCGGGGATTCTTGACCGTCTTGGCCGTCAGATACTCCTCGGCATCGAGCGCCGGGACATAGTTGCCGGCCAGTCCGCCCATGGGCAATTCGGTTCCGGTCAGGAACTCGTAGAAGAACCCGATCTGTTTCGCGTATTTTCCGGTCGGGCTTTGCTGGATGTAGGCGGTCACGTTTTCGGGCGTGAGCCGGCCAAACACCTCCCTTAGAAACGCCAGCTCCACTCCGTCGTATTTCAGCCCGAATTCGATGTGTGCCAGGGGATCGTCGAATGACTTGGGCGCATACTGGCGGAGGTAAGTCTCGATTTTCCGACCATCCTTTTGATGGGCAACGGAAGCCCGGCTGCCCAGATAGGATTCATGCTCCAGCCGTGATTTGAGGAGGCTGAATTTCTGCCTGAGCCAAGTATTTCCCACGGAATCCATAGTCTCATAAAATCATTACATTACACTTAAAACAATTATATAAACATAATTTCTGACTAAAACTATTATCATGGCTCCCGCAAAACCATTAGAGGTTACATAAAATCGATAGAAATTGGCGCAAGATGACTAAAAGCATTCGATCAGCCTGCTTCACCTCGAACGGGGCTGGGGCGGAGCCTCGGCTACCCCGGGGACAATCTGCGGTGACATGGAATGAGCTGGAAAAGCTAGAAAGGCGCGTATGCCGTGGTGGTGCGTTTGGCGGCGACTTTAGACTTCGGGCTAGGAGGACAGCCCTCCAACGCGACCTGGCGGCGGGGCGCCTTGCCCACGAGGTTGCCCCAGTTATCGCTGGCATTGGGTGGGCCTCCGTGAGGCTAATCCAAGCTCGAATTCTGTCGTTGGGACCCCGATTAGCCTCATCGGGCGGAACCCGGCAAAGTGCTAAACGGCATTTTCCCCACTGGCAGGCCGATTAGCCTCACGAAAGTTCGCAGTTCCATCCGGACCGGGCAGCCAGCGACCGCCGTGGATACGAACTGCGGTGAAGCGAATCAGGAAAGTGATAGACGGTCGATGGTTGCGAATGCGTTCGGAAACCCGGTCAAAATGGATGTTTTCTCGGTGGCGGTGAATCGGCCGGTTCGGAAATGCCGCGGCTGAGCTACCCAAGGCATCCGCCGCCTCTTCGTCACCGAGCAGGGAGGATGGGACTTTATGACCGTTTGCCCGTTACGATGGCATACGCGCGGGTTCTCGCGCAGGCTGTGAAACGGATGCTGGAGTTGCGGCCGTAAACTTATCAATTCCGCTTTTCATGTAAGTGACGATGTCTGCAGGAAGCCTGCGGGCCACCTTTGGAGAATGCAGCGGTCGGGCAGAATGCCCTTGAAATCGGCATCCGTTCCGCCATTTTGCGCCTCAGAATGGCATTCATCCCGCGAATCCTCGCGCCGGGCCGCGATCACTTTTTCCTGCTTGGGCCGCGTGGCACGGGCAAGACGCTCTGGTCCACCCATCATTATCCCCAGGCGCTGCGGATTGACCTGCTCGACCCGGAGACACTGCGACTTTTGTCCGCCCGGCCGGAGCGGTTGACTGAATTGGTGGAGGGCAACCGGGACAAGACCCAGGTCATCATTGATGAAGTGCAAAAACTGCCCGCCCTGCTGGAGGTCGTGCATTTGCTGATCGAGCGCAAAACTGGTCAGCAATTCATCCTGACAGGATCGAGCGCCCGCAAGCTGCGCCGGCAGGGTGTCAATTTACTGGGCGGACGGGCGGCGCAAAAGCATCTGCATCCCTACTTGGCGGCGGAATTGGGTAAACGGTTCTCGCTGACCGCGGCCTTGCGCCAAGGGATGCTGCCGCTGGTGTGGGCCGCCGACAACCCCGCGGATATTTTGAAAGCCTACAACGGGCTCTATCTGCGGGAGGAAGTACAGATGGAGGGCCTCGTGCGCAACGTCGGATCGTTCGCTCGGTTCTTGGAGGCGATGAGTTTTTCGCACGCCAGCGTGCTCAACCTCAGCAACGTCTCCCGCGACTGCCAGGTGAGCAGGAAGACGGTCGAGGGATACTTGGAAATCTTGGAGGATTTGCTGCTCGGGTTCCGTCTCCCCGTGTTCACGAAGCGCGCGAAGCGGGAATTGGCAACGCACCCGAAATTTTATTATTTCGACGCCGGGGTGTTTCGCGCCAATCGACCCAGCGGCCCCCTGGATGCGCCCCAGGAAATTGACGGACTGGCGTTGGAGGGGCTCGTCGCCCAACACCTGCGCGCGTGGTGCGACTACTCGGCGGGGAATCACCAACTGCACTACTGGCAGACCCGCTCGCAGGTTGAGGTTGATTTCGTGGTTTACGGCGACTCGGGACTTTATGCGGTGGAGGTGAAGAACTCGACGCAGGTGCGCTCCGATGACTTGCGGGCGCTTAAGAATTTTGCCGAAGACTATCCTCAAAGCCAGCGCTACCTGGTTTACCGAGGAAAAGAGCGCTTCAAGCGCGACGATGTCCTCTGCCTGCCGGCTGAAGAGTTTCTGTTGGGGCTGCGCCCCGGGAACTTTCAGCCGTGAGGCGCCGGCCGCTATTCAACAATCCCGCCTCCGCCCCTTGGTTGCTTCCGGTGTTTGATTCGCTTCAAAAGTTCGTGGTTTCATCCACGGCGGTTGAAGCGAATGAAGCGAATTGATGACGACAAACCCAGCTGCAAGCCGGACATGACG
>CAJBES010000223.1 GCA_903952145.1 uncultured Opitutaceae bacterium | reverse complement strand
GGCCGCGTCGCCGCGCTCGTCAGTGCGGATGCGGACCGCCTCTTCGAGCGCCACGACAAACACCTTGCCGTCGCCGATCTTGCCGGTCTTGGCGGATTTCACGATGGCATCGATCGCCTTGCCGGCGATCTCGTCCGTCACGACAATCTCCACCTTAACCTTCGGCAGAAAGTCCACGGTGTATTCGCTGCCGCGGTAGATCTCAGTGTGGCCCTTTTGCCGGCCGAAGCCTTTGACTTCGGTCACGGTCATGCCCTCGATCCCGATTTCGGCGAGGGCCTGTTTCACTTCCTCCAGCTTGAACGGCTTGATGATTGCGATAATGAGTTTCATGGAATTGACGGGTTAAGGTTAGGCGACGTAGCCCTCTTCGCCGTGTTCGTTGATGTCGAGACCCTGACGCTCGACTTCCTCGGTTGGGCGGAGACCAATGACGGCTTTCAGGGCGTAGGCGATGACCACCGTGGCCACGAGTGAAAGCACCAGCGTGATGCCGATGGCCTTGACCTGTTCCACCCAGAGTCCCCCGTCGGTCACCAGCGCAGCGAGGCCGTTTTTCTTGGCGTAGCCGTCACTGATCAGATTGGCGTTCACCTCGGAGGTGGCGAGGAAGCCCGTGAGCAGCGCCCCGAGGGTGCCGCCCACGGCGTGTACGCCGAAAGTATCGAGGGCATCATCGTAACCGAGCTTGGCCTTGACCAAGGTCACGAACAGATACGGCACCACCCCCGCGAACACGCCGATGATCACCGCGCCCGTGGCATTGACGAAGCCGGCGGCCGGAGTGATCACCACCAGACCGGCGACAATGCCCGAGCAGAAACCGAGGATTGAGGCATGGCCCCGGAAGATCTTTTCGATCAGACCCCAGACGAAGCCGGCCACGGCTGCGGCCAGCGTCGTGGTCATGAAAGCGTTGGAGGAAACCCCGTCGGCCGCCACGGCGGAACCGGCGTTGAAGCCATACCAGCCCACATAGAGCATGCCGGTGCCCACCATACAGAGGACCATGCTGTGGGGCGCCATTTTCTCCCGGCCGAAGCCAACGCGCGGGCCGAGGATCAGGCAGAGGACGAGCGCGGTCCAACCCGAGCTCATGTGCACGACCGTGCCACCAGCGAAGTCGATGGCGGCGATCCTGGCATCAGCATTCCAGACGCCATTCATCAGACCGGTCGCGCCCCAGACCATGTGCGCCAGCGGGAAATACACCACAAACATCCAGATCGTCACGAAAAGCATGATCGAGGTGAATTTCATGCGCTCGGCAATCGCACCCACGATCAGCGCCGGGGTGATGATGGCGAACATCATCTGATACATGGCGAACACGTTCTGGCTGACCCAGTAGGCGTAGTTGGTATTGGGGGCGGAAGTGACGCCTTGGAGGAAGAAAAACTCGGACCCTCCCAAAAAGGCGCTGCCATAGTTGGTGCCGAAAACCAGGCTGTAACCGAAGGCCCACCACAGGATGGTGACGAGCCCGGTGATACCCAGGCACTGGGCCAGCACGGAAAGCACGTTTTTGCGACGCACTAGGCCACCGTAAAACAGGGCCAGCCCTGGCAGGGTCATGAACAGCACCAGGGCGGCGCAGGTCATCATCCAGCCGTTGTGCCCGGGACCGGGCACCCCGGCGAGTGACTGGCCGGGATCCGTGTTGTTGATATAAGCCTCAAGCGCAGCGAGGCGCGCATCAGTGGTTGGCGCCGCAGGCACCGCCTCGGCCGCCAGCGTAGTGTAGCCGGCCAGGCAGCCCAGCAGGGCGAGGCCAATGCGGCAGTATCTATGGGTGAGTATTTTCATGGTCATGGTCCCCAAAGCAGGACCGATGCCAGCCACCCTGTGTCCCTCGAAATAATAAAAAACCCCCGGGAAACCGGGGGCTGAAATATTGTCCTGCTTGGGATGATGGGGCGGTTCAGATGGCCGCGTCGCCGCGCTCGTCAGTGCGGATGCGGACCGCCTCTTCGAGCGCCACGACAAACACCTTGCCGTCGCCGATCTTTCCGGTCTTGGCGGATTTCACGATGGCATCGATCGCCTTGCCGGCGATCTCGTCCGTCACGACAATCTCCACCTTAACCTTCGGCAGAAAGTCCACGGTGTATTCGCTGCCGCGGTAGATCTCGGTGTGGCCCTTTTGCCGGCCGAAGCCTTTGACTTCGGTCACGGTCATGCCCTCGATCCCGATCTCCGCCAGCCCCTGCTTCACTTCCTCCAGTTTGAACGGCTTGATGATTGCGATAATGAGTTTCATGCGATGAGAGAAAATAAGTGTTGTTGGGTGTGATGTAGTTCGGGTGCCGGCGGGGCGCAAGCGCCGAGTCGGCGCGTGGGATTATTTATGAGCAGCGGTAAAACCGGGATAAGCTTCCTTGCCGTGCCCGCCGAGGCCAAGACCCTCCGGCTCCTCCTCCACGCTCATCCGGATGCCAACGGTCTGTTGCCGGACGAACCCAACGCAGGCAAAGCTGAAGGTGAAGGAGCCGGCTTTGTTGGTCAGTAACTGGATCTGCGGCTTACTCGGGCAGCACGGTCCGGATGTGCAGTTCCTTGAGCTGCTTCTCCGTGACCGGGGTCGGGCTCTGGGTCATCAGGCACTGACCCTTCTGCGTCTTCGGAAACGCAATGACGTCACGGATGCTGGTGGTGCCGCAGAGCAGGGCGCACATCCGGTCGAGGCCGAAGGCGATGCCGCCGTGCGGCGGTGCGCCGTAGGTCAAGGCCTTCAGCATGTAGCCGAAACGGCTTTCCACCACGTCGGCCGGGATCTTCAGCACCTCCTCAAAATCCTTTTTCTGCAGGGCCGGCTGATGGATGCGGATCGAGCCGCCGCCCAGTTCCATGCCGTTGAGGACCACGTCATAGTGCTGACCGCGGACCTTCTTCGGGTCGCTGTCCAGGAACGCCGCGTCCTCCGGCACTGGCGCGGTGAACGGATGGTGCGTGGCCGCATAACCTCCACGCGCCTCGTCGTAGGACATGAGCGGGAAATCGACCACCCAGAGAAATTGCCAGTCGTCGGGCCGGAGGGTGAGTTTGCCGCGCTTAACCAGCAACTGCGCCGCCTCGAGGCGGATGCGACCGAGGATCGCGCAGGCCTGTTCCCACGGCGCCGCGGCAAAGAACACCATGTCGCCGTCGGTGATGCCGAGCTGGGCGGTTAGCGCCGCCTTTTCGGCTTCCGAGAAAAACTTCACGATGGGCGACTTCCATTCGCCGCCCTCGACCTTGATGAAGGCCAGGCCCCTGGCCCCGAGCGATTTCGCGATTTCCTCAAGGGCTTTGATCTCGCCCTGCGTGAGGTCGGCGAGGCCCTTGGCATTGAGCGCCTTGACCGCGCCGCCGGCCGTGGCGGTGGAAGCGAACACCTTGAAGGACGAGGTCTTGAACAGCCCGGTGAAGTCCTGCAGTTCGAGGCCGAAGCGCACGTCGGGTTTGTCCACCCCATAGCGGTTCATCGCCTCATGGAACACCAGGCGCGGAAACGGCGTCGGCAGGTCGTGGTCGAGCACATCCTTCCACACCTTCTTTAGCATGCCCTCGAAAAGGGCGTAGATGCCCTCGCGGTCGATAAAGGACGCCTCGACGTCCACCTGCGTGAACTCCATCTGGCGGTCGGCCCGCAGGTCCTCGTCGCGGAAGCAGCGCGCAATCTGGAAATACTTCTCCACCCCGGCCACCATGAGGATCTGCTTGAACTGCTGCGGCGACTGCGAGAGCGCGTAGAACTGCCCCGGGTGGATGCGCGACGGCACGAGGTATTCGCGCGCGCCCTCTGGCGTGCTCTTGAACAGTGCGGGTGTCTCGACCTCGATGAACTCCTGCGCATCGAAATAATCGCGGACGGCTTTGGTGGCCCGGTGGCGCACCGCAAGGTTCTTGCGCATCTTCGGCCGGCGCAGGTCAAGGTAACGGTAGGTCAGGCGCAGGTCCTCGTTGACCTTGTCGCCGCCGGCATCGGTGAGTGGAAACGGGGGCGTGTCGGACAGGTTGTGCACCGTGAGCCCGGTCGCATCGACCTCGATCTCGCCGGTCGGAAGGTTGCGGTTCACCATGTCGGCGGGCCGGACCTCAACCTTGCCGGTGATGCCGATGACCGACTCGTCCTTCAGATGCGTCGCCTGCTCGCGCAGGCTCGAATCGAACTTCACCTGGGTGATGCCCTTGCGGTCGCGCAGATCGACAAAGATGATGCCGCCGTGGTCGCGGATGGAATCGACCCAACCGACGAGTGAAACGGTGGTGCCGAGGTCGGCGGAAGTGAGTTGGGCGCAATGATGGGTACGGAGCATGGGAAAATACGGCCGGACAGGAAAACGGCCCGCCCCTTGGGAGCGCAACGAGATTCTCAACTGCGCATTAACTGGACTTGCCGCTGACGATCAGGCTCACCCCGGTCATTTCCGGCGGTTTCGGCAGATTCATGAGCTGCAGCACCGTCGGCGCGATGTCGGCCAGGCGACCACCGGCACGCAGCTTGGTGTTCCCGGCGGCAAAGCCCTCGCCCACCACGAACAATTCCACCAGGTTCATCGTATGCGCGGTGTGCGGGCCGTTGCTGGCAAAATCCCACATCTGCTCCGCGTTGCCGTGATCGGCAAGGATCACCGCCTGACCGTCCACCTTCGCCAGCGCCTCGAGCAGTTCGCCCACACCCCGGTCGGTCGCCTCCACCGCCCTGGTCGCCGCCGGGATTGAACCGGTGTGGCCGACCATGTCGGGATTGGCGTAATTGACCACGAGCAGGCTGTATTTGCCAGAGAGGATCGCGGCCTTGGCCGCGGCTGTTACTGCCGGGGCCGACATTTCCGGCTGCAGGTCGTAGGTAGGCACCTTCGGGCTCGCAGGACAGGCGCGTTCCTCGCCCGGGAAAGGCTCCGCCCGGTAGTTGTTGAAGAAAAATGTCACGTGCGGGTTTTTTTCCGTTTCGGCGCAGCGAAACTGGGCGAGGCCGGCCTCGCTCACCACCTGGCCTAGGATGTTCTTCAGTTTCTCCGGCTTGCCGGAAACCACATGCACCGGCAATCCGGCCTCATACTCGGTCATGGTGGCGAAGTAGAGGTCGAGCTTGGGGCCACGGTCGAAGCCCTTGAACCCGTCCATGACAAAGGCCTTCGTGATCTCGCGCGGACGGTCACCACGGTAATTATAAAAAAGCACGGCATCGCCGTTCGCGATGGTGGCCACCGGTTGGCCGCCGGGGCCCACCACCCAAGTCGCCGGCACAAACTCATCACCCTTTTGTGTCCCGCTGAGCGGGTTCGCATAGTAGTGCGCGAGGGCGGCCTCGGCACTCGGGGCGGTGGCGAGCGCGGCACGGGCCGTCAGCATGTCGTAGGCCTTTTGCACGCGTTCCCAACGGTTGTCGCGGTCCATGGCCCAGAAACGGCCGCAGACACTGGCGATTTGACCGATCCCGATCCTCGTGCACTCAGCCTCCACCTGCCGCACATAGCCGAGGCCGCTCTGCGGCGGTGTGTCCCGTCCGTCGGTGAAGGCGTGGATGAATACCTGGCCGGCGCCGAGGCCGTCCGCCTTGGCCTGCCGCAAAATCCCATACAGATGCTCCAGCATGCCGTGCACCCCGGCATCGCTCACGATGCCCATCAGATGCAGCTTGGCCCCGGGCCGGGTCCGCACCCGCTCGACGACGGCGCGCCAGACCTCGTTAGTCGACAGCCCACCTTCCAGAAAAAGCTTGTTCAGCCGCACGAGCTCCTGATCCACGATGCGGCCGGCGCCGATGTTTTCGTGGCCGACCTCGCTGTTGCCCATCACGCCGTCGGGCAGGCCGACATCAAGGCCCGAGGCCCTGACCAGCGTATACGGGTAGCTGGCGTGCAACCGGTCGTCGCAGGGCTTTTGCGCCAGGGTGACGGCATTGAATTTGTCCTGCGCCGGGTCGGGATTCTTACCCCAACCGTCGCGGATGATGAGAAGGACGGGCTTGCGTATGGAGGACATGGGAAATGAAGCCCGCCACTAAGCGGCCTCGCGCGACGTTTGACAACACTTCGCGTTGCAGCCCAAAATTTTCCCATGTCCAAATGCGCCGTCCTGCTCGTCAACCTGGGTTCGCCGGACTCCACCGCCGTGCCCGATGTGCGTCGCTACCTGCGAGAGTTTCTCGGCGACGAGCGCGTCCTCGACCTCCCGGCTGCGCTCCGCTGGGCCTTGCTTGAGGGCATCATCCTCCGCACCCGGCCAAAAAAATCCGCCCACGCCTACGCCCAGATTTGGACGCCGGCAGGTTCGCCCCTCCTCGTCACCTCCCGCAGTGTGCAGGCCAAGCTCACGACCGTGCTCGGCGACACCGCTCCCGTTTACCTTGCAATGCGTTACGGCAATCCCTCCATCGCGTCGGTGGTGGGTGCACTCGTCCGTGATGGCATTACCCAAGTGCTGCTTTTCCCGCAATACCCCCACTATGCCATGTCCTCATGGGAAACCGTGGTCGTGCGCGTCAGGGAGGAGGTGACCCGGCAGGCCCCCGGGCTCAAGGTGACCACGGTGCAGCCATTCTTCGCCGACGCCGATTACATCGATGCTCTCCATGCGGTGGCCGCCCCCTACCTCGCCCAGCCGCACGACCATCTGCTGTTCAGTTACCACGGCATCCCGGAGCGGCATCTACGGAAGGCGGATTCCTCCCGCGCGCACTGCACCATCGTCCCGGACTGTTGCACCACCTGCTCGCCGGCGCACGCGACCTGCTACAAGGCCCAGGTGCTGGCCACGACGCGAGCCTTCGCCGCCCGTGCCAGCCTCACCTCCGCCATGCACTCTGTTTCCTTCCAATCCCGGCTGGCGGGCGAGCCCTGGCTCACGCCCTTCACCGACCAAGTGTTGGCGCAACTGCCCGGGCAAGGAATAAAAAAACTCCTCATCATCTGCCCCGCCTTCACCACTGACTGCCTGGAAACCCTGGAGGAAGTCCAGCAACAGGGCCGCGAAACTTTTCTTGGTGCCGGCGGCGAGTCGTTCCAACAGATTCCTTGCCTGAACGATCACAAGGCTTACATCCATTTCCTCGCCAACCGCGTCCGCAAGTGGCTGGATCAAAACGCCCTGTGACCGTCCCAACTTCAACATCCGCTCTTCCATCCGCATCCCCCCCGTCGGTGGCGGTGCTGGTGCTCGGTATGGACGGCAAGGTCGTCGCCGCCAACGCCTCCGCTCACACCCTTTGGCAGGCCGAACCGGGCCGGCTCACCGGCGAGGCTTTCGTCAGCCTGTTCGAGTTCGATATCGTTTCGCAGGAGCCCGACTGGCTCGCCACCCAGTGGTCCGCCCTGCTCGACGCTGCCACCAACCGCACCACTATTTTCAGCGTCCGCACCCATGACGGCGGCACCCGAGCGGTGCAGGTCCGTCTTGAGCAGGCCCCGGGTTGGGATGACCAATACTTCGCGACAGTGCAGCCCGTGGTCACGCCAGCGGCCGCCGCAGTTTCGGGTGATCCCTCAGGTTTCCTCGCCGGACATGGTGGCATCGGTTTCTTTGACTTGGATGTGCCGGCCGGTCGCGCCAGTTATTCCACGGCTTGGAAAAAAATGCTCGGCTACGTCAGCACCGAACTGCCTGACGAACCCGAGACCTGGCGGAAACTGCTGCATCCCGATGACTCCGCCGCCGCACCGTTTCTGCCCGGCCGGCACACCTCGCCGGGCAAACGCCCCTTTGACGTCGAGTTCCGCCTCCGGCACCGGCTCGGTCACTACCTGTGGATGCACTGCCTTGGGCTTCAGGTCATGAGCGAGGCCGGCCAGCTCACCCGCGTGGTCGGATTGCAGGTGGATATCACCGAACGCAAGGAAGCCGAGGAGGCCTGCATCGCCGGTGACAACCGCCTCCAGATGTTGTGCGAGGACGGACCGCTGGCAGCGTTCGAGTTGGATTTCGCCAATCAGCAGTTCTGGTTTTCCCCGGCGTGGAAGCGCCTGCTGGGTTACGGTGAAGACGAGGTCGCCGACCAAGCTGCCTTTTTCCTCGCCGTCCTCCCGCCGGCCGAGGCCGCCGCGGGCTTGGAAAACTGGCTGCTGCAAATCGCCCCCGGCCAGACCTCCCTGTTGGAACCGGTGCGCCTGCAGCACAAGGACGGCACCACCGTTCCCCTCCTGCTCGGTGCGCACCGCTCGCTGAATCGCAAGCGCGAACTCATCCGTCTTACCGGCTTTCTCTGCCCGCTGCCAGCCACCCCCGTCGCCGCGGGTGCAGGTGACTTGCTCGGTGGGCT
>CAJBES010000222.1 GCA_903952145.1 uncultured Opitutaceae bacterium | reverse complement strand
TGCCGCCGGGAAGGTGAAAGTTTTGGCAAAGGGCGAATCGGGTTGGATGATTTTGAGCTCGAACCGCGCGTCCGGCAGCGCCGCCCCGGGATTCTGGGTGCGGACCAGGAAATAAAAGCCGCTGCGCCGGCCGGCCTGGGTGCGGAGCACGGTTTGCCGGCCGTTGTTTTCCCCGCCACCAAAGTATTCCGAGATGCGCACGAACGATTGCGCCTCGCGCCAAGCCGGCCAGATGCGGACGAATTCGATCTCGGCGGCGTTGAGCGCAGGGCAGGCAGCGCCAAGCAAAATACCTATCAAACCACCACGGATTGCACGGATAAGCACGGAAGGAGTCTTTGGCGGACGGGACGGGGCAGGCAAGGGCGGACTGCGGGGCCTACTGCTTGAGGTAAATCTTTTTGTATTGGTGGAAGCCGAGCAGGGCGGGCTCCCAGCCGCGGACGGAGGGGTGGAGCAGGTAGGCTTGGGACCCGAAAAACACCGGGGTGATGGGAGCGGATTCGAGCAGAAGCGCTTCGGCCTGCTGGAAGAGTTCAAGCCGGGCGGCGGGGGCGGCGGTGGCGGCGGCCTGGGCGATGAGACGGTCATAGTCCGCGTTGTGCCAGCCGGTCCAGTTATTGCCGCTTGTGCTGATGAAGAGGTCGAGGAACGTGACCGGGTCGGCAAAGTCTCCGATCCAGCCGGCACCGGAGATCATGTAGTCGAGGGTCTGCTGGTTTTGCACCCAGGTTTTCTGTTCGAGGGAGCGGATTTCCAGGCGGACGCCGAGTTCCCGCTGCCAGAGCGCCTGCAGGATCTCGGCCAGGCCGGGTTGCTGGGCGTCATTGCGAATTTGGAGCGTGAGGATGGGCAGGCCGCGGCCCTCCGGATAGCCGGCGGTGGCCAGCAGGGCGCGGGCGGCGGCAAAGTCGGTGTCCACCGTGGCCCGGGTGGTGTAACCGGCGCAGTTGGGTGGGGTGAAGTGCGGGGCGGGCAGATTGGCGTCGCGCAGCACGCTGCGCGTGATGGCCGCACGGTCGATGGCAAGGGCCAGGGCGCGGCGGACGGCGGGTTGGTCAAAGGGCGGTCGCGTGGTGTTGAAGCGCAAAAAAACGGTTTGGAGGAACGGATCCAAGCGCAGGGCGGTGGGGGTCTGGGTGCGATAGGTTGCCAGCTTGGTGGGAGGCAGGGCGTGGGTGACATGCACCTGGCCGGCACGGAAGTTGCGCTCCTCGGTGTCAGGACTCTCGGTCGGGTAGAACACGATGGCGTTGAGCCGGACCGTGGCGGCGTCCCAGTAATGCGGATTGCGCACCACTTTCACATGGGCGTTGGACCGCCACTCCTGCAGGATAAACGGGCCGTTGCCGACCAAGGTGCCGGGGCTGGCCCAACCGTTGGTGCGATCAGCGACCGGTCCCGATGCGGCGAGGACCCGCGGGTTGAGCGGAAACCAGATCGGGTTGGCCGTCAGTGCGGGCAGATAGGGGGTGGGGCGTTCGAGGGTGAGGCGCAGGGTGTGCGCGTCGGGCGCCTCGCAGCCGAGCGCAGCGGGGTCGGTGAGAGTGCCGGCGTTGAAAGCGGCGGCATTTTTCAGCGGGTACAACAGGTAGGAGTATTCCGAGCCGAGGGTGGGGGCGAGAGCCCGGCGCCAGGCGAACACAAAGTCGGTGGCAGTGAGTTTTTCCCCGTTGGCCCATTTTAATCCGGCGCGGAGATGGAAGGTGTAGACGAGCCCGCCAGACGAAACCTCCCAGCTTTCGGCGGCGGCCGGCACGGGTTGCGAGGTGCGCTCGTCGAGCGCGCAAAGCCCCTCGAAGAGCGCGAGCAGGATATTCTGGTCGGTGTAGGCGGTGACGAGGTGCGGATCGAGCGACTGCGGTTCGGCGCCGTTGCCCAGAAGCAGGGTCTGCGTGCGAATGCCGGCGGCTACGGGCGATTCGCGACGGGCGCAGCCACCGATGAACAAGAGAACTGGAACGATCAGCAGGAGTCTGCGCATGGTGATAGACAAACACGGCCGGCCGGTGATGCCAAGGCGCGGGTGCCGGGCGGGCAAGGTCCTAACGGGTTTCACCGGCACTGGCTTCGAGCACGGCTTCCTCGCGCTCGCGGCGGAACTGGCTTGTGTAGAGTTCGTAGTAGTGGCCGCGGCGGAGGAGCAGTTCCTCGTGCGTGCCGGATTCCTCAATGCGGCCCTGGGTGATGACGAGAATGCGGTCGGCGCGGCGGATGGTGCTGAGCCGGTGGGCGATGACAAAGCTGATGCGGCCCGAGAAGATGGTTTCAAGTCCGCGCTGGATGAGCTGTTCGGTTTCGGTGTCGATGGACGAGGTGGCCTCGTCCATGACGAAGAGCTGCGGGTTCGCCAGCAGGGCGCGGGCGAAGGAGAGCAACTGGCGCTGGCCGGTGGAGAGGCGGTTGCCGCCCTCACCGACCGGCGAGTCGTAGCCGGCCTCCAGCTGCGTGATGAACTCGTGGGCGTTGACCAATCGGGCGGCGGTCTCGACCTCGGCATCGGTGGCGTCGAGCCGGCCATAGCGGATGTTTTCGCGGATGGTGCCCTTGAAGAGGTGCGGCGTCTGCAGGACAATCCCGAGCTGCGATTGCAGCCAGGCGAGCGAACGTTCACGGTAGTCCGTGCCGTTGATGAGGATCTGACCGGAAACGGGTTCGTAGAAGCGGCAGACGAGGGAGACGATGGTGCTCTTGCCGCCGCCGGAAGGGCCGACGAGGGCGATGGTCTCGCCGGCGTTGACGGTGAGATTGAGGTCGTGCAACACGACCGGGCCACTCTCGTAGTGGAAGGCTACATGGCGAAACTCGATGGTGTCGATTTTCCGGGGGAAGCCGTCCTGCCCCAGGGACGGATCGGCCGAGTGGTCATGGGCGAGGCGGGCCATCACCGTGGGGGTATCCTTGATGGCGGGTTCGGTGGCCAGCAGGCCCATGACGCGCTCGCCGGCGGCCTGGGCCCCCTGCATTTCGGTGAGCTTTTGCGCCAGCGAGTTGATGGGATTGAAAAACATGCCGGCGAAATTCACGAAGGCGACGAGTGTGCCAAGGGTGAGGCCGTCGTTGAGGGTGAGCCAGCCGCCGCGCCAGAGCGCGAGGCCGGCGGCGAGGCTGCCGAGGGTGGTGACGATGGGGTAGTAGAGGGCGTTCTGGCGGGCGTTGAGCACCGAGGCGCCAAACATATGCGCGGAAAGCTGCCGGAACTCGGCGAGATTTTCGGCCTCGCGGACGAGGGTCTTGGTCGTGCGGACACCCGAGATGGACTCGTTGTAACCGGCGGTGATCTGGGAATTGAATTTCCGAATTTCGCGTGCGCTGAGCAGCATCCTTTTTTGAAAAAACCTCGAGATGACCGCGAGCGGCGGCACGATGGCGATGACGATGAGCCCGAGCTTCCAGTTCATGATCAGCAGGCACACGGCGATCATGAAAAGAAAGGTCAGGCCCCAGACGATATCGAGGAACCCCCAGGAAATGATGCGGGCCAGACGGTCGCAGTCGCTGGTGAGGCGTGTGATGAGCCAGCCCACCGGGCGGGTGTCGAAGAAGGCGAATTCAAGCTGCTGCAGGCGGTCGAAGCAGTCGCGTCGGATGTCGTGGGCGAGACGGTTGGAGATGTTGCCCGCCATGTCGATGAACAGCCAGATGCCGGCGCACAGCAGGACGGTGAGGGTGAGATAAACCGCGATGTAGCGGTCGAAGGGGGCGGCGGAGCCTTGGAGTATTACGCCGTCGATGACCCAGCGCGTGACGAGGGCGAAGGCGGCGTCGCAAACGGCGATGATCACGGCGGCGATGGCAAGAGGAATGAGGTAGCGCTTCAGGTGCAGGGCGCGGAGGAAAATTCTCCACCACAGCCCGGCGTCGAGGCGGGCCTTGAAGTCGTCTTCCTGCAGAAATTGGGCGGGCATGGGAAAAGGCGCCAAGGACTGGTGCTTAAGGTTAAAACCGGGGCGGGTGCTGGCTCAGGTAGCTTTGAGTTCCGATTGCAGGTCCGTCTCCAGACTGGTCTGGATCTGCCAGAGGCGACGGTAGAGGCCTGCCTGGGCCGAGAGCTCGGCGTGGGTGCCGGTTTGGATGATGCGGCCGTGGTCGAGCACGAGCACGCGGTCGGCGTGGACGAGGGTCGAGAGCCGGTGGGCGATGACCAGGGTGGTGGCGCGACCGCGACGTTCCTTGAGCGCGTTCAGGATGAGGGTCTCGGTCTCGGCATCAATCGCGCTCATGGCATCGTCGAGGATGAGGAGCGGCGGGCGCTTGAGGATGGCGCGGGCGATGGCGACGCGCTGGCGCTGGCCCCCGGAAAGAGTGATGCCGCGTTCGCCGATGAGGGTGTTGTAGCCGTGTTTGAAGGTGAGAATGGTATCGTGGATGCAGGCGGCGCGGGCGGCGGCCTCGATCTCGGGGTCGGGCGCATCGCCACCGCCGAGGCGGAGATTGTCGCGGAGGGTCTTGGAAAAGAGAAACGGTTCCTGCATGACGACGCCGATCCGGGCCCGGACCCACTGGCGCGGCAGCGAGGAGAGTTCGTGGCCGTCGAACTGGATCGAACCCTGCGTGTAGTCGTAGAGCCGCAACAGCAGGTGCATCAGGGTGCTTTTGCCCGCGCCCGAGGGACCAAGCAGGGCGAGTGTTTCGCCGGAATGGACGTCGAAGGAGAGGCCATTCAGGGCGCCGCGTCCGTCTGTGGGGAGCGTGGCGCTGGCGTGATGAAAATGCAGGTCACGCACGGCAATGCGGCCGGTGAACGATGACCCCGGAAGGTGGGGCGTAACCGCCGGTTCGGAGTCGCGGGCGACAGCGAGGATTTCGCGGATGCGGGTGAGCGCGACGGTGGTCTTGCCGAGATCGGTGAGGATGCGCCCCATCTGGCGCACCGGCCAGAGCATGATGCCAAGATAGGAGATGAAGGCGAAGAGCAGGCCGACGGAGAAAGTGCCCTGGGTGATCCACCAGGCGCCGACGAGCAGGGTCAGGCCGATCTGGGTGAGCGCCACGAAGTCACTGATTGACCAATACCAGGACATGAGTCGGAGCATGCGCAGGCTGCGGTCGCGGTAGCGGGCGTTGGGGACGGCGAATTTGGCGCGCTCGAAATCCTGTCGCGCAAAAGCGCGCACGACCCGGATGCCGGTGAGATTCTCCTGGATCACGGCGGTGAGTGCGCCCTCGGCTTCGTCCACCTCCTTGAAGACGTGTTTCACGCTGCGGAAGTAAAAGTAGGCGTAGATGGCGATGGGGCCGATGAGGGCGAAGGACACGAGGGTCATGGGCACGCTGAGCGAGAGGAGCAGCGGCAGCGCGGCGCCCGCGAGGAAGATGGCGTTGCCGATTTCCATCACCTGCGTGGCGAGAAATTGGCGGGTGGTCTCGACGTCGCTGGTGCAGCGTTGGACGAGATCGCCGGTGTCGGTGCGGTCGTGGTAACGCGCGGGCAGGTGGTTGAGGTGGTCATAGAGCTCATCCTTGAGGCGGCGGGCGATGCCGTCGCTGGCGAGCGCGGCCTGCCAGCCCTTGAGGTAGCTGAAAAGGCCGCTGAACGCGGCGAGCAGGACCATGGCCACCGGCGCGAGCCAGAGGTGGGCGCGCAGGTGATCGGCGCCGCCAAACAGGTGCAGGATGAGGGTGAGGAGCACCGGGGTGTCCGGGGCGAGAGTCTTACCCGCGACGGCGTAGTCAATGGTGGCACTACCGATGAGTGGAATGCCGAAGTTAATGATCGTGGCCAGCACCAGGCAGCCCAGCGCGGACCCGTAACGCAGACGGTGGCCGCGCATGAGGAACCAGATGACTTGGACTTGGGAAAACATGAAAAAGGGAATGGGGTCTGAAAAAGAGAAAACCCGCTCGGTGGTGAGCGGGTCGGGGGAAAACAGCGTGTTTAACCGTGGGGCCCGCTCGGTTGGCGCGGGCTGGAACTTCGTTCAGAGGTTCGGGCAGCCCGTGGTGGCGACGAGGATGAAATGGGAGGAGTCGCGGTGCAGCATAGGGCGGGCTGGGTTCGAGCGGAACAAAAAGCGGTGGCAGTGAAGCTGGCAAGCGGGGATTTGGGAAATCCGGGGCAGAAAAGGCCGGCGTTGCCTGAGCGACCATTGTCGGCGATTTCTTTTCTAAGAAATCGCCCGGATGTCCGTCTAACCCTGCAGAACCATATGCCCACCGAGCACCCGACAGGACGGGACACACAGGATGAAGACGCCATTTTCTTGGAACGCACCTTCGCGGAGCACCAGGCTCCGCTCACCCGCTACGCTGCGAAGCTGCTCGGGGACCCCGACCGGGCGCGCGACATGGTGCAGGACACTTTTGTCAAACTCCTGGCGCAGCCCCGGGCGGCGGTGGAGGGGCACCTTGCGGAATGGCTCTACACCGTCTGCCGGCACCGCGCGCTGGATGTGCTGCGCAAGGAGGGCCGCATGAAGCGGTTTGAGGATGGTGAAGCGGAGCGGGTAACCGCGCACGAGCCGAGGCCGGGCCACGCCGTCGAAGCGGCCGAAATCCAGGCCGCCCTGTTGCAGCTCATCGGGCAATTGCCGCCCAATCAACAGGAGGTCGTGCGGCTCAAGTTTCAAAACGGTTTCAGCTACAAGGAAATCAGCCGCATCACCGCACTGTCGGTGAGCAATGTCGGTTTCATCATTCACACCGCCGTGGCGCGACTGCGCACGGAATTCGCCGCCCAGCGGCCGTAAGGACACCCATGAACGCACCGCATTTCACCCCCGATGATCCGAAACTCACCGCCTACGCACTGGGTGAACTCGACGCAGTTGAGCGGGCCGAGGTCGAGGCCCGGCTGCGCGACGACCCCGCGGCGCGCACCATGGTGGAGGCGATTCGCACCATGGGGACGCAGATTGAACAGGCGTTGGCCGGAGAGACAATGCCAGAGGTTGCCCTGCCGGCCCGGCCCCGGCGGCGGAGTCTTGGCCGCCTGCTGCATTTTCCGAAATTTTACTACGCGGTGGGGACACTGGCGGCCGCGTGCCTCACGGTGCTGGTGGTGTTACACGAGCCGAAGGTAACCGAGCAGGCAAAGCTGAAGAAGCATGCAGAGGGAATATTATCCGCGGGAGCGTCGACCGACCAGAAAGCCATGGTGCAGGCCCCTTCGCCAGTCGCAGCTGCAGAACCGATGCAGGCAAGGGACGCAAACGGCAGTGCCGGGCTCATGCGGGCAGGGGCGCCGGCCCAGGTTGCGCCCGCGATGGTGAGCGTGGCCGGCCAGATGCAGATTTCTGCGGCGGATGCCGTGGCGGAGCACCGGGTTGCCGGGCGGATGGCCGTGCAGCAGGTTCCCTTGGGTGCTGCGGTGCCCACCAAGGAAAGTGCGGCTGCTGCCCCCCTTGGTGGTGCCATGACCGAAGAAGGCGTGGTAGCACTTGCTCCTTTTGCGGTCCGGGGGGAAAAAGACTTTAGCTACCTGAAAGCCAACTCCGCAACCGCCACGAAAATAGGTATGGAGATAGGGCAAGTTGCAGTGCTTGGGCAGTCCTCACAACCGGCCGAGGTCCAAGCTGGGAAAATGAAAATGGCCAAGGGAATCTGGGATGCTGCACGTGCAAATGGCGAAGCCGCGGCGAGGCAATTGGCGTTCGCGGCGGAGCCGGAGATGCGCACGGAAGCTTATGCCTATCAGCGGGAAAATGGCTTTCTGGACGTGACCCAAAACCCGCTCTCCACGTTTTCCATCGATGTGGACACGGCGAGTTATGCGAACGTGCGGCGTTTCCTCAACCAGGGTCAGCGGCCGCCAGTGGATGCGGTGCGGATCGAGGAACTGGTTAATTATTTCCCCTATCACTACGCGGCGCCGACGGGCGGGGCGCCCTTTGCTGCTGCGCTGGAAGTGGCGGAGGCGCCGTGGGCCCCGGGGCACCGGCTGGTGCGGATCGGGCTCAAGGGACGGGAAGTTTCGGTCGCGGCGCGACCGGCCGCCAACCTCGTGTTCCTGCTCGATGTGTCCGGCTCCATGAACCAGCCGAACAAGCTGCCGTTGGTGAAGGAGTCGCTGCGGTTGCTCATCGGCAAGCTGCGCGCGGATGACCGCGTGGCGATCGTCACCTATGCCGGCCATTCAGGCTTGGCACTGCCTTCGACGCCGGTGCGGCGGTCGGCTGAAATCATGGCGGTGCTGGATGAACTGAGGCCGGGCGGTTCGACCAACGGCGCGGTGGGCATCCAGCTCGCCTACGATATTACGAAGGCGAATTTTGTGACGGGCGGCGTCAACCGCGTGATCCTTTGCACGGACGGCGACTTCAATGTCGGCACAACCAGCGAGGGTGAGCTCACGCGACTCATCGGTGAGAAGGCGAAGTCGGGGGTATTCCTCACGGTGCTCGGCTTTGGCATGGGCAACTACAAGGACGCAACGCTCGAGCAACTCGCCGACAAGGGCAACGGCCACTACGGCTACATCGATTCGCGGCGCGAGGCGGAGAAACTGCTCGTCGAGCAGGTGAACGGCACGCTTGTGACCATCGCCAAGGACGTGAAGATCCAGGTTGAGTTCAACCCGGCCGAAGTGCAGGCCTACCGGCTCATCGGCTACGAGAACCGGATGCTGAAGAAAGAGGATTTCAACAATGATGCCATCGATGCGGGCGAGATCGGCGCGGGGCACACCGTCACGGCGATCTATGAAATTGTGCCGATGGGAGTGACGTGCCCGGAATCGGCCGGCAGTGTGGATGCACTCAAGTATCAGCGGACTGAGCAGGCAGCGGGGAGCCGGGAGCAGGGAGCCGGCCGGGGCGAGATGCTGACGGTTAAAGTGCGCTACAAGGACCCCGCGGGCGAGTTGAGCCGGAAACAGGAGTTTCCGCTCAAGGACCGCGGCGCGAGCTTTGCCGGGGCGAGCGCGGACTTTAAGTTCGCCGCCGCCGTGGCCGGCTTTGGGATGCTGTTGCGCGACTCTGAGTACAAGGGCACGACGACCTGCGGTGACGTGACCGCCTGGGCCCTGGCCGGGTTGGAGGACGATGCCGGCGGCTACCGCAGCGAGTTTCTCACCTTGGTCGACCAAGCGGCCCGGCTTCGCTAGAGCCACACCGGCAAGGCGGAGATTGATTACTGCTGGCGGCGGCGCCAGACGGACCAGCCGATCAGACCCAGGCCAAGCGCCAGCAAGGCGTAGGTGGAAGGTTCGGGGACCGGCGTGAAGTTCAGCAACACCTGGTTGTTGTATTCACTCGAACTGTAGAGGCTCAGGCTGAAGAAACCATTGCCGCGCTCATCGAAAGCCAGACTGTTGGCAAAGCCCGAGGCATCGATGGAAAATTTGGCGGGGTCGAAACCGCCTGACATATAATCATAGTCAAAGAGTGTCCAAGTGTAGGGCTGGCTCGGATCAAAACCGCTTAGTTCCCCGGCAACGCCCGCGAGACTGAGGGAAATGATCTTCACCGTGAAGGGGCTTTCGGCCGTGGCATTGATGACGAGAGTATAGGACTCTTCGCTGTAAATTCTGACCAGATCACGGCCAGCCTGGCCATCCGGGGCGGGGTTCTGGACTTGCCATTCCAAAGTGCCGCCGCCGTTCAGCTCGAGATGGCTAAATTGCAGGGTACCAATCTCTCCTTGGCCGGCCAGACCGGGTGACAGGACGGCGCCGGAACCGATGGAGACATCCGAAGTAAAGGAGCCCGTGCCGGCGAGCCGGGCGTTGGCGCCGAGAACGATCGGATTGTTGATGTTATTGCCACCATCGACGGCGAGCGTGCCGCCGTTGACCCAGAAAATCGCGGGCAAGGTATTATCGGTAGAGAAATCGGATCCGATTATCAGCGTGCCCTGTTTGACCTCTAGGGCGACTTTGGAACCATCGAGCAAGATTTCGGTCGTGCCGTTCTCAAAGGCAAGGCTGCCATTGTCGAGCCGCAGGGTGCCGGTGCCGTTCTTGATCACACGGAGATTATCGTAGGGAAAAGTAGCGCTCGATCGAAACGCACCTTGGAATGTGCCGTCAATTGATTGGTTGATCGTCAGAACGGTGTTGTTTTGTGTGGCATAAAGGTCGGCATAGTCGTCATCGTCCTTGGTCATGAGGCTGCCGATGATCGGGGCGGCCGTCAGGAAATTGACCCGGCCGCCGGAATAACCGAATCCGACCGGGCCGGTGCCCAAGGCGGTGTTGCTGCCGGCGTTGATGATGGCGCCTTGGGCGACATACACGCCGCCGCTGAAGGTGTTGTTGCCGTTGAGACCGAGGGTGAAACCGCCGACGCTGTCCTCCCCGACGTAGAGTTCGCCGGTGCCGGAGATGATGCCGGTGAAGGCGAAGCTGTTGTCGCCGCCGACATTCAGCTCGGTGTTAAGGGTAATGTTGTTGGGAATGATCAGGCCGCTGGCGGTGGCGCCGAGCCGCGGGGCCGGCGGTTCGTCCTCGGTGCCCTGCCATTCGGCCGGGAGTGTCATGCCCGCGACCACGAGGGTGCCGCCAGTGCCGGTAGTGGTGTTCCAACCCAAGGCCGTGGTGGGGGTGGTGCCGACGGTGCCATCGGTAGCATGCTGCCCGACCAGGAGCTGGCCGCCGTAGAGCATGATGGGGCCGGTCAGGGTGCTGTTGTTGCCGGTGAGCGCGACTTTGGAGTATTCCTGCTGGGAGTAGTCGCCGAAGGTGGCGGGGCTGGTGGGGTCGCCGATGATGACGTTGCGGGCGCCGCTGAGAGTGCTGGCCACTTCCAAGGACCCGCCCTTGTAAGCCCCGAAGCGGTAGGTGCTGCCCTGGGGCGTGATCGTCCCGCTGAGAATGGCCTCTGTGGCGGTGCCGAGATAGACGCTGCCGTTCGTGAATCGCGTGAGGTCGATGTCGCTCGTGACCCTAGCCGTGCCGTCGCCGAAATAATCGAAGCCGATCATGCCGCGGTCAGTGGTGGTGGGAAACTTCGTGAGGAAACTGCTCACCCCAGTGAGGATGTCACGGTTTGATGGAACCACATTGAGCAGATCAGTCTGTCCGTTGCCGATGTAGCCGCCGGTCTGCAGGGTGAAATCGCCGGTGGCGGGCATGGCGCCAGGGCCAAAGATAACGGCCGAATAAAGGGCTACCACGCCGCCCGTAAAGTTGTTGCCCAGGTGACTGACCGGGTCAAAGGCGGAGGTGCCACTGTTCCATTGCAGGGAACCGAGCCCGACGGTGAGCGGGGCTTCGACCGGAGAATCGGCGATGACAGCACGCGAGCCGGTCAACTGGCTCGAAACGATCAGCAGCCCGCCGCCGCCGCCGAAGCGGTAGTCGGTGCCCTGTGGGGTGATGGTGCCGGTCAGGATGGCCTGGGTGGCGGAGCCGAGCCGGGCGTCTGAGGCAAACCCGGTGAGGATAATAGCTTCGGAGAAATTGTTGAACGCGTTGGCGGGGAGCAGCGGCTCAGGATCGGTATCAAAGCCGACGGTGCCGCTGGTGTTGGGTTTGTCGAATTTGTCGAGGTAGGTGGCAAGGGGCATGGTGGCGCCGCTGGGATCAAACATACGACCGATATAGCCTAAGCTGGCGGCGCTGAGCGAGCCGGTGCCCGGCACCGAAGCAGCATTAACAAAGACCAGGACGCCCTTGGCTACATTGGTGCCGCCGGTGTAACCGTTGGAGCCGGACAGAACGACCGCGCCGGCGGAATTGATGGTTAGTTTTTTGCTGACCGTCGCCTCAGTGATGCTGCCTTCGATGAAAAGTGGACGGCCCTTGATCTGCACTACCGTGTCCTCATTGAGGGTGACCGGACCGGCTAGAAGCAGTTCTGTTTGGTTCTCGGTTGTGAGGGCACCGTTGAGGGTGAGATCATTGTCGAGCGTCACCGTGCCGCCGTAGTTGCTGTCGCTCGCGACGAGGATGGGATTATTGCCCTCGGTGGCGGGTCCGATGGTCAAGGAGGCAGATCCCAGCGGCCCATAGTAATTGTATGTAGAGGAGCTTAGGACCAGCCGACCATTGTTGAGGTGAATATCGGCGTAGTCGAATTCATTGTCAGAGTCGCCAAAGACCAGAGTGCCGGCGCCGGTTTTGGTGAAGGTGTAACCGCCGTCACCATCATATATTTCACCTTTGAGAACCAAGATGCCGCTGGCGATGTCCCACGTCTGGTCGTCCGTGAATTCGAAATCGGCCGCGATGACGGAGCGCACCTGCTGAGCCGGACTGTAGTTGATGCCGCCTGCGCCGATGCTCATCGTCAGGTAACCGTCACCGTTCGCGTCAAAATAATACGGGCGGTTATTGCCGGCAATGTTCAGGCCATAGACAGCGACCCCTGACCAGTGGGTGTTATCATACAAACGGATGTAGTTCTTGAACGAGTCGCCAAAAACCACGTTGGCGGTAGTGTAATTATTCGGGGCGGGAGTGACGTCCCAATTCGCGTCGTTAAACCAGTTGTTGTCGGCACCTTTGCCGGTCCAAGTGTAGACTGTATTGCCCTCGGTCGAAACCGAACGAAGGGGTGTTCCGGCCAGCAGGAGTAAACTGATCCAAACCGCCATAAGGGGAATGCGCTGGTTCATACTTGAAATCTAATGGGCGACCAATGGGTCACAAGCCTTTAATGTAAGCAAATGGCAATCAGCGAGGCGCGGCTGAGGTTCTCGGCCCCCAGAGCGCAGAGACTTGCAAAGAAGCATTATCCAACAGACCGGTGCGGTGCGCCGGGCAGAGGGTGCAGACCAAGGAGCGGCCAGGCGTCAGCAGATGATGGGGATCATTGCAGCGCTGGTTGCAGATATTTCCAGACCGTCGCGGCAATCACTGACTGCCCCCGCGCGGTGGGATGGATGAGATCGGCCTGGTTGAGCTCTGGCACGGCGCCGACGCCCTCAAGCAGGAATGGCACGAGGCTCACGCTGTTCCTGGCTGCGAGTTCCGGGAAAATATCCCGAAAATTTTGCATGAATTCTCCGCTCATATTGGCAGGCATCTGCATGCCCGCGAGCACGATGCGGATGGCCGGTTGTTTCTGGCGGGCATGGTCAATGATCGCCTGCAGGTTGTCGCGTGTGACACCGGGATTGACGCCGCGCAGGCCGTCGTTGCCGCCGAGTGCGATGACAATGACATCCACACGTTGACGGAAAATCCAGTCGAGCCGGCGCAGGCCTCCCGCGGTGGTGTCGCCACTGACACCGGCATTGACCACGCGGTAAGGCAGGCCGGTGGCGCTAATCTTTGCCTGAATCAGCGCCGGGTAAGCCTCGGCTGCGGGGTTTTCGAGGCCGTAGCCGGCAGTGATGCTGTCGCCGAGAAACACGACCGTGCGCGGCTCGGCGGCCCGCAGGCCGGAGAGGCCGAGGGAAATAGCCCAGGATATAAGGAGCAGACGGACACCCATGGGGAAAATCGACCGCTTAAACTAGCGTTCGTGCAATTTCGTGATTTGTGTAAGCACTTCGCAACATGACTGAGGACATAATGCTGAAAGTCGAGCGGCTCACCAAGATATACGCGTCAACCTCCGGGGTAGGTGCATTGACCGTGTTGCACGAGGTAAGTTTCACCCTGCCGGCGGGGGCGAGCCTGGCCATTGTCGGCCCCAGTGGCAGTGGCAAGACGACGCTGCTCGGCCTGTGTGCCGGACTGGATACGGCGACGAGCGGGAGTGTGAGACTGGCGGGGGAGGATCTCGGCGCACTGAACGAGGACGCCCGCGCCCGGGTGCGCAATGCACATGTCGGCTTCGTGTTCCAAAATTTTCAACTGATCCCGACACTCACTGCGTTGGAAAACGTGCTGGTACCAGTCGAGTTGCGCGGGGAGGGGGGGCGCGAGGCCGATGCGCGCGAATTACTGGTGCGGGTGGGGCTGGGTGAGCGGTGCGACCACTATCCTGTGCAACTTTCCGGGGGCGAGCAGCAGCGCGTGGCGCTGGCGCGGGCGTTCATGAACGGACCGAAGGTGCTCTTTTGTGACGAACCGACCGGCAATCTCGACGGCGACACGGCGGCGGCGATGGCCGAGCTGGTCTTCGGCCTGAACCGGGAGCACGGCACGACGCTCGTGCTCGTCACCCACAACCTCGAGTTGGCAAATCGCTGCCAGCGCATCATCCGCCTGCGGGGCGGCGCGGTGGTGAGTGATGCCGTGTCATGAATTTCATCCTAAAGATGGCTTGGCGGGACTCGCGGGCCTCGCGTCGCCGGCTGGCGCTGTTTTCGTTATCTGTAGTGCTCGGCATCGCCGCCCTGGTGGCGATCGGCTCCTTCAGCGCCAATCTACGCGAGGCGATCAACGACCAGGCCAAAGCGTTGCTGGGGGCGGATCTGGTCATCACTTCGCGGCAGGCGATTGCGCCCGCGGTGCAGGCCCATGTCAATGGTCTCACGGGTGAACAGGCGCGGGAAGTGACCTTTTCCTCGATGATCGTTTTCCCCGCCGGCGGCGGGAGCCGCACGCGACTGGTGCAGGTGCGGGCGGTTGACGGCAAATTTCCGTTCTACGGGGAGTTTCTCACGCGACCAGCGGATGCATCCGCCCGGCTCGCGTCCGGCGGTCCGGTGGTCGTTCTTGAGGAAACACTTCTCAACCAGTATGGCGTGAAAGTTGGCGACACGGTGCGGCTGGGCAAGGTCTCGTTCACCGTGCTGGGCGCGGTGCTCAAGGTTCCGGGCGAATCCACCGCGATCACGCAGCTTGCACCCCGGGCGTTCATTCCGCTGGCCCAGTTGCCGGCCACAGAGCTGGCGGGACCGGGCAGCCTCGTGCGCCACCGGATTTCGCTCAAACTGCCCCCGGCCACGGACCCGGCGGCGGTCGAGCGCGCAATGCGGGAGAAATTCGCCACCGAGCGGCTGGGCTACGATACGGTGGCGGAGCGCAAGCAGGACCTCGGGCGCATTTTGGACAACGTGCATGCGTTCCTGAGCCTGGTTGGTTTTGTGGCGCTGTTCCTTGGCGCCATCGGGGTCGCGAGTGCCATCCACGTGTATGTCCGGCAGAAGATCACCACTGTGGCGGTGCTGCGCTGCCTGGGGGCGAGTGCGCGGCAAAGCTTCGCGGTCTATCTCGTGCAGGGGCTCGGGCTGGGCCTCTTCGGCACGATGCTCGGGGCCGCGCTCGGCGTGGCGGTGCAGCTGACGCTGCCGCACCTGCTCGCGGGGCTCCTGCCGTTCGAGGTGAATTTTTTTGTGGCGTGGTCTGCGGTGGCCCGCGGCATGGGCGCGGGCCTCGTCATCTGTCTGCTCTTTACCATGCTGCCGCTGCTGGCCGTGCGGCGGGTTTCTCCGCTGGTGGCGCTGCGGTCGGCGTTTGCGGAGCGGCCGGCGGGGACGGACCCGTGGCGCGTGACGCTCGGGGTGCTGATCGTGGGTGCCATTGTCGGCTTCGCAGTCTGGCAAACGCGCAGCCTGTCACTGGGGTTGGGCTTTGCCGGTGCGCTGGGCGTGGGGTTCGGAGTCTTGGCCGGGCTGGCGCAGTTCGTGGCCTGGGCGGCGCGCCGGTGGTTTCCGCGCCGGTTGCCCTACGTGGTGCGGCAGGGCGTCGCCAATCTTTACCGGCCGAACAACCGCACGGTCCTGCTCCTGCTCGCGCTGGGGCTGGGCACGTTTCTCATCCTGACGCTCTACCTCACGCGCACGACACTGCTTGACCAAATCCAGGGCACCGGCGGCAACGGACGACCGAACCTCCTGTTTTTTGACATTCAGGACGATCAGATCGAGCCGCTGAATCGGCTGCTGAATGGCGCGGGCGTCACGGCGCGGCAGCAGGCGCCCATTATCACCATGCGTATCCGCTCACTGAACGGCCGCAGTGTCGAGGAACTGCTGAAGGACAAATCGATGCGCACCCCGGGCTGGACACTGCGCCGTGAATACCGCTCCACCTACCGCAACGGACTCGCTGACACCGAGACGCTCATTGATGGCAAGTTCACGGGCCGCGTCCGGGAGGGTGCGGCGGTGATCCCCATCTCGATCGAAGAGAGGCTGGCCCGCGATATGCGCCTGAAGGTGGGCGACGTGATGGAGTTTGATGTGCAGGGCGTGCCGCTCATGACCCGGGTCGGCAGCGTGCGCAAGGTGGACTGGCAGCGGATGCAACCCAACTTTTTCATAGTCTTCCCCGAGGGCGTGCTGGAGGCCGCACCAAAATTCTTTGTCGTGGCACTGCGCGCGGTCACGCCGGCGGACTCAGCCCGGCTGCAACAGGCGGTCGTGCGGGAGTTTCCGAACGTCTCGGCCATCGATCTGACGCTCCTGCTGCAGACCTTTGACGCGGTTTTTTCCAAGGTGGCCCTGGTGGTGCAATTCATGACGCTTTTCACGGTCGCGACCGGGGTCATCGTGCTCGCGGGCGCAGTGCTGACCGGCCGCTACCAGCGTATCCGGGAGACCGTGCTGCTCAGGACCTTGGGTGCCACGCGCCGCCAGCTGACGCAGATCCAATTGGTGGAATACGCGATCCTCGGCGTGTTGGCGGCGCTGGTCGGCTGCCTGCTTGCCGTCTCGGCCAACCTGCTGCTGGCGAAGTTTGTCTTTAAGACCTCTGCGGCCATGCCGGTTGGCACCCTGGCACTGGCGGTGCTGGCGGTCGCGGTGGTCACGCTGCTCACGGGCTTGCTTTCGAACCGCGGGGTGACCGACCATCCGCCCCTGGTGATTCTCCGCCAGGAAACATGAACAGAAACGTCGTCTCTTTCCACTACACCCTGCGTGACCCTGCAGGCTGCGTGCTCGACACCTCGGCAGGTGGCGCCCCCGTCGTCTATCTGGAGGGCGCGGGTCAGATCATTGAAGGACTGGACGAGCAGTTGCGCGGTTTGCCGGTCGGGACCAAAACCCGCGTGCAGGTGCCCGCGACCCGCGCCTACGGTGCCCGCGACCCCGGCCAAGTGCAGTCGGTCAGACGGGCGCAGTTGCCTGTCGAGGGAAAACTCAAGGTTGGCGACCAGTTTCAAGCCGGCTCGGACCGGTTTGCGCCAGTGGTCACAGTCGTGGCCATCGACGGCGACCACGTCACGCTTGATGCAAACCACCCACTGGCCGGGGTGGATCTCTCCTTTGACATTGAGATCGTCGCGGCCCGGGCGGCGACCAGCGAGGAGATGAGCCATGGCCACGCCCACGGAGCGGACGGACACGGGCATTGCCAATAGCTACGGGGAAGGTGAGGCTGCCAACCGCATGAATGCACTTGGCATCGACATCGGCGGCTCATCGGTCAAGGGCGCCCCGGTCAACACCAAGACCGGAAAACTCCTCGCCGAGCGCCACCGCATCGCGACCCCGCGGCATCTTTCCCCAGTAATGATGGCGCGCGTCGTGGCGGAAATTGCACAGCATTTCCAATGGCGCGGTTTGATTGGCATGGGGTTTCCCGGCGTGATTCAAGGCCCGCACATCATGACTTCAGCAAACCTTCACCCGGGGTTCATTGGCTGCGATGCGGTGAAGCTCTTTGGCAAGTCGACCGGCTGTCGAGTTGCACTGATCAACGACGCCGCCGCCGCCGCGCTCGCCGAGATGAGATTTGGCGCCGGCCGCGGTTTTAAGGGCAAGACGTTGCTGCTCACGCTTGGCACCGGCGTGGGCACTGCGCTGGCGCACGGGGGCGTCGTCACACCCTGCGAACTCGGCCATCTCGTCTGGAAGGGCAAATCGGCAGAAAAATTTGTCGCGGTGTCCGCGCGTGACCGGGAGGAGCTGTCGTGGGAAGTGTGGGGGCGCCGGCTGGGCAAATACATCCGCGACCTAGAGGCCCTGCTCTGGCCCGAACGCATCATCATCGGCGGTGGTGTGAGCGCAAAGCACCACAAGTTTTTCCCCCATGTGGAGACCCGCGCGAAGCTGGTGCCCGCCAAACTGCTCAACAGGGCCGGCATCGTCGGTGCGGCGCTATGGGCCGTGCACTCGCGGTAGCTGTCTGCCGCCCCCCGCACGCGCGCCAGCTTCATCGCCGGCCAGAAGTGCGCTCAATGTGTCGTGGTTCGCGCAGCCGCAGGTCGGGCAACTCTAACCCGTCCATCCGTCGTCCGGCCCGTTCATCAAAGTTTCGTGTAACTTTTCCCAGGAGAGCGTGTTGTCGGGACATGTCAGCGAGTTGTTCCCCTGCATGCCATCCTTGCTTCGTCGTGCTGCGCTCCTGCGTGGCCGACGTGGAATCGGTTGCGGACAGGACTGCCATTTCGCTGGCATCGACAGTCTACTGCTTAGCTCATAGTGTCAGTTGTGTGTGGTGGAGGGGTCGTTGTGGGCCCCTCCACTTTTTTTAGCTTCTGCTGGAATGGACTGCCGACCACACTGACCACGGCATCCGTCGCCAAGCCTTTCAACTTCGCAAACCGAGTCCCATGAACCAAGTTCCCTCCACCGCTTCCATTCCAGCTGCCGCCCCTCGCCGCAAGTCCAGAAAAAAATGGCTTGTCATCGGCGGCACCGTGCTGCTGGCCGGCCTCATCACTGCCGGCATTCTCACCAGCCGCAACAAGGACGCCGGCACGGTGGTCACCATCGAGAAGGCGATGGTCAAAACCATCACCCACCTCGTTACTGCCACGGGGAAGATTCAACCGGAGGTCGAGGTTAAGATCTCCCCCGAAGTGGCGGGCGAACTGATCGAAATTCCCGTGGTGGAAGGCCAGAGCGTGAAGAAGGGCGACCTGCTCGTCCGCATCAAGCCGGACTTTTACGAGGCGCAGTTGGAGCAACAGGAGGCCGCGCTCGCTTCCACCAAGGCGGCCAGTGTCCTGAGTCAGGCCCGGCTCACCAAGGCCGAGCAGGACTTCAAGCAAGCCCAGGAGCTCTATGGGAAAAAACTCGTTTCCGATGCCGATTATATTGCGATCAAGACCAATTTTGACGTCGCGGCCGCCGAGTTCGATTCCTCCCTCGCGCAAATCCGGCGCACCGAGGGCTCGCTCAGCCAGGCCCGCGATTCGCTGGCCAAGACCACCATCTACTCGCCGATGGACGCCAGCATCAGTTCCCTGACGAGCGAAGTGGGCGAGCGGGTGGTCGGCACCGGCGCGTTCGCCGGCACCGAGATCATGCGCCTCGCCAATCTCGACAACATGGAGGTGCGCGTGAAGGTGAATGAAAACGACATCATCAACGTCAAGACGGGCGACACCGCCATCGTGACCGTGGATGCGTTCACCGGGCGCAAGTTTGCCGGCACGGTGAATGAAATCAGCAGTTCGGCCATCACGGCGGGCGTGCAATCCGCCGCCCAATCCGCCTCGGATGAAGTCACAAATTTCCTGGTCAAGATCAGCATCAAGGACCGCGAGGTCCAGTTGCGCCCCGGCATGAGCGCGACCGTGGACATCGAGACCCAGACAGTTGAGAATGTCATCGCGGTCCCGATTCAGAGCGTCACCGTCCGTGCCGCTGGCGGCAAGACCACCGAGGAAATCCAGCAGGCCAAAGCCAAGGAGGCCAAGGAACGTTCCGGCAACGATCTTGAACTCACCAGTGAGCGGGAGGAAGCCCGGCGTAACCGTGGCCAGTTGCAACGCGTGGCTTTCATCAAGCAGGGCGACAAGGTCGTGATGCGCTCCGTCGAGACTGGCATCGCCGACAACAGCCACATCGAGGTCAAGAGCGGCGTCATTGCTGGCGATGAGGTTGTCTCCGGCAGTTATGCCGCCATCAGCCGCAAGCTCAAGGACGGTGCCAAGGTCAAACTCGATAAGCCCAAAAAAGACGAAAACAAGTAAGCGGGAGGGGCGGGTTCCTTCCGACCCACCCCGAGCGGCCTGAGGTCAAGCCAGGTCACCCCCACATTCCCATGATTTCAGCCACTACTACTGCGCCCGGGCGCAATTACCGGCAGCCCGGCGCCCTCGTCATTGACATTCAGGGCGTCACCAAGCTCTACAAAATGGGCGAAGAAACCGTGCACGCGCTCTGCGGCGTCGCGCTCAAGGTTCATCGCAACGAATACCTCGCCATCATGGGTCCCTCCGGCTCAGGCAAGTCGACGCTCATGAACATGCTCGGCTGTCTCGATACGCCGACCAGCGGGCACTACCAGTTCGCCGGCAGAGACGTTTCCGCCATGACCGACGACGAGCTGGCCGATATTCGCAACCGGGAGATTGGTTTTGTCTTTCAGACCTTCAACCTCCTGCCGCGCTCCACCTCGTTGGCCAACGTCGAGCTTCCGCTCATTTACGCGGGAGTCGGCCCGGAGGAGCGCCACAAAAGGGCGATCCGGGCGATGCAAAATGTCGGTTTGGGCGATCGCATGGGACACAAACCCAACGAACTTTCCGGTGGCCAGCGCCAGCGTGTCGCCATTGCCCGCGCGCTGGTCAATAATCCCTCCATCATCCTCGCCGACGAGCCGACCGGCAACCTCGACTCCCGCACCGGTGAGGAAATCATGCAGCTCCTTGAGGAACTCTACGAACAGGGCCACACCATCTTTGTCGTCACGCACGAGGAGGATATTGCCAAGCATGCCCGGCGCATTGTCCGTTTGCGCGACGGTCTGATCGAATCGGACGAACGAAAAATCTGATCTAAACGCTGCGCGCGACCAGCAAAACGCGAAACCGCAACTAAATGGCCCGCTTCCTCTACGAGTTCATCGAGTCCTTCCGCATTGCGTTCGCCCAAATCCGGGCGAACAAGATGCGTTCCATCCTTACCGCGCTGGGTGTCATCATCGGTATCGTGGCGGTCACGCTCATGGGCACAGCCATTCGCGGCATCGATACGGGATTTCAAAACAGCCTCGCCATGCTGGGGGAGGACGTGCTCTACGTGGAAAAATGGCCCTGGGGCCCCGTCGAGGACTGGTGGAATTACAACAACCGCCCCAACATCCGACCCCGAGACGCCGAGGCGTTGAACCGCATCATCACCGCCACGCCCAACAGCCTGCTGGAGATTGCGGTGCCGGTGGTGGGCCGGGGATCCTCGGTGAAATACGGGGATGCCAAGGTCAGCAATGTGTTTAATCTTGGCACCACGGCAGATTACGTGCGCATCAACAGTGTCGAGTATCAGGAGGGCCGCTTGTTCAACGACACCGAGGCCGGCGCCGGCCGCGAAGTTTGCGTGCTGGGTTATGACGTGGCCGAGGCGCTCTTTCCCGGCCGCTCACCCCTCGACGAGACAGTCATCATCGGGGGACATCCCTTCATGGTCGTCGGCGTGTTTGCCAAGCAGGGCGAGTTCCTCGGCCTCTTCAGCTTCGACAATCAGGTGGTCATGCCACTGAACGCCTACCAGAAATATTTCGGCACCCGCCGCGGCGGACAGCTCCGGGTCAAGGTCAGGGACAAGACCATGCTCATCGCGGCCAAGGAGGAGCTCACCGGGGCCATGCGCCGCGTGCGCGGCCAACTGCCCGGTGAACGCGACAATTTTTCCATCAACGAGCAGCAGGCGTTCAAGGCTCAACTCGATCCCGTAAAGTCGGGCATCGCCATGGCGGGTCTCTTTATCACGGGCCTGGCACTTTTCGTCGGAGCCATCGGCATCATGAACATCACCTTTGTCAGCGTGAAGGAGCGCACCAAGGAGATCGGCACCCGCAAAGCCCTCGGGGCCCGCCGCCGCAGCATCCTCATGCAATTCCTCATCGAGGCCGTCTCCATCTGTCTTATCGGCGGGGTGGTTGGCATGGTGGTGTCCTACCTCATGTTCATCGGCATTAGGATCCAGGCACCCAACTTTCCCGTGGAATTTTCACCCGACCTGGTGCTGGTCAGCATGCTGGTGTCCGTGATCACTGGCATCATTTCCGGCTTTACCCCGGCCTACGGGGCGTCGCGGCTCGATCCGGTCGTGGCCCTGCGTTACGAATGAAATCTTCTCCGTTCGGCCCATGAAACTCTTCGAGATTCTCAAGATGGCGCTCAGCTCGCTCGGCGTGAACAAGCTCCGGTCGATTCTCACCATGCTGGGTATCACCATCGGCGTGTTTTCCGTCATCGGCGTCATGACGGCAGTGGCGGCATTGCGCAATTCCATCGAGACAGGCCTCAGTTTTCTCGGCACCAATATGTTTCAGTTTGCCAAATATCCGGCCATGGGGGGCGGCGATGGCTCCCAGCGCCGGCGTTACCAATTGCGGCGGGACATCACCCTGACCCAGGCCATGCGTTACCAGCAGCTGATTGCTGAAACTTCGGATGTGATCTGTCTCAAGACCTTCGATCAGACTGGCGGCGGGCAGGCGGTGTATAACGGCCGCAAAACCACGCCCGGCCTCACCTTTGGCGGCACCAACGAGAACTTTCTGGCCGCCAACCAGTTTACCATCGACCAAGGCCGGAACTTTACGCCCGACGACATCGAACTGGCCCGCCCCGTCATCCTTATCGGACAGGGCATCGTGAAAAGACTTTTTCCCGCCGAGAATCCGCTCGGCAAGATGATCAAGATCAAGGAGCGCACTTACACCGTCATCGGCACCTTCGCAGAAAAAGGCAGTCAGTTTGGCAATAGCCAGGACGATATCGGCATGGTCCCGCTTACCCGCTATCTCAACGATTACGGCAGCGAGCAGGTGTCCATCAACATCGCCACCCAGGCCGCCAGCCAGCTCGTCTACAACGAGACCATCGACAAGGCGATCACCGCCATGCGCATTGTGCGCAATCTGAAGCCCGAGGATGAAAACGATTTTGAACTCTACTCCAACGACTCGCTCATCGGTGCCTTCGCCAAGGTCGCCGACGTGATCGCAGCCGGATCATTTGTCATCAGCGGCATCGCCCTCCTCGCCGCCGGGGTCGGCATCATGAACATCATGCTGGTCAGTGTGACCGAACGGACGAAGGAAATCGGCATTCGCAAATCCATCGGCGCGCGCAAGCACAGCATTCTGGTGCAATTTCTCGTCGAGGCGGTCGCCATTTCACTCGCCGGCGGGGTGATGGGCATCCTGCTCGGCGTGGCCGGCGGCAATGGGGTGGCCCTGATGCTCAAGGCCAGTGTGGTTTTTCCGTGGAACTGGGCGGTCATCGGCCTGGTGGTTTGCTCCGGTATCGGGGTCGGCTTCGGGTTTTATCCCGCGTGGAAGGCCGCGTCGCTCGATCCCATCGAGGCCTTGCGCTACGAATAAAAAACCGCGTGGGCCAAAGACACCGCGCGGCTGACAAACTTTATTCGCGTCAGGTCCGGACCGGGGCGATGCTGGTGGCGGCCAGCAGGCCTTTGCCGTCCCCTTGGGCGCGGCCTGGTTACCCGCGGCGGATTTCCGAACCCCGGAACCGGATCTGGATGCGGAAGACCTTTTTGACCCGGCACGTGATGGCGCTGGTGGCGGGGTCGAATTTTTCCGGCACATCGATGCGGTGGATATCCACCACCGCATGGTAGCCGCGTTCGGAAAACACATCGATCAGCATGGCCAGGGCGAGCGGATCATCCAGCAGTACGTGCTCAGTGTTGATGAGTGCGACGCCGGAGATGGCGTGCTTCAGCACGATGGGCATGATCTTGGTCTCGATGAAGGCGGTGACTTTGGCGAAGATGCCAGTGTGCTCGAATTCGTAACTGTCGAGCCGCTTCACCAGTTCCTGGCGGGCATGGACGATGATATCGCTCGCGACGGGGATGCTGCGCAGCCGATCGTGTGTGCGGGGGTCGAGCTCAAGCGTGCTCTGGTATTGGAGTTCCTTGAGGATGTTCTGCTCCACTTCCTCGATCGGGCCCTGTGCGTCGATAAAGTGGTAGTGAAAGAGTTCCTTCAGTGACTGGAGGGCATCCCACGTCTGCTCCTTAAACACGCGGTAACGGCGGCGGGCGAGGCTCTCGTCATGGTCCGTGGTGCGATCCTCCCAGACAATCCCGACCCCGGTGCGCCGGACCTCGTTGTTGTGGGCGATGGTTTCACGACCGCGCTTGAGCTGGCGGGCGACTGACTCTTTTTCGTCCACAAAGAGCACCATGATGTGAATCGTGGGCTGGCGGAAATGGACGCTGAGGGGCGTGCCGTAAAATTCACGGCGTAGCTGATGCATGCAATCCACCAGGAGTTTGAGACATTCGACCTGCACTTGGGTGCGCGGGAAACCGTCAAGGACGACGCCGTCGCGGTAGGCGGGTTTCATCAGTTCGCGCAGGAGCAAGCTGACAACCTCGCGGTCGCCGACCATATTGCCAGCATCCTTCAGGCGTTTGGCATCAGGAGAGTCGAGCAGAGCACTGATTACGATGGGCGGGCAGGTGAGGCCGCGTGTTTTGGCGATGAAACCGGTGTTGGTGCCCTTGCCGGCGCCCGGTGCGCCGCCGAGCAATATGATCTCCTTTGGGAATCTCAGGTTGTCGCGGCCGAAGTCCGCCAGTAGGTCCTCCCACGCCAAATTGAAAATCAGTTGGGCGTCCTTGATTTCAAGATCGGTGAGCTTGACCGGGGTGCCGAGAGGCGGGGCGGCCTGAGGCTGGGGGGAGTTGACGGGAGACATGGCGAGGGCGGTCCGAGTCGCCGGATTCCACAGCAGAATGCACCGCGGGCAAAACAAATCGCTGCGGAACTGGGCCGCGGCTTCAGGGTCGAAGACGACGAGACAGTCTGGCACCTGCGCCCGGCCACGGGCTATCCCCACTAAAACACCCACCATGCGCGTCCTGATCGTTGATGACGAAGCCCGCATTCGCAAAACCACCCGCATTGCCGTTGAAACCGCCGGCCACACCGGCGTCGAGGCGCCGAACGGGGCGCGGGCCCTCGCCCTGCTGGGGGCGGAGGCCTTTGATGCCTGCTTTCTCGACCTCAAACTTGGACAGGAGGATGGTCTCGCGGAGCTAGAAAAGCTACTCAAGTTGCAGCCTTCACTCGCGGTTGTGATGTTCACCGCTTACGCTACCATCACCAGTACCGTGGAGGCTATGCGTCGCGGGGCATGTGATTTTATTCCGAAGCCCTTCACGCCCGACCAGGTACGGACAGTGTTGGCGAAGATCGAGCGGACCAGCGCGATGCAACATCACCTCCGATCGCTGGAGAACCAGCTGGCTGACGAATCGCCGGCCTTGGACCTTGAGTCGCCCGAACTGGCGGTGCAGCGCGCGCAGGCGGTGTTGTTCAAGGCGGCGGCGACCCCTGCCACCATCCTCCTGCTCGGACCGAGCGGCATAGGCAAAAGCACGTTGGCGCGCGAGGTGCACCGGCGCAGCCCGCAACGTGATGCCGCTTTTGTCACCGTGAACTGCCCGAGCCTGTCGCGAGATTGGCCGGAGAGCGAACTTTTCGGTCACGTTCAGGGCGCTTTCCCCGGTGCCATTGCTGATACGAAGGGCCTGGTCGCCGCCGCCGAGGGTGGGACGCTGTTTCTCGACGAAATCGGCGAGTTGCCAACCCTCATTCAGCCCAAGCTGCTGCGCCTGTTGCAGGAGGGAGAATACGAACGGGTCGGCGAGCCGCTCCCCCGCCGCGCCAGGGTGCGCGTGATGGCTGCGACCAATCGCAACCCGGCCGATGAGATCATGGCCGGCCGCTTGCGCGAGGATCTGTTTTGCCAGCTCAATGTCATCAGTGTCATATTGCCAGGCTTGCGGGAGCGGCCAGCTGACCTGTCACGACTGGCAGAGGGCTATCGAAAATTTTTCGCTAGTCGCATGGGCAAACCCGTGCGCTCGTTCTCGCCCGCGGTGCACATGGCCTTGGCTGGCTATGCCTGGCCCGGTAATCTGCGGGAGTTGCGCAACGTGGTCGAGCGTGCCGTCATCCTTTGTTCAGGCGAAGCCATCGAGTTGTGCGATCTGCCGGAGGGATTCGCCGCGGTGCCCGACCCCGGCATCGCCGTGGGGGCGCGGGTGACCCTTGAGGCCCTGGAGGCCGAGCACCTGCACCGCGTGCTCGCCTTCTCGCGCAACCTCGATGAAGCGGCGAAAACCCTCGGTATCGACCCCGCCACCCTTTACCGCAAACGTCAGAAACTCGGCCTCGTCTGAGGATTCCCGCCATGTTGCGCACCCGCCTGCTTCTGGGGTTCATGCTGCTGCTGATTCTGCTCTCAGCCGTAGGTGCCTACGCGGTATGGACGACGCAAGCGCTGGGTAAATCTGTCGCGGCAGTGGTTGTGGCGAACGCCCGCGGGCTCATTGTGGCGCAGCAACTCAAGGACGAGGCCAACCGGCTTGGAAGCGCGCTGCGCCAGTTGCGCGCGGCCGATACATCCGGCAACCGGGCGGAATTCGAGTCCGTGCGTGGCGCCTGCCAGACCCTGCTTCAGCACCAGCTTGGTTCGCCTGGAGGCGGGGCAGAACGCACGGCCCAGCTGCAGGACGTGGAGGTGGCCCTGCAGCGGCTGGCCGGCCGCGGCACCTCCGCCACAGCCGCCTCGCTGCGACCGCTTGCCCTCATGAAGGCCGACGAGGCGGCGCTCTATTCCGTGCTGCGCACAATCGACCGGCTGACCGAGCATGATGCGGGCAACCTGCAACGCGCAGAGGACATGGCCCGCCAGCTGACGACGCGGACCACCACGGTCTTCGGCGTCGGCGTGACCATCGCGGTGCTACTGGCGTTTCTTTTTGCCTGGGCGTTGGGGCGGGGGCTGTTGCAGCCGATCCAGCGGCTCACGATCTCTGCCGCAGCTCTGGGCGAAGGCAACCTCGACCACGATGTGCCCGTGACTTCAAACGACGAAATCGGCGCCTTGGCCCGCACCTTCAACACCATGGCGGCGAAATTGCGCATCTACCGCGACGCGATGACGGAGAAAGCCCGCCGGGCGCAGCGCACGATGGAGGCGACGCTCACGTCCACCCCCGACCCGCTGTTTGTGGTTTCGTGCACCGGTGCGCTGGAGGTGCGCAATCCTGCGGCCGAGACCCTGGCCGCGACGCCAGAGTTCGCACGCGGATTTCCGGAGGCACTGGCCCACCCGCTCCAGGCGGTGTTGGCGACGGGCACCCATTACCTGCCGACCGATTACAACCGGGTCGTGACGGTGCGCGACCGGCACTATCTGCCGCGCATTCTCGCCATCGGTGACACGCTGACGGATTTCCGCGGTGCGGCAGTGGTGCTGCAGGATGTCACTAAGTTCCGGTTGCTCGACGACGCGAAGAGCAATCTGGTGGCCACTGTCAGTCACGAGTTGAAGACACCGCTCACGAGCCTGCGCCTGTCGGTTTACCTCCTGCTCGAACAGCAACTGGGGAGCCTAACTGCGGGCCAACGCGAACTCGCCGAGACCGCTCGCGACGATACCGACCGCTTGTTGCGGATTCTGGACGACTTGCTCGACCTCAGCCGGATTGAGAGCGGTGTGGCCCGGCCGCATCTAGAAAAGGTGGGCATCGATGGGTTGTTTGAAAACTTGGCGCGGGAAATTCTTCCGCTTCTCACCGCGGCCGGCCAGAACCTCACGGTGCACGCAGCCCCGGGGTGCGACGCGGTGCCGATGGATCGTGACAGTATCCGGCATGTCTTCATCAACCTGCTGACGAACGCCTCCAAGTATTCCCCGATGGGCGGCGAAATCGAACTCTACACGGAGCCGGCAGATCACGGATTTGTACGCTTCGGGGTGCGGGACCACGGACCGGGCCTCGCGGAGGAGCACCAACAGCGGGTGTTTGAAAAATTCTACCGGGTGCCCAGTCAGGCTAAAAAGGGCGCCGGGCTCGGTCTCGCGATTTGCCGTGAGATCGTCGTGGCGCACGGTGGCAGCATCGCGTGCCACAGCATGCCAGGTGAGGGCTGTGACTTCCACTTTATGCTGCCGGCAAGCGCTAGTCACGGGACGGAGGTCTGAGCCCACCCCGGAGAAGAATCTTCCAGCGGCCCGCTCAGCCCTTGCGGTGGATCATCTGTGCGGGGGTGTCCATCTGGCCGCGAGTGACGCCGAGTTGGTTGATGAGCTTGAGTTCGCGCCAAAGATTTGCGCCCGAAATTTTGCCGTTCAGCAGCTGGGTGTAACGCGTCACCGTCGCCGCCACTGCTGCTGCGTCCTCGTTGAGAAACTCGATGCGGAAAGTGCGGGCGCCAAGTTCGAGCAGGCGGGCGACAAATTCGGCACCGGTCTGGGCCCGGCTGTTGAAAACAGTGTTGCGGCAACCGGCATCGGCGCGAAGCGGCAGTTCCGCCCCGACGCGGTCGCGGAGGGCCACCCGGCGGGTGTCGCAGGGGCGGCCGCAATCGCGGTAGTCCTTGCCGTCGGAAAGAAAAGCGCAGAACACGCAATGATCCTGATGAAACATCGGCATGTGCTGATGAATGGTGATGTCGAACCACGCTCCGGGGGCGGCTTGTAGCAAGGCCTCGAGCTGCGTGATGTTGAGATCATAGCTGGCCGTGACCCGCTCCAGCCCGTAACGGTGCAGAAAGTATTCAGCGGTCCAGGGATTGGCCACGTTGAGGGAGAAATCGCCGCGTTTGCGGTCTCCGGCGAAATAAACGAGATGGTCGTGGTTGCGGACGAGGTAACCGTCGGCGGCGGAGGAACGCACTTGATCGAGAATCCATTTCTCGCCGGGCTTGAAGATGCGTGGCGGTGCGACCCAGATAGTGGAGTCAGGGTCTTGTGCCTGCAGTTCGCGGAAACAGGCGACGGCGTCGCGGTAGTGCTTGGGGTTTTCGAACTCGCAGTAAATCGTGCGGGCGCCTGCCGACCAGGCGGCGTCGAGCTGATCGAGGCCGCGGATGACCGCAATGAGCTCGGGCGTGGCTGGCGCGGCTGAGTTGTGGCGGTAGTCCGTCCTTGGGCTGAGATCGCGCAAGGTCCATCGTTGGGGCAGCGCGCGCAAGCGCTCAAGCTCGACCGCGGCGTCACGCCGCAGGCGGTTGAGTTCGCTCACGGGTAGAATGATGTCGCCCTCCAGTAGGGATTTGCATTCGCCAAGCTTGAAGGGTGTGCCGCCGAGCCGGCCAAGCTGTTCGCGCAAGCGCTCAGATGACAGGGGTTGCTTTTCAGCGGCGGCGAGGGGCACGGCAGAGTCGAGCCGGACAACATGCCCGTGACGATCGTTGGCGATGAGGGTCAGCGCGGTGCCAGCCCGGCCGTGCACCTCGAGATCAATGGGGCGCTGAAAGCGGATTTTTTCGCCCGCGAAGGTGGCGCGCAGCTCGCGGTCAAGCGCGGGGTCATTCGTTTTCCAGAGCAACTGTCCACTGCGCACACGGTGCCAGTTGATGTCGCCGTGACCGAAGCGGAGCGTCGTTTCTCCGCCTTGCGTTTCGACCTGATAAATACGACCACCCTCCTCGCGTTCGGCTGGTTTGCCATCGTCAAAGACCACGCCATCACCGGGCTTGAGCGGGGTCGCCAGCCGGAGGGTGACACTTTCTCCGTCCACCCGTGAGACCGGGCCAATAAAAACGCCCCGTTTGGTGCCGAAGCGGGCGTGGACCAGCGCTTGGTTGTCGGTGCCGCGCAACCAGCCGGTGAACAGGCCCCTGGAAAACGACATTTCCAATTCGTAGCGGGAGGAATCGGGAGCAAACTTGGGCGCCGTGGCGCCGCCGAAGTCGGCCATCACTTGGTCGAGTGCCTGCCGGTAGACCCGCGTAATGCTCGCCACATATTCCGGACTCTTGAGGCGGCCCTCGATCTTGAGGGAGGCGATGCCGGCACGCACGAGTTCAGGCAACACCTCCAGCCCGGAGAGGTCCTGTGGGCTCAAAAGATAGCGTTTGTCGCCGAGCGGAACCAACTGGCCATCGCAAATGAGGTCGTAGGGCAGACGGCAGGCCTGGGCGCATTCGCCCCGGTTGGCGGAGCGCCCGCCGAGGGCTTCACTGGTGAGGCACTGGCCGGAGAAGGCGACGCAAAGCGCGCCGTGGACAAAGACCTCCAGCGGCAGCCGGACGGCGGCAGATGCTTGGGCGTCGTTGATCCTGGTGATGTCAGCGAGCGAATTTTCCCGCGCGAGCACGACAAGCTGGGTGCCGAGGTCGCGGGCAAAATCCACTCCCGCCTCACTGGTGATGGTCATCTGCGTGGAGCAGTGGATGGGAAAATCCGGTGAGAGGGCGCGGATGATGCGGCAGATCCCGACGTCCTGCACGATGGCGGCGTCCACCCCGGACCTGATGAGGGAGCGCAAGAAATCCGTCGCGTCCGCGAGTTCATTGGTGAAGACGAGGGTGTTGAAAGTCACATAACCGCGCAATCCGCGCCGGTGCAGAAATGCCATCAACGCCGGCAGATCGGCTTGGGTGAAATTCTTCGCACGCATGCGGGCGTTGAAGCGATCGAGGCCGAAATAGATCGCGTCGGCGCCGTTTTCGACGGCTGCACGCACGCAATCCCAATCGCCAGCCGGTGCCAGCAGTTCCGGCCGGCAGAGCTGGCGGGCTGTGGCCGGGGTCGCGGCGATGGCACTGGCGGGAGCGGACATGAGAGGAGAATAGGGACGGCGCACGGGCGCGCAACGCTCTTACATCGCCGGTTCGGCCGGGGGCGCCGGCCGGGGATTTCGCGCGGCATGCGGGGCGGCGGCCCGCAACCATGCAGCTAGGGCGACCGTCAGCCCAAAGGCCGCAGTCGCGACATAGCCGGCCAGCGGATAGCCGAGCAGATGACCCGCGGCATCGCGGTGGATGAGCAGGCCCGCCACGACATTGGCCAGACCACCGGAGGCCTGTTGCAAGGCCGAATTCACACTCATGAAGCCGCCGCGATAGCGGGCTTCGACCGCATTGGTGACCATCGCCATCGCTGGGGCAAAGCGGCCGGACATGGCGATGAAAAACAGCGTGGTGACGACCAGGGTCAATGGCAGCGGGGTAATTTTCAATTGCGTTACAATTAGTCCTGCGATCACGGCAACCGAGGTGATCCAAGCGAGGACATGAAACTTGTCGTGCCGGTCGGTCAGGCGGCCGATCCAAGGAGTGGTGAAAAAAGTGCAGGCCCCGCCGAAGAAATAGATGAGCGGCAGCTGGGATTCGCGCAGGCCCACATTGGCCACCATCGAGGGTGCCATGAAAGGAATGATGCTGGCGCCGGCAAACACCAGCAGGGCGCTGAGCAGAAAACCGCGCACATGGACCCGGTGGGTGAGAATCTCAAACATCTGTCGCAGGGGGTGGACATCGCTGCGATGACTGGCGACATGGGGCAGGACACGCAACGCGATGACGAAGACGATGGCGCTCAACCCTGCGAGCAGGAAAAACGGGGCATGCCATTCAAACCAAGTGGCAAGCGTGAGACCGACCGGCACCCCCATGACTGAGGCGAGGGGGAAAGCTGTCATCACCATGCCCATCGCCCGGCCTCTGCGCTCAGGCGGAATGGCATCGCCCACGGTTGCAGTGACCAACGAACCCGCGACGCCGCCAAAGGCGCCTGCCGCGAGCCGCGCCGCCATCAGAAACCCGTAGGTTGGGGCCAGCGCACAGGCGAGGGTGGAACAACCGAAGCCGATGTAGAGCGTGAGCAGGGCGTTTTTCCGGTCAAAACGATCGAGCACAAATCCTCCCAGAAAGCCGGTCACGGCCGCGGCGAATCCATAGGAGGCAACCAGCAGGCTGAACTGACCCGGTGTAATGTTGAACACCCGCATGAGGCCGGCTCCCAGCGGCATCATGATCATGAAGTCCAGGATGTGGGTGAACTGGATGGCCGCGAGGGTCATCAACAGGGTGCGCTCATTCAACGCTGGACGGCCGGTGGCGGCGGTTTGAGACATGAACCGCCATGGTTCACCTTCAGCCGCCAAAGGGCAACTCCGCCCCAAGAATCAGGGCAGCAGATGCTCCTGCACGCTTTCGCGCAGCAATTTCAGGAATTGGCTGACCCCGCGGCTTTGATAGCGCTGCAGGTGGCGGATGGTCACAAGCTCGCGGGTAGGCGAAGCATCCGCCAATTCGATGTAGACCAGCGAATCCACATCCTCACGGGCACGGGTGACGCGGGGCAGGATCGAAATCCCCGCGCCAATGGCGACAAGTGATTTGACGGTTGAAACCTGAGCGCACCTGAACCCAACGCGGGGTTCAATATTGTGGTCGCCGCAAAAACTCTGAACTTGCTCGGTCAAGGAACTGGCGTTACCCAAGAGCACAAATGTTTCGCCTGCTAGGTCGTTGGATACAACGCGATTACATAAAGTAAGCGGGTGCCCACGGTTGACCACCAGAGTAAGTGGCTCAGTCATGAGCAACTCAACCGCTACTTGCTTATTGGTAACTGGCTGAGCTGTGATGGCCAAGTCCAGTTCGCCCTCGAGGACACCGCGCACCAATTGAGGTCTAAAATCCTCACGGATGCTGATTTGCAGGTTAGGATGTTTTTTGCGGCACAGAGCGATCAATGGTGGCAGTAAATAGGGCGCAACAGTCGGAATAGCACCTACATGGATGCGACGCTCCAACCCAGGATCATCCTGGAGTTCTTTGGCGGCATTGTCGGCCTCAAATAAAATGCGGCGGGCGCGGTCCATGAAAATGGTGCCGGCTTCGGTGAGCACTGCCTTGCGACCTAAACGGTGGAAAAACTTATGTCCAAGTTCGCGTTCAAGATTGATAATCTGTTGACTTAAAGTAGGTTGAGTTACGAATAATTTTTCGGCCGCGCGGGTAAAATTGCCAGCTTCAGCGACAGCTACGAGATAACGAAGTTGATATAATTCCATAAGATAATACGATGATAAAAATAAATAATGACTATTATTATTATTGTAAAGCTAAGCTATACTCTGAGCACCGTCGAAATTGACGGCCAAAAACTATGAACAAGAAACTCATTCTGATATCGGTCATCACGGTTAGCACCACGGCGATCGGTCTCTTCCTTTACAATGCACGCCACCCCATTGCCGCTGACAGCCTGATTGGTTACGTGGCTGTGCTTGCGGTAGCGGCGGTGACCGCCCTCGAATATCGTCTTCACGGCAAGCGGTCGCTGAGCAGAAGGTAATCCACGGCCATATTGCCGCCAACCCATCTCAGCCTGGAGTCTGCCGACTCCGGGCTTTTTTGTGTTTGGACAAGGAATCAATGCAGGCTGGGAAACAAATTGCAGCTGGGGTAGACAAAATGCCGGTCCGATGACGCTTTTTAGGCAACCCACCCGAACCGACTGCATGGAGGCAATTGCCAACGATGAATCTTGGAAGAATTGGTTTCAGCTCTACGGACCAAAACTGCTGCTCTGCGCACGGCATTGGACCCGTTCGCTGGCCGACGCCGAGGACGTGGTGCAGGAAGCTTTCGTCCGTTATTGGCGGCACCAACGCGCGCTCGGAGGCGATCCCCAGGCGCTGCTGCTTACATCCGTGCGACGCGCCGCCTTTGATCTTGCCCGCCGCGACCAGCGCCGGGTCGGCAGAGAAAAACTGGCAAACGGCGGGCTGGCGGAAACCGAGACCATCTTCGAACCGCTGGCTGAGGTCGACGACCGGCGCGTCGCCATCGAGGCCGCCCTCCGCCGTTTGTCCGCTGAGCAGCGCGAAGTACTCCTGCTCAAAATCTGGGGAGAACTCACATTTGAGGAAATCGCCCGCCAACTGGACATTCCGCTCAATACAGCCGCATCGCGTTACCGCTATGCACTGGCGAGCCTGCGCAAGGAACTGACCCACGCCGACTGCCATGGATGACGAACTACACCAACTCGAAAACGAATTGAAGCGCCTGCGTCCGCGCGCTCCGTCGCCGGAGTTGCAGGCCCACCTCGCTGCCAAACTGGCACCGCGTCGCCGTGCAGTCTGGGCGTGGGTCGCATTGCCTGCGGCTGCCGCCCTAGCCCTGGCTTTCGCCCCTTGGTTCCGATCAACCCAGTTTGCGGCACCGGCCGTGACGCTGGCCCAGCAAGCACCGGTCCCGGCTGTTGCGACCGAGGAATTCCAGCCGGTTGCCGCCGAAAATCTGCTCTATGCCTCGCAGGACGATGGGGTGATAACACTAAACAACGGCGCCAAGGCGCGCCGCGTGCGCAATTCGTATGTGGACACCATCACTTGGCTCAATCCGCGGACCAACGCCTCGTTGCGCTGGTCTGTGCCGCGTGACGAGGTGCGCGTCGTCCCCGTCTATTTCCAGTGAAAATCAACCCCAAAATCATCCCATGAAAACAACCCTCAGTTACATCATCCCAATCGCCGGATTCATCCTGGCGATGCCAGTCCTGCAAGGTCAAACTCGGGTGGGAACAGCCCCGAAACAGGAAATTAAAAAAGAAATCCGCGTCATCGCCACTACGGACGATGCGCCCGGTGCCGAGCCCAAGATCGAACGCCGCATGAAATTCATTCACGAAGGGGTTGGTCACCGTGAAATGGAGACAGTCACTTTTCTCGGCGTGCAATCTGCCCCGGTTGACGGGACATTGGCCGAGCAACTCGGCTTACAGAAGGACACCGGCCTGGTTGTGGTCGAGGTGGTTCCTGACAGCCCCGCGGCGTCAGTGCTCAAGTCCCACGACGTGCTGCTCAAGCTCAATGACCAAGTTTTGATCCATCAGGTGCAGCTCAGCGTGCTGGTGCGCAACCAGAAGGAAGGCGACGAGGTCACACTCACCTTCATCCGCGCGGGCAAGCAGACCTCCGCCAAAGTGAAGTTAGGAAAGCATGAAGTGCCGAAGATGGCGATGTTCAACCTGCGGATACCCGGCGCGGAAGGCCCGTCCATGCGATGGGTGACCGAAGGCACACGAATGACCGGGCGTGACGATGTGGATCACCTGCTTGGACTCTTGGCCTTGGGAGAAAACGGCGCGCCGCATATCGTGCGCCATAATCAGGAGGCAGGCGACCGTCGGATCACCGTCACGGTGGATACGGGTGACAGTAGCATGAACTTCAGCGATGAGAAGGTTTCGCTCGAATTGAAAATCAAGGATGGCAGGAAGGAACTGCTCGCGAAGAACGCCAAGGGGGAAACGATGTTTTCCGGGCCGATCAACACGCCCGAGGAACGCAAAGGCATTCCCTCCGAGATCGCGGAGCGGCTCGGGAAAATTGAAACCATGCACGGTTTTTCATTCAAAACCGGTGAAGAGTTCGAGGGCGGCGAGACGAAGGTCGTGCGCCCACTGGGCCACGGTATCTCCCTGCCGCTGCCAGCGCCGGCGGTTCACCCGCAGCAAGTGCTCTGAGCAACGAGAACGAACTGTTGGGTTAGACAAGAAAAACGCGGAGCCGACAAAGGCTCCGCGTTTTACATCGGTTTGCGGCAGATGTGATCAGGCCGCCGGCGCAGTTGGCGCCGCAGGGGCGGAAGCAACCCGGCTTTTAACGAATGCGGCCACAATCAAGGAAACGACGAGATTCCAGAGAAAGGCCGTGATGGCACCGATACCTGTCATGATCGCCGGGTGCAGCATTTTGCGGATCATAGGCTCTGCCTTCTCAATCTGGGCGGAAGAGAGGTTCCTGGCCTCGAGCGCGGCAATCTGGGCCTGCAAGATCACTTCGCGGAAATTCGGATCAATAAAAGCAAAATAAACATAATTGTAGACGGCGCCGAAGAGAGCGCCGAAAAGACCGATCATCACGCCGGTTCCCAGAGCCGAGCCGTAGCCCCAAGGTTTGTCGGCGGGTGTGTCAGCGCGCTTTTCCCGCATACCGAGCAGAACGCAGCCCACACTAATGATGATGCCAGTGACCAAGCCGATATTCTGGGCAAGCTTCAATTTGTCTGGATCGGCGTGAAAGTCGGAGAAAAAAAGTGCCAGGCTGATGAACGCGCCGCAGAGGGTCATAATGAAACCGTAAGTCAGGGAGGTTTTCATGACAACGAGCTTGGATAGGTCGTCATAAAAAACAATCCCACAGTGACCGGTGACTTCCGGGTGAGTGCAACGGCTCATGCCCCGGTGCCGGAGGCGTGGATGATCAGGAATTATCACCGTCAATCAATCGCCCGAGGCCGCCCAGCACCCAGCCTTCCTCGCGACCGGCCCAGCCGGTTGGTGGAACTGCGGCCACGATACAGCCGGTGTGGGCGCGGAGCTTTCTGCAGGGGGCGAAATCGATTGTGATAATCTGTCTGTCGTCGCCGTGGACCCGATAATCAATCTCGTGCGGGGAGTTAGCTGACAGCAGCGGCGGTTGCAGGGACGCGGGCTGGCTCATACGTGGCGGCAAGCCCGAGTGCGGGAATCAGGAGGCGAGCTTAAATGTCGCTGCACGATGACGGATGACATGGGCGCGTGTAGGGAAGTGCGCGCAAGCTGTGCGCCGGCTTGGTTCCCAGCGGGGCCGACGGGGCGCGTAATCGTTGATGGCACTGGCGACGAAGAGCGTGCCAATCAACGCGGCGTAGGCACCAATGGACTCGAAACCGAGTGAGATGCTGAGGATGAAAATGACCAAACCCAATAAGGCGGCGGCGATGGTATAGTTGATGAGTTTCATGGCGGATACAGAGTGTTTCATGGTGATTGAATAGATGTTCTTAAAACGCCGGCAGCCGGAGAAAGTTACAAAAAACCGCTCCGGTTGAGGAGCGGTTGCAGGACATGATGAACGGTGCGGCGAACTCACTCGCGTAGCGTGGCGCGCACAAGACGGTCGTCGCCGTCATTGGGCGCGGGGGTAAGTCCGAGGGCGGCGCACAGCAGATTGTAGATGTGGATGTTTTCCACGGCCTCGATTGTGACGCCCTCCTTGAATGACGGGCCTTGAGCGATGAAGAGTGCCCCCATCGAGGGCAGCGACGGATCGTAGCCGTGGTCGCCCTTCAGGTAGCGGTTGCGCATTTTCTCGAACTCGGCGCGCCGCAGCAGGTGCCAGCCTTCCTGGGGCAGGATCCAGACGGTCGGCGTGCGCGAGGTCGTGGCCATGTGCAAGCCGGCGGGCAATTCCTCCGTGCGATAAACACGCGCATGCGGCAGGAGGGTGAGTTTCGCCAGGAGGGCGGCCGTGTCGCAATCAAGAGGGCGGAGGCCCGCAACGGAACCGGTAAAATCCACCTGCACGGAGGTGAGGTCGATGTAGTCTTCCAGAATCATCACCCGCTGCACACTGGTGTCCGTCATGCCGTGATCCGAGACGATGACATAGTTGACCGGGAGGTTTTCAGTCCGGAGACGGTCAACCATGGCGCCGATGTGGCCATCGAGGAGTTTCACGGTGGCCACGAGTTCGGGTGAATCAGGTCCGTAGGTGTGGCCAGCACTGTTCGTTTCCTCGAAGTAAAAGGTGATGATGGCGGGTCGTTCTGCCTCGGGGAGGCGGAGCCAACCCACCAAAGTCTCGAGGCGTTTTGCAAAAGGGATGCTGTAATCGTAGGGAGACCAGAAAGTGGGGCGCAGGCCGTGGTTCATGGCTTCGGAACCCACCCAAAAATAGCACGCACTTTTGCGAGCCTGCCGCACGGCAGTGATCCAGATTGGTTCGCCGCCCCACCATTGGGAGTCGTGCACCGAGCGGGCGCTTTTGTAAAAGAAGACATCGCCGGTGGAGGCATCTGTCATGTAATTATTGATGATGCCGTGGTGCGTTGGATAGAGACCGGTGACGATGGAGTAATGATTGGGAAAGGTGTTGGAAGGAAAGACCGGGATCAGCCGCTGGGCCGTGACCCCGGCTCTGATCAGTTTTCGCAGATTGGGAGTTTCGTCGGGATGCTTCAGGCAGTAATCCCACCGAAAGCCATCGAGAGAAATCAGGACAAGCGGAGGCGGAGTTGTGTGCGCGGACGGATTGGCCCGCGCGGGACCGGCCAGCAGGGTAAAGCACAGCAGCAGGAACAATGCTGCACGGTGGAAAAGGAATGATTTTGTCATGAAAGAAGAGTGACGAGGGTCGCACCCCAGCCTCCGGAGCGCTCATCGCCGAGCCGGTAGCTGCGGACGAGTGGTGAGCGTTGCAGCAGGTTGTGCACCGTGGTGCGCAGCGCGCCCGTGCCCTTGCCGTGCACGATGCGCACTTCACGCAGACCGCGTGCCGCACATGCGCCCAGATAGGCGGGAATGAGTTCGCCCAGATCCTGCGGGCGAAAAGTGTGCAAATCCAGTTCGCCGGTGATGGGCAGGATCACGGACGTGAAATCTTTGGGTAGCTCGTTCACGTAGACGTTGGCTCCTGCCCGTCGGCCGGGGCCGGCTTGGGATCGGTGTGTGTCTTGGCGGGAAGCTTTGTCTTTGGGTCAGGGGTTTCCTCAAGTGCGCGCTTGAATTCCTCTTCAACGCCACGCGCCGCTTTTTTGAATTCGCGCACGGACTTGCCAAGGCCTTTGGCCAACTCGGGCAGTTTTTTTCCGCCGAACAAAAGCAGCACCACGAACATGATCATCATCAACTCGGGACCACCGATACCCTCGATGAAGGCGATGGTTGGAAAACAGGTGCTCATGCAGGGAATCTGACGGGGTCTGCGGGGAAATGTAACGGAGAAAAGCCAGGTTCAGCGGCGGGATCCTTGCCGGTTCCGCCAGGCGCGTGGGCTGGCACCGCTGTGGCGCCGGAAACGCAGGGTAAAATAAAAAGGATTCTCAAAACCCACCTGGCGGGCGATGGCGGCGACGGGCTCCTGTGTAAATTCAAGCAACTGGCGGGCGCGATTCAGGCGCTGGAGTTCCAGATAGCGCTGCGGCGTCTCGCCGGTCTCGGTGCGAAAGAGATGGGCGAAACGCGAAGGCGACAGCCCGCAATGGGCGGCAATTTTGGCGACCGTCAGCGGCGCGGCAAAGTGTTCGCCGATGAAGGCCAAGGCCCGACGGATGCGGCTGTCGAGGGTGGCGGCGATGCCACGCGGGTTCGCCTGTTCGCACCAGAGCAGGATTTCCTCGAGCGCATTCATGGCGAGTGGTTCGCGCAATCGGCCGGCACCGGTGTTAAGCTGCACCAGTTCGCGAAAGCGGCGGACAATGCGAAGCCGGACCTCGTGCCCGGCCAGAGGCAAGTGCATCAGGCCGGGCGCAATTTCGGGCCAATCCAGCAGGTCCAGCCAGGCGGGCCGGGGAATAAAATGCGTCCAGAACAGTTCCCAGTGCTGGTGACCGCAGGCGGTGCCGTAGTCGTGCAGGGTCTGGGGTTTTAGCAGGATCATGTCCCCCGGGCTGGCCAGGAATTCACCCCCGCCATGGCCGAACCGCCCATGGCCACTGGCACTGTGGATGAGCAGCCAATCGTGGGTTCCCTCCGCCCGGTAAGTCCCATAGCGGTGCCCCTTGTGAAAATGTCCGGTGACGGGCGGACCGGCGAGGGGGGCCGGCGTGTCGGGGTATTGGCTCATGGCAGGAGGATATTATAGGTATATGGAGGTGGCTTATATGGCCTAAAAGGACGACTGATGCTAGGCTATTCCCATGGTTATCGATCACGTCCCCAGCACTGATGCCAACGTTGCAATGCTTGCCGAACAATTCGCCCGTGATGGCTATGCCCTCGCCCGCGGGCTCTTCGCCCCGGCGGAGGTGGAGGAAATGCGTGCACTTTTTGCCCGGATGCACGCCGAGGGCGTGCCCGGACACTATGAGCCGGGTAAACCCAATGACGGTGTCGTGAACCCCGACGATCCGCTCTACAAGTATCCGCGGGTCATGATGCCGCACCGATTCAGTGAACGGGCGAAGCATTACATGCTGCATCGGGGTGCAGTGGCGCACTTGCGCGCTTTCTTCGGCCTGGAGCCCGTGGCCACACAGAGCATGTTTTATTTCAAACCGCCCGGCGCCCGCGGCCAAGCCCTGCACCAGGACCAGTTCTATCTCCTGGTCGAGCCGGGCACATGCATCGCGGCTTGGACGGCGATTGATGACTGCGACGCCGAAAACGGCGCCATGTATATTGTGCCCAAAACCAACGATGGCCCGGTGATGTGTCCCGATCAGGCCGACAAAAGCGAAAGCTACACGACGCATTTTGTGCCGGTCCCGAAGGGCCTGAAGGCGCAGTTGGTTGAGATGAAGGCGGGCGACACACTTTTTTTTAACGGCAGTCTGATCCATGGGTCCGGGCCGAACCGTTCCAAGACGCGTTTCCGGCGTGCGTTCATCTGCCATTATGCGGGTGGTGACGTCCGCAAAATCTCCGGGAGCTATCATCCGCTCACGCGGATGGATGGGACAACCTACGAGGTAACCCCACAAACCTCGGGCGGCCCCTGCGGCGAAGGCTGGCAGGGTTCGTTGCACTAAACCACGGGCCTCGAACGGTATTGTGCTCCCACGTCGACGGCTATCCCGTCGGCAGTTTTTTGCTCCACCTCGACCTATGCGCGTTGAGGAAAATCAGGAAAACCGCCCGGGATCCAAATCCTGCGGGAAAACCGCGGTCCGACCACCAATATGAACTTGGCTCCCAGCGGAGGATCCACGTGTGCACAGGGTGCGCCGGATCGGGCAGTGCGCTGGCGGGAAAGGATAATGAAGCCAGGGCGTTTACTTGATGGTGATTGCCACGGTGAAGGTCTGGGTCATGCCGGGCGCAACGAAGTGCAATCCCACCTTATTTTCCGGGGCATTCGGCGGGCCCATCCAAGGCTCAACACAGTAGTAGGGCGCATTCGCTGATTCGCTCCAAGTCACAAAGGTGGCGTCGGCCGCGGGGATTTTGTCGGCGCCGATCCTGATAATGACATCGCCGGCGTGGCCGCGTTCGCCAAAAACAACCGTGTTGTCCTTCAGACCGAGGTGGACTGCGTCGAGGAGATCGGGGTTGTCAAGATTCTCAATTTCCCTGAGCCCGGGCCCGGGCACCAGTAGTCCCTGTGCATCCTGCCGGACACGCCGGGTGGCGGGAATACGGATGGCATAGTGGCTGCGATTCAGGCCGTCACTCCAAGGCAGGGTAAAATAAAAATGATGTCCGGCGCTCCACGGCAGCGGCACAAAGCCGAGATTGTGCAGGCCAAACTCGCACACGAGTCCCAACGGTTCGAAGCGGTAGCGCACGGTGAACTCGTAGTCATAGGGGTAGCAGGCGCGGGCCTCTTCACCCGGCAAAAAAAGCGCGGTGAAACCGGCGGCGTCGCAATGCATCACGCGAAAATCTCCCTGTCGGGCCAATCCGTGCATGGGCATGACACGCCGCACGCCGTCTGGGGCGCGCCAAAAGTGAATCTCGCCCTGGTCGAAGACCCGCGCATTAAAGGGAAACAGCACAGGATTGCCTCCGCGCACCTTGTGAAAGTCGTCGAGATGCGAAAGTTCGGGCCAGTAAAGGACGTCGCGCACAGAGCCGTCGCCTAGCGTGAGATTCCAGTTCATGAGGCGCGCGCCCTTTTCCGGCCACGCGAGAAAGGTGGATTGACCGACCCGCCACCGTGTGAGGGATGTGCCGAGATATGATACCTTGTCCATACAGGTCGTGTAATCAGCCGCACCCGTGGGGTGCAACGGGTTTCTGGAAAGATACCGTTGATTTCCATTGCGGTGACGCTTGCACGTCGCAGACCGGCCGCTAAGTTACGCACCATGGCACACACCGTAGTCGCTCTGATGCTGGCATTAATCACCGCCGGTATGCTTCATGCCGGCGAAACCGTGCCAACGCCCGCGGTCGCGTCTGCACCCGCCGCCCGCCAACAGGTGGTGGTGATACCGGTGCGCGAGCAGATCGCCACTCCGGTGCTTTATATTCTCCGGCGCGGGTTGAAGGAGGCCATCGAACGCAAGGCTGACATTGTCGTTCTGGATATCAAGACGCCCGGCGGGGCCTTGGATGTGACCTTTGAAATCATGGAGGCGCTCGATAAGTTTCCCGGCAAAACCCTGGCTTTCGTCAATAGCGAGGCGATTTCCGCGGGGGCGTTCATCTCTGCAATGGCGGATGAGATCTATTTCACGCCTGATGGCATCATCGGGGCCGCTGCGCCCGTCACCATGACCGGCCAGGACGTGGACAAGACGATGAACGCGAAGATCGTCAGCTATCTGAAGGCGCGCGTCCGCGCGATCAGCGAGGGCCATGGCTACCGCGGGCAGGTGATTTCAGCGATGATTGATGTGAATTACGAACTGAAGATTGGCGATCAGGTGCTGAAGGAGAAGGGTGAGTTGCTCTCGCTCACGGCAACTGAAGCGAGCAAGACCTATGGCGACCCGCCCCGGCCGCTGCTCGCCGCGGGCATCGCGAAAGACGTGGACGAATTGCTCAACCAAAAGTTCGGCCAGCAGGGCTGGACGGCCCAAAAATTTGTGGTTACCTGGTCAGAGCATCTCGCCGTATGGTTGAACGCCATCTCGCCGGTCCTTCTCGGTTTAGGTTTGCTCGCTCTGTTTATAGAATTCAAGACGCCCGGTTTTGGCATCTTCGGGGTAGTCGGAATTGTGCTGCTCGGGACCGTGTTCATGAGCAGTTACGTCGCCGGGTTCTCAGGGCACGAGCCCGTGCTCCTGTTTGCACTGGGTTTTATCCTCGTGCTGGTGGAGCTTATCTTTTTCCCTGGGGTGGTCCTGATCGCGCTACCGGGTTTGTTGATGATGCTGGGTTCGTTGGTCTGGTCGATGGCCGATATCTGGCCGAACGAACCGATCACTTTTTCCGGGGATTTGTATTTCGAACCGTTGATCAAGGTCGGATCAGGTGTGTTCTTGGCTGTCGTGTGCATGGGGTTGCTGCTGCGATTCATGCCCCGCGGGTGGGTGTGGGACCGCATGATCCTCGGATCGGCGATTGCGGAGGCGGCGCAAAACGCAGGCGGGAGCGCCAGTGGATTGACGACCGATTCGCTCATCGGACGCCGCGCGGTGGCGGCGACGGTGTTGCGGCCCGCGGGTCAGATCGAGATTGATGGGCGGCGGTATGAGGCACGGCTGGATGTCGGGTCGGCCGACCCCGGCGCACCGGTGGTGGTGACCGGGCAAAATGACTTCGGGCTTGTTGTGGAGAAAATTTAATCATGAACGCCGTCATCCTGCTCTTTATCGCGGGCATCATCCTGCTCGTTTTTGAGGTCATCACGCCCGGGGCTGTCCTCGGTGTGCTCGGTGGTCTGGCGATGCTGGGCGGCTGCCTGCTGGCGTTCAGCGAATTCGGGGTGGCGGGCGGGTTGATCGCAACCGCGACGGCCCTGGGCATTCTCGGAGTGGCGCTGTTCTTCGAATTTGTCGTGCTGCCGAAGACCCGGCTGGGAAAGAAGATGTTTCTGCAGCGCACGATGGAGGGGCCGAGCCAGCCCCCGCTCGCATCGGCTGACGAGGTGGTGGGCCAGAGTTGTGAGGCGCTGACAACGCTTGCACCCAGCGGCTATGTCTCCCTCAATGGCAAACGCTACGAGGCCTTCTCCCAATCCGGCTTAGTCGAGCAGGGTGAGGCGCTCCGCGTCATAGGCGTGGATAATTTTCGTCTTATAGTAACCAAAGCCCAATAACATTTATGAACCTGACCCTTATTCTCTTCGTCGCTCTTGGCATCATCGGTCTGATTGTGGCCGGGATTGTCATCTCCTTTTTCAGCGTGTGGCTGCGCGCCTTGCTCGCCGGGGCGCCGGTCAGCCTGCTCAACCTGGTGGCCATGCGGCTGCGCCAGGTGCCCTACAGTGTGATGGTTGACACCCGCATCAAGGCCACCAAGGCCGGCATCACGCTCACGATGGACGAAGTCGAGGCCCAGTATCTTGCCGGCGGCAACGTCATCGCCTGTGTGCATGCGCTTATCGCTGCACAGAAAGCTGGCATTGTCCTCAACTGGCAACGCACGTGCGCGATCGATCTGGCGACCAAAGGCTCAGGCAAATCCGTCGAGGAGGCCGTGCGCACTTCCGTGGACCCGAAGGTCATCGACTGTCCCAATCCCCAAGGCGGTCGCACCACGATCGATGGCGTGGCAAAGGACGGCATTCAAGTGAAGGTCAAAGCCCGGGTCACCGTGCGCACCAATCTCGACCGTTTTGTCGGTGGCGCGAAGGAGGAGACGATCATCGCCCGCGTCGGCGAGGGCATCGTGACGACCATCGGTTCGGCGGCAACCTACAAGGTGGTTTTGGAGTCTCCCGATTCCATCTCGAAAGTTGTGCTCAAGCGCGGCCTCGATGTGGGGACGGCGTTTGAAATCCTTTCGATCGATATCGCCGACGTGGATGTGGGCGAGAACGTCGGGGCCAAACTGCAGGAGGCACAGGCCGAGGCAAACAAGAGCATTGCGCAGGCGCAGGCGGAAATCCGCCGTGCGGCCGCCGTCGCCCTCGAACAGGAGATGAAGGCGCGCGTGCAGGAAATGCAGGCCAAGGTGGTCGAGGCGCAGGCCGAGGTGCCGCTGGCCATGGCCGAGGCGTTCCGCTCGGGCCGGTTGGGCGTCATGGATTATTTCAAGATGGAAAACATCCAGTCCGACACCGGCATGCGCAAGTCCATCGCCGATCCTGACGCGAAGAAGTAAACGAGACGCACTTCCATGGAATGGGTCCTCGACCATCTGCAGATCATCATCGCGGTCGCCGCCGCGATAGCCTACTGGCTGAACCAGCGCAGGCAGGGGCAGACGGGCGATAGTGCGGAGGGCGAGGGCGATGAGCGTCCGGAGGTCTCGCGCCGGGATATGCAATCCGATCCGGAGGAGGCCGAACGCACCCGCCGGATCCAGGAGGAAATCCGCCGCAAGATCGCCGAGCGTGCCGCCGGTGGGCCGATCACCATCCCGCCGCCGGCGGCCGAGCCACCCCCGCTTTTCCGCACCGAATCATCGGCTCCTCGGCCGGTCGCAACTCCGCTGCCTCAGCGCGAATTCACCCGTGAAGCTGTGCCGTCGCCAGTAATGGCGCCGCCCACATTCCAAGCCACAGCCGCCGCAGTCCTTGAACGGCAGCTTGAACTGGCGGAGCAGATGCAAGCGCTGGAGGCGGCGCGTCGTATCGCGTCGCGCAAGGCGGCGGCCGTGGTTGCACAGGCGGCGAAACAGGCCCCCTCGCCGGCACGGGGCGAGCTCATGGCAGAACTCCGGGGCGTCCGGAATCTGCGCCGGGCCATGGTGCTGCGTGAAGTGCTGGGTCCGCCGGTGGCATTGCGGTGAGTTGACAAAACAAAGAGCCGCTTCCTTCCGGAAAGCGGCCCCTTGGCTTCACTGCCGAGACAGCTAATTAATTTTGGCGCGGTCGTAGCCCTCGAATGGCATCGGATAGCGCTTGCCGTTGATTTCAATCTCAAGGTTTTTGCCGGCACTGGCTGTGATATAGAGCGCACCACGTTTTGATACGGTTTGGGTCTGGCCGCGGACCAACGTGCCCTGGAAGAGTTCGCGGTTGTCCGCATCCTGCACGACTTTCACCCGGACAGTGTCGAGCGCGATGAGGGTGACGGTGGGCTCGGCCACGGCCTGGACCGGGCTTGCAGTGACCGGTGAGGAGCGGGAGCGTTCAGTCGCGGGCACAGGGTCGCTGATGATCGCTTTGACCACCCAAACGACGAGCAGCAGGCCCACAATAGCGATGAGGGCGATGCCACCCCGGAATACCAGTTGCGGTGAAATGGCGGGTCCCTCCGGCAAACTGCTGCCGCTACGGGCGAGACCGCTGGAGCGCCGGCCGGTGTCGGCCTCGCCGGCCGGTGCTTCCGCAGGAACGGATTTTTCCACGGTGCGCTCATCGGCGGAGGCGATGGAGACGTCCATGCGGCCGTAGATTTCGCGACTGGGCTGTCGGGGCTTGGCATCGCCGCGCCCGAGCGCAACATAGTCGTTGAGGATCTTATCCGCCGGCAGTTTCAGGAAGGTGGCGTAGTTGCGCAGAAACCCCCGCACGTAGATCTCGGCGAGGTTGAGGTCGAATTGGTTGCTTTCGAATTTATGGAGGTAGTCGCTGCGGATCTTGGTAGTTTCAGCCGCCTCGCGGATGGAGATACCCTTACGTTTGCGTGCTTCCTCAAGCCGTTCGCCGATGTTCTGCATGGAGAGAGTCAGTTAGGGGGTTTGCGGGGACAGTGAAAGAGTGAAATGCCGGGGAAAAATGAAAACTACGGAGGGTTCAGGAGCCGCTGCCGGTGCTATAGGTGTCAAGGTCCACCAGGATATCGCGGGGAGACGAGCCATTTTCCGGCCCGACAATGCCCTTGTCCTCCATCAGGTCCATGATGCGGGCGGCGCGGTTGTAGCCGATGCGCAGGCGGCGCTGAATCATCGAGGTGCTGGCACGGCGGGTGGTCTTGAGCACTTCAAGCGCGCGCTGGAACAGTTCCTCGTCATTACCAAGGTCGCCCTCGGCAGCGTCGCCACCTTCGCCATCCTCGTCGTCCTCGGCCGCCGCGCGGTCGATTTGCTGCTGCACGGACTGCGCGTATTGGGGCGGGCCGTTGCGCTTGAGAAACTCGACAATCTCCATGACTTCGTCGTCGGCGACGAAAGCGCCTTGGGCGCGCACAAGGCGGGACGAGCCGGGTGGCGAGAAGAGCATATCACCGCGACCGATGAGGGTGTCGGCACCCTTGGTGTCGAGAATGGTGCGGGAGTCCACTTGCGAGGCGACTTGGAAGGCGATGCGCGAAGGCAGATTGGCCTTGATGACGCCGGTGATGACGTTCACCGAGGGGCGCTGCGTTGCGATAATGATGTGGATGCCGGCGGCGCGGGCGAGATGCGCGAGGCGGGCGATGGAGTTCTCGATCTCGGCTGGTGCACACATCATGAGGTCGGCGAGTTCGTCGATGATCACGATGATGTAAGGCAGGTGGTCAGGGATCTCCATGTCCGCCGACGTTGCGGGATCAACTCCGATGAGTCTGGCTTGCGCCTCTTCGGTCGGATCAAGCTTGGCCCCTTTCTTTCGGGTGTTAAAACCGAGGATGTTGCGGACATTGACCTGCGCAAACATCTGGTAGCGTTGTTCCATCTCTCCGAGCAGCCACTTGAGGGCGGCGGGCACTTTCTTCGGTTCGGTGACCACCGGGATGAGCATGTGCGGGAGCGGGTTGAAGACCTTCAGCTCGACCACTTTTGGATCCACCATGAGGAGGCGCACATCCTTCGGGCTTTTGGCGTAGAGAATGGAGGTGACGATGGAGTTGATGCACACGGATTTACCCGAGCCGGTGGCGCCGGCGATGAGCAGATGGGGCATCTTGGTCAGATCAGAGATGAGCGGTTTGCCCGAGACGTCCTTGCCGAGGGCGATGGGTAGTTCGGCCTTACCGGAGGCCCAGTCTTCACTTTCAAGGATTTCGCGCATGCCGACCGGGGTGGGTTTCTGGTTTGGAACCTCGACCCCCACCGCCGCCTTGCCGGGAATCGGGGCAAGAATGCGGACCGACTGGGCGCGCATACCGAGGGCGATATTTTTGTCCAAACCGGCGATCTTCTCGACCCGCACGCCGGGTGCCGGCACGACCTCGTAGCGGGTGATAACGGGACCGACATGGATTTCGCCGAGCGAGACCTCAACGCCAAATTCGCCCAGGATGCGCAAGAGATTTTCCGCATTCTGGCGGTGCTCCTCGTCACTGTCAGCCGAAGAGGGCTTGACCTGTTCTTTCAGCAGTTTCAACGGGGGAAACTCATAATTTGAGTCACTGCTTTGCGGGAGGGTGAATTTGGCCTTTTTGGTCTCAGCAGGTTTGACGATGTTGAGTTCCACGGTTCCGCCGGCGGGAACCGTGGGCTTGGTGTCGGCTGATGGAGCGGGCTTAACCTGTGCTGGTGCGGCAGAATATTCGGGGACAGGGGGCTGGGGGGCGGGAGCTTTGGCGAACGGATCGTCTTTCGTGGGAGGGACAATAAGTTTCCTGCCGGCGGCAGGACCGATGGGGGTGGCAGGGAGTGGGGCGGCGGCGGCCGGACTTTTGATCTCTACTGGTTTCTGCTTTGCACGCAGTTCCATCTCTTTGGCGCTGGCTTCTGCGAGCGCGGCTTTGCGCGTGACCCTTTCCTCACGCCAGGCGTGAAAGAGCGCAATATAGCGTTCGAATTCGGCGCCAATGTCCTTGGTGAATATGAACATGAGGCCAAACAGGTAAAAGGTGCCAAGCAACAGCCCGGATCCGAAAACACCCAAGGTGTCGCGGAGTCCATTTTTATAGACAATGCCGCCAAGCCATCCACCAGGGCCTTGAGGGAAATAGTCGCTGCTGCCAAAGCTCTCAAACATCGCCACCAGCCCGGCCAAGGCCGTAATACATACCAGCATGGCAATGAGACGGGTGCTGGCGAGCCGACGCGCATTGCGCACTGATACGTAGAGGAGCCAAAGGACAAAAACGGGGACCAACCAGGTGCTCAGGCCGATGGTGTAGAGTAACACCCAGACGGAATTTGCCCCCCAAAGACCGACCAAGTTGGTGCTTGTGGGGTGCGTGGTGGCCAAGCTGCTCTGGTTCGAGGAATAATCGGCCAGGGCAACAAGCAACAGGGTGCCGAGAATGAAGCAACCGACAGCCGCGCCCCAATTTGGGCGGTAACGCGGGGATTGGTAGGCCGGGCCGTTATTTGGGTTTGAAGTCTCAGTCTTGGGCATTTGTGTGTGGACCCTCGGAAGTCTTGCGATTCCCACGCTAATCGTCCGGGTGGTCAAATGTAAACACCCCTGCGGCCGTTTCACACAAAACTCATATTCCATCCATGCGAGAAATCCTACGTTTTGAGCCCATCTATCAGGAGCGAGTCTGGGGCGGACAAGCCATCGCAACTGCCCTTGGCCGTGACCTGCCCTCCGGCCGGCCGATTGGGGAAAGCTGGGAAATCGTGGACCGAGCCGAGGCCCAGTCTCTGGTGCGCGGCGGCAACTACGACGGGATGACGCTGCACGCCCTGCTGGACAGGCATGCAGCCGAGATCATGGGGCCGCAATGGCCGGCGATGAAGCCTTTTCCGATCTTGGTGAAATGGCTGGACTGCCGGGAACGCCTCAGCCTGCAGGTGCATCCTCCGGCGGCCGTCGCCGCACAACTCGGGGGCGAGCCGAAGACAGAAATGTGGTATATCGCCGACACCGCCCCGGGGGCGCAGCTGATTGTAGGTCTGAAAAAAGGGGTCACCCGCGCTGCATTTGAGCGCGCTATCATCGACCAGACCGTGGAAAGCTGCGTGCACAATTTCCGGGTAGCCGAGGGTGACTCAATTCTCGTCCAAAGCGGCCAATTGCACGCGATCGATGCCGGCAATCTCATCCTCGAGATCCAGCAGAACTCTGATACCACCTACCGCGTCTACGACTGGGCCCGCACGGGCCTCGATGGGAAACCGCGGCAGCTCCATGTCGCAGAATCGCTGCAATGCATCCAGTGGGACGATTTCGAGCCGGCCCCGGTGCGCGGGGCGCCAACCTCTGCGGTCATCGCAGAATGTGACGAATTCCGGATCCGTCGCGTGGTGCTGAGTCCGGGCGAGAAACTGGTCTTTGCCGCGGCTGAACAACCGCGGCTGCTCAGCGTGGCGAGCGGCAGCTTGCATTTTGGCGGGATCACACTTGGACGGGGTGACAACGCACTGGTGCCATATGCAGGGGAATTCACCGGCGTGGCTAGGGAGCCGGGGATATTGCTCATTACGGAAAACTTTGCCTAAGCCATGCTTGCCGATGTCCGCACCGTCTCCGTGCGAGGCGGCATCATGCCCGGGATTTTGACCTTGAGCGCGGCTGTCGCGGCCTTGGCGGCGCTCGCCTGGATGCTGCTGCTTCCAGTGGTGGTAACCACACGGTTGCGGCAGCGCACGGGTTTCGAGACCAGCCTGCAAAGTCTGATGGTCAACCCCTTGACTGGGCGGGTGGTGGCACGTGGTTTTATGCTGGGTAATCCTCCTGCATATCCGCGCAAGGAATTCCTACAAATGCGGGAGTTTGAGGCCGAGGTGGAGCTCACGACCCTGTTTTCGGACAAGCTGGTCTTCCGGAGCGTGCGGTTTGACGTTGTTTTGCTCGCCATTGTGAAGCGGGAAGACGGACCCACAAACGTCCAAGCTTTTCAAAACTACTTGGCCGGAGGGCGGGCCCCGGCACAGCCCGCCAAGGGACGCCCCTTCCTCATTCGTAAGCTTGAGGTCAAACTAGACCAGTTCATGGTCATCGACCACTCCCATCGTGAACCCGCCGTGCGCGAGTATGCGCTGCAATTTGACCGCAGCTTCGTCAACGTGACCGATACGCAACAGCTCCTGTTGCCAAGCTCCGTTGACCAGCTTTTCGCCCTCGGTGGCGCGGTGGGCACCCTCCTGCCTGCGGATGTGGCTGGGGCGATCGACCGGGCCGTTCGATCCGGCACCGATGTGATGCGGGAACTGGCGCGCGGCAATCCAACGATTGCTGGCGGATTCACCGACACACTTGAAGAAAGCAAAAAGCCGTAGTTAAGTGACCGTTTCCCATGACCAGTCCCGAATCCGCCACAACCGACAACGCCACCCCGGCCCAGCCCGCGCCGGATGCTCCCGCATCCCCTGCCGCGGCAACGCCGCCAGCGAAGCCGAGCCTGGAGGACCAGCTGGCTGCGGCCAAAGCCGAGTCCGCCGCTCACTATGAGCGCTACATGCGCGCCATGGCGGACCATGACAATTTTCGCAAGCGTATCGCCCGCGAAAAAGACGAGTTGCGGCAATATGCCGCCTCGCGCGTCCTGGAGGACTTGCTGCCGGTGCTCGATACTCTCGGGCTCAGCCTCGCGGCGGCCAACCAGCCGGCGACGGAACTCAAGACGCTGACGGGTGGAGTTGTAATGGTTCTGTCCCAGCTGAAGGCCGCGCTGGCGAACCACGGTCTCACCGAGATCAATCCTGCCGGACAGCCGTTCGATGCACACCAGCACGAGGCGATTGCCCAGCAACCCAGTGCAGAGGTGCCCGAAGGCAGCGTTATGACCGTGGTGCGCACCGGATACTCCTTGAACGGCCGACTGCTGCGACCGGCCTCGGTGATCGTTTCCAGCGGTCCGGCCAAAGCCTGAACTGACCTACCATGGCCAAAGAAGATTATTACGAGCTGCTGGGCGTCTCGAAAACCGCCACAACTGAAGAACTGAAAAAGGCCTATCGCAAGAAGGCCGTGCAATTCCACCCGGACAAGAATCCGGGTAACAAGGAAGCGGAGGAGATGTTTAAGAAAGTCTCCGAAGCCTACGACGTGCTCAACGACACGGATAAACGGGCAGCCTACGACCGCTACGGCCATGCGGCCTTCCAAAGTGGCATGGGCGGCGCGGGGCCGCGCGGCGGCGGTGGCGGGTTCCACGATCCCTTCGACATCTTCCGCGAAGTTTTCGGCCAAGGTGGGGGGGGCGGGGGGATTTTTGACGAGATGTTTGGCGGTGGCCGCGATGGCAGCCGGGACGGTTCCGATCTGCGTTACGATTTGGAGATAACGCTGGAAGAAGCGGCGCGCGGGGCGGAGAAGGAAATTTCCTTCCGGAAAAACGTCTCTTGTGAACGCTGCGACGGGACCGGTGCGGAACCCGGCTCGAAGCGCATCACCTGTCCGACCTGCCGTGGCGCGGGGCAGATCCGGCGCTCTGGCGGTATTATCACCTTCACGCAAACCTGCCCGACCTGCAGCGGGGCGGGTACCAAGGTGGAAAAACCCTGCGCCGCCTGCCGGGGCGAAGCCCGGCTTCCGAAGACGACCAAACTCAACGTTCGCATCCCGCCCGGAGTGGACAACGGGTCTCGCCTGCGCTCTGCCGGCAACGGCGAGGCCGGCCTCGCTGGCGGACAGGCCGGCGATCTATACATTGTGCTCAGTGTCAAGGAGCACGAACTCTTCGAGCGACAGGACGACAACCTGTTCTGCGAGATTCCGATTAAATTTACTTTGGCGACCCTCGGCGGCACCATCGAGGTGCCCACGTTGTTTGGCAAAGCCTCACTCAAGATTCCCGCCGGCACGCAGAGCGGCACCACCTTCCGCCTGCGGGAGAAGGGTGTCCCCTCGCTCCGCGGCGGCCGGCAGGGTGACCAGCTGGTGCGGATGCATGTCGAGGTGCCCACTGCGCTGTCCGCGGAGCAGCGCAAGCTGCTCGATGAATTCGCCCGCGTGAGCGGCGATGCCAATGAGCCGACGTCGAAAAACTTTTTCGAGAAAGCCAAAAAATTCTTCTGAGTCCCAACGTGCCGGGGATTGTTCTACATTTTCGATAGTTGAACATCCATCCATACGGCGACCGTCAACACGGCGCCCCGGGCGATGAGTTTCAGCTCCTGGGAGACGGTGAACAACGTCATGCCGTTCGGCTGGCTCGTCATGATAAGGGCGCCGAAAATCACGCCCAGCACGGTCCCACGGCCACCCCGCAGACTGGGATCGCCGATCACGCACGCAGCGATGGCGTCAAGTTCCATCAGGTCGCCGACCGTGGTGGTCAATGCGCCGGAATAGGCGGTTTGGATCAGACCTGTGTTGGCGACGATAAACGCCGGGATGCGCTGCCGCATGAAGAGTGTGCCTTGCGCGAACCTATGAGCAATGCGAGGGTGAGAGTAAACAGAAAGGCCGGCAACGCCGCCCAATCGTGCTTGATGATGCGCACTGCCGCCACCCCGCCAATCAGGTTCGATGCGGCCCCTTCACTAATGGCTCCGTCGGTGCCTTGGTGCAGGGTAAGGCCAATTCACAGTGAATGAGCGAGAGGCCGAACAGGGAGATATGAGCTTTCAAGAGGGGTGCTGGCAGCAAAGCCGGGGAATGGTAATTTACAACGGCGGACCACCATGCGAGCTTGGCAGCAACGATGAGACTCGAGAATCCCAAACTCTTGACCTTGGAAATGGCCGTGGCCGGTCGCGCCAAACTGGGGGCGGCGGGCAGAAAACTGGTTCTGACCAACGGGGTCTTTGATCTCCTGCACACCGGGCACCTTTTCTATCTGCAGCAGGCCCGCCGGCTGGGTGACGCCTTGTATGTCGCCATCAACAGCGACCAGAGTGTGCGCGCATTGAAGGGGCCCTCGCGTCCGGTGATGAGCGAGGAACAGCGAGCCTATGCCCTCGGGGCGCTATGGTTTGTCGACGGCATTGTAATTTTCCGGGAGCAACGGCTCGTGGCGGAGATCCGTGCACTGCGTCCGGATGTCTACTGCAAGGCGGGAGATTATACCTTGGAGACACTGAACCCCGAGGAGCGCGCGGAGTTGGAAAAGGTGGGGGCAAAAATCGAATTACTGCCGTTTCTACCTGGTTTCAGCACAACAAATCTCATCGCCAAACTCCGGTTGGCCGGGGAAGGCTGAGCGTTATGCGTGTAGTTATTCTTGGTTCCGGTCGCGGTTCGAACGCCGAGGCACTCCTGCGCGCGCAGCGGGAGGGGCGGTTGGGGCGTGCGCAGGTCAGGCAGATTTTTTCGGACAATCCCACTGCTGGGATTCTTGCCCTGGGGCCAAAGTATGGTGTGCCGGCGGCTTATCTTGATCCAGCACCATTCAAGACCAAGCTCGCGGGCGAAGGCGAGCAACGCTACATCGCTGCGATCGGTGCGTGCGCCCCCGATCTGGTGGTGCTGGCTGGGTTCATGCGGGTGCTAAAACCGGTGTTTCTCAACGCCTTTGCGGGCAGGATCATAAACCTGCATCCGAGCTTGCTTCCCAATTTCCCGGGTTTGGATGGTATTGGGCAGGCATGGCGCTGCGGGGTGAAAGTGACCGGTTGCACGGTGCATTACGTAACGCCCGAGGTGGATGGCGGCCCAATAATTGATCAGGCGACCGTGCGAGTAGAGGCAGGTGACACTTTGGAGACACTCCAAGGCAAAGTGCATGCAGCTGAACATACGCTGCTGCCAGCCGTGGTAGCGCAGTTGAGTAATGCCTGCACAAGCTCAGCACGGGATAGATTGCTTGGCCGAGAACACCGATAACCTGCCCTAACATGTGCTGAACTGGTGTTTAGGTCACTTCTGAGATATGCCGTTCTGTCCTCGGTTGTGCGACTTGCCGGCCAATAGTATGAATACACTGTTTCTGTGGATTTTTCGGTAAAAACCTTTTTTTTAAGGTAAAAGCGCCTATTTTTAGCATTTATACGTTAAAAATGACAATTTAGTGCCTGCGAGAACCCTTAAATAATCCACTGGTATTAATCCAAGGATGCTAGTTTATAGCATAGAAAAATGCCGAAATAGCACTAAATCATGGGTTATTGTGCAAATAATAGACTATTATTGAGATATCTTGCGTAGTTCTGGAAATCCTCCGATTGCCTTTTGGCTGATTTTCTTTGAACGTTCTGTTCGCTTCAGGCATTAACAATCAAGCAAAGATTTAACTCAAACCAAGGCACAATTTGGACCTAAAACAAATAAAGCAGATCATTGAATTGATGAAGCGTTCTGAACTCTCCGAATTTGCGGTGGAAGAGGAAGGTTTTAAATTGAAAATCCGCCGTGGCGGGAATGGATTGCCAATCGTAACATCCTCACAGTCATCAAGTCTACCTGTCGTGCCTGCAGTCGATGCAACTCCGGTTAACAGTCAGTTGACGCTTCCAAGCTCCGTTCCTGTTGCGCTAGGAAAGGAGGAAGCTGACATCACATTCATCAAGTCACCAATGGTCGGCACATTTTATCGGGCGCCATCTCCCGAAAGTAAGCCATTCGTCGATAGTGGAATAAAAGTCAGCGCGACGTCAGTAGTGTGTATTATCGAGGCGATGAAAATTATGAATGAGATTCAAGCGGAGGTGAATGGCACCATTATTGAAGTGCTTATTGAGAGCGGTCAACCGGTCGAATACGGCCAACGTCTATTCAAGGTAAAACAGGGCTGAAACAGCCTCGGAACCAGTAAATACCCTGAGAGCTGCTAGCCATTATCATATAATGGTTAGTGTATTTAAGCCTATCTATGATTCAAAAAATTCTCATCGCAAATCGCGGTGAAATCGCCCTGCGAATTATTCGTGCATGTCGCGAATTGGGCATCAAGACTCTGGCCGTCTATTCTGAGGCGGATGTTCAATCCCTCCATGTGCAACTTGCAGATGAAGCAATTTGTATCGGTGGAGCCCGAAGTGCGGACAGTTATCTTCGCGCAGACCGTATCATCAGTGCGGCCGAGATCGCAGATGTAGATGCAATTCACCCTGGCTATGGTTTTCTTTCCGAAAACGCCAAATTTGCTGAACAGTGCGAATCCTGCAATATCAAGTTTATTGGTCCTAAATCTAAATCCATCAAAATGATGGGTGATAAATCCGTTGCAAAGGACACCGTTCGTAAAGCGGGAGTTCCTACAGTGCCTGGTTCTGATGGCCCGGTGGAAAATGAGGGCGAAGCGGTCAAGATCGCCAGAAAGATTGGCTATCCAGTTATTATTAAGGCGGTGGCTGGTGGAGGTGGTCGCGGTATGCGAATCGCCCACAACGACGTCTCATTTGCCAAAGAATACCTCGTGGCGCGCGGCGAAGCTGAAAAAGTCTTCGGCAACGGGGCAGTTTACATCGAGCGTTACATTGAAAAGCCAAGGCATATCGAATTTCAGATCCTGGCCGATTCGCACGGCAAGGTTTTGCACTTGGGTGAACGAGACTGCTCCGTCCAACGCCGTCACCAAAAGCTGATTGAAGAGTCTCCCTCTCCGTTTCTGACTGCGAGCCTGCGCAAAAAAATGGGCAAGGCTGCGATTCGCGCTGCGGAAGCTGCTGAATATGAAAATGCCGGCACGATTGAGTTTCTCGTTGATGCCAAAGGCAATTTCTACTTCATTGAAATGAACACGCGTATACAGGTAGAACATCCTGTTACAGAAGAGGTTACTGGCATAGACTTGATCAAGCAGCAGATATTGGTGGCTGATGGACAAAAACTCGATTTTGACCAAGGAGACATCACATTTACCAAGCACGCCATCGAGTGCCGTATAAATGCTGAGGATCCCGCTCGTAATTTTATACCCTCTCCAGGTACAATCACGCTCTATTATGCCCCAGGTGGGCATGGAGTGCGCGTTGATTCACATGCTTACTCTGGATACTCCATCCCGCCCTACTACGACTCCATGATCGGCAAGCTGATTTGTTATGGGCGTGATCGTAAAACTGCCCTTGAGCGTACTTATCGTGCTCTAAGCGAATATCTTGTGCGAGGCATCAAGACCACTATCCCTCTGCATAAAGCAATAATGTCAGATCCGGTCTTTATTGAAGGCAAGGCAACTACAGCTTATATGGAGGACTTTATGAGCCGCACCCCTACGGATCTTTTTTCCTAATGTTCTTGACCAGACTACCTCAGCTTTCGGCTCGGAAGAGGCCGGCGGGTTAAAGCGGATCAGAGGGTGTGAGGTGATCCAGTGCTATCTTGGCGGATCCAAGAAGGCATTTTGAAAGTAGGGCATATTACCACGTGCGCAAAGCGGACCGTGGCGGTCCAGCTAGGTAGCCTCTCCGCCTTCGCCGAGGCAACAGCAGCAGGTTGTCGCCCCGCGGAGCGGGACTCCTCGCCATGGCAGTGTATTTCCGTCGGGCGACCCCAGTAGTATTCGATGAATGGTAATTTGGCGGCTCACATGATCCACAAGGATATAAGCAGGCGGCCCATCGTGCGCGCTTCAACAAAATGGAGCGCAAAGCGCATCGGCTCTTCCGAGCATCCCGTCCGTGGCATGGGCAGGGGAGGTTGAATTCTTCTCACCACAATGCTCAATCAAGGCCACGCTCTTGCAACGGAGCGGTCACAAATCGGCAAACCTGCTGAGTTTTGAGGGTCGATGCTTGACTGCATTCCGCTATCAGCTTCGATTCCGCAACTTAACAAGGCTTGTCTCAGATTTAAGCCACCCGACTTGATCGCTCGAAAACCTACAAACCATGCAAAAAACGTTCGTTAGATTCCTGATTATCGCGGTTGCGGCAGCGGCGCTTGTGGCGTCATTGCCTTCGGCTTTTGCCCAAGGTATCACCACGGCAGCACTCAACGGCTTCGTCATCACCAAAGATGGCAAACCTGTGTCGGGTGCGAGCGTGACGGTGGTGCATGAACCGTCGGGCACACGTGCCACGACGACCACCCGTGACAACGGCCAGTATAACGTTTCCGGCCTGCGCGCAGGCGGTCCCTACACCGTCACGGTGGCCATGGGCACATATGCTCCCGAAACAACCAGTGATGTTTTCATTGATCTGGGTGCCGCGGCCGTCGTGAACGCCACCTTGTCCACCGAAGTCGTCAAACTCGAGGCCATGAGTGTCACCGCCAGCCGCGACACCATTTTCGGCATGGGCAAAATGGGCACTGGCACCAGCTTCACCGACCGGGAAATTGAAAATGTCTCCACCGTCCGCCGCAACATTCAGGATGTCGCGGTGCTCGACACGCGCCTCTCACTGATGTCGCTCGACCAAGGTGGCAACCTGAGTGCCCAAGGCCAGAACATGCGCTTCAACTCCTTCAGAGTGGATGGCGTGGAGGCAATCGATACCTTCGGCTTGAACGGCAACGGCTTTTCCTCCCAGCGCAGCCCCATTCCCCTTGAGGCCCTCCAAACCCTGAACGTGGAACTTGCACCCTACTCGGTCCGCTATGCCGGTGCCACGGGCGCCTACTTGAATGCCGTCACCAAATCCGGCACCAATGAGTTCCATGGCATTATCTACTACGAAAAGACCAACGAGAATCTCCGGGCTAAAAATCCCATCACCGGCATCAAAGAGCCGTTCGACGAGCGGACCTATGGCTTCGTGGTCGGTGGTCCGATCATCCGCAACAAGCTGTTTTTCTTCATCAGCTATGATGATTTCCAACGCAAGACGGTTGCCCCGCAGGCCAATTTCATTCCGAACAGCGCCGATTTCGCCGCCGTTATCGCGCGGTCCACAGCCCTCGGCTACGACGCGGGCAACCTGACGGCGGGTGAAAATATCGAGAAGCAGAAAACGAAAATTGCCAAGCTCGACTGGAACGTCTCGGACAAACACCGTGCGTCGGTCACCTACCGCAAGAATGATGGCCAGAACTATATTTTCGGCAATTACACCGGCTCCACCACCACGTCGTTGAGCAATTTCTGGTATGCCCAGCCCCGCATCTCAGAAAGCTATGCCGGCCAGTTCAACAGCCAGTGGACCCCTGACTTCCGCACGGAAGTGACCTATGCCGAGACCACCTACACCGGTTCACCCGCCAACGCTGGCAAACCCTTCCCCCAGGTCCTGATCCAAGGCATCAGCGGCACCCGGCTCGATACTGGTGCGGCGGTGACCAATGGCAATATCTACCTTGGCACCGAGTCGTCCCGCCAGCTGAACGCGATCGACACAAAGGAGAAGCAAGCCAAGTTCTCCGCAGAATATTCCGTGGGCGACCACACTCTCACCGCCGGTGCCGAAAAGACCTCGACGAAATATCTCAACGCCTTCGTGCAATACACCAACGGCTACTACGTTATGCCGACCTTGGCGGCGTGGCAGGCGGGCACTCCCGTCTCCGGCTACACTCTGCAAAAGGCCAGCCCCGGATATACGATCAACGATGCCGTGGCCCGTTGGACGTATGACGCCGACGCATTCTACATCCAGGACAGTTGGAAGCCCAACCAGCAGCTGACCCTTCTGGCTGGTCTGCGTTACGACGACCCCACGGTGCCGGAGGCGCCCCCGGTCGCCCCTGGATTTTCCACGGCCGGATTTGTCACGGAAGACGGCCGTGCTGTTACGCAGAATAACACGACCAACGACGGCAACTCCACCCTTGCTCCGCGCTTCGGGTTCACCTACGATTTTAAAACCGAGCGCAAGACCCAGATTCACGGCGGTCTCGGCCTTTTCCAAGGCAAGAACCCGGCGGTCTGGATCTCCAATGCCTACTCGAATGCCGGTGCCACGGGTGCCGTTGGTGTTTTCTCTTCGGGTGGCATCGCTGGCTTCACATTCAATGGGAACACGGCGACCCAGGTTCCCCCGGCCGGCAATCCGCCCGCGCCCAACATCAACATCACCGATCCTGGCTTCAAGCAGCCGGTCACATGGAAGGGTAACATCGCGATTGATCACCAGCTGCCGTTTGGCGGCCTGACCCTGACGGCCGATGCATATTACCTCAAGATCAACCGGGCTGTGCAATACCAGTTCCTCAATTACGCCCTCGCCAGCTCGGGTCCGACCACGTTGCCTGACGGCCGTATTCGCTATGCCGGCAATCCGACGAGTGGCACCAGCGGGGCCACCCAGGGCAAGCGCCGTGTCGCCGCCTTCTCCGACGTCTTCTACCTGACGAACACGAAGAACGGCGATGGCTACGGCTACACACTTCAGGTCAACCGACCGATGAGGAACCACTGGAGTTGGGGGGCTTCCTACACCCTCAGCGATGCGACCGAGGTCAGCCCGATAACCTCCTCCACCGCGGGGTCCAACTACCAAAATCGTGCGGTCTTCAATCCCAATGAGGATGTTGCTTCGACCTCCAACTACGCGATCAAGGATCGCATTGTCGTTTCGGTGGCGCGTGAGTTTGAATTCATCAAGAATTTCAAGACCACGATTGCCGGCGTCTATCAGGGCCGCACGGGTCGCCCCTATTCGTGGGTGTTTTACGGTGACGCCAATGGCGACGGCTGGACGTTCAACGACTTGCTCTATGTGCCTGCCGGACCAAGCGATCCAAAGGTGGCTTGGGCCAGCACGACGGAACGCGATGCGTTCTTCGCCTTCGTCAACTCCACCAGTCTCGCAAAATACATGGGCAGCCACGCACCGCGCAACAGTGAGAACTCGCCGTGGACCCAGACCATTGATCTTAAGATCGTCCAGCAGATCCCGATTTGGAACCGGCTGAGGGGCGAGCTCTACATCAACGTCCTGAATTTCTGGAACCTCATTGATGACAGCTGGGGTTTGCTGGAGGAAGTGCCGTTCTCCTACCGCCGTGCGGTAGCCGCCGCCAGCTATAATGCTGCGGGCAACGGTGGTCTGGGCCAGTGGAACTACACGTTCACCAGCAATACGCTAAATACCGTTCCGCTGGTTGTGAACGAATATCCTGTTTCCCGTTGGCAGGCCCAGGTGGGTGTCCGCGTGCGGTTCTGATCCCGGGAATTATCTACTTCACCAAGGCGGCTGCGGAAACGCAGCCGCCTTTTTTGCGCACCCGACTTGACCAAGCTTGTGTCACTTACCCCGCAGGTTCTCCAGATGCTGGCTTGCTGCGGTGAATTGCGGGTCCAGTTGCAGGGCTGCCTCATCCTGCCTGATGGCCTCGGCGGTCCTGCCGCATTGCTCTAGGGCAATGGCATAGTTAAGACGCGCCGGCGCTGAGTCGGGCTGCTGCCTCAGCACTTGCTCATAAAGGGGGATAGCCTCCGTCGGTCGCCCCAATCGCACCAATGCCAGGGCAAGATTGTGACGCACGGCCGCCAATTCGGGCTGCAGTTCAAGCACGCGCTCATATGCGGCCGCGGCTTCCGCCAGCCGGCCCAGATCGAGCAGGCTGTCGGCCAGATTCGTGCGTAAGGCGACACTGTCAGGATTGTGCTTCAGACCTTTGCGGTATTGGGCTACGGCATCAGGCAGCCGGTCCAGTGCGACGAGAGCCCGGCCCAGCGCCACGCGGGCGTCAGTCAGGCCCGGGTCCAGGCGCAGGGCCTGTGCGAGGAGCGGAACTGCCTGGGCAGGTTGGCCAGCCGCGGTGAGTGCCTTGCCGAGGTTGAAATTTATCGCGGGATCATCTGGTTTCAGCCGGTGGGCTTCCCTGAAGTGGATCAAAGCCGCGGCGGGCTGGTTGAGCTGCGTCAGCACGTTGCCCAAGTCATTGTGTGCATCCGCATAGCCAGGCAGCAGGCGCACGGCCCCGGCATACTGTGCGGCGGCGTTTTCCCATCGGCCTTCACGTGCGAGAGCGTAGCCGAGGCTGGCATGGACCCGCGCGTTGGCCGGTTGGTGGGCAAGCAAATCGCTCCAGAGTTTCACTTCGCTGCGGTAGTCAAAATTGCGCAGG
>CAJBES010000221.1 GCA_903952145.1 uncultured Opitutaceae bacterium | reverse complement strand
GTAGATTCGCGCGCAGGGCGGTCCTGACCGGTTCCGGGAAGAATACGGAATGCATTTTCCGTTGATAGGCTGGGTCCGCCCCCGTGCGAGGGATATCTTTGCTGCGGAAGCTTCGCGCCACCTCAGTCAGGCGTCACCTCTTTTGGAAATCTCCATCAGTCTTCGAGATCCCGCTTGGCGGACTTGATGTATCGCCCAAAATTACGGTCCTTCTTTCGCTTCTCGACATAGGACATTTGGTAAAACTCCGACTCGGTCCTGAGCTTGAGGTAATTGTCGTAGTGCGCTTGGCTGATGGCGCCTGCATCCAACGCCGCACGCACCGCGCAGCCGGGCTCCTTGGCATGACTGCAATTCCCGTAGCGGCAACCGGAGGCGAGCCCGATGATGTCGTCGAAGCTGTCTCCGATCCCGCTTTCGGCCCCCAGGATGCCGAACTCACGCATACCCGGGTTGTCGATGACCAGGGCGCCACTCTCGAGGATGATCAATTCCCGGCGGACGGTCGTGTGCCGGCCCTCGCCCGTTTCGCTGACGCCCATTGTCCGGAGCGTTTCCCGGCCGAGCAGTTGGTTGATAAGCGTGCTCTTGCCCACCCCCGAGGCCCCGACAAAGCAATAGGTCCTGGCGGGCAGCAGCGTCCGTTCAAGGTCGGCGATGCCTTCGCGCGTGACGTTGCTCAAGGTCAGCACCGGCGCCGTGATGCCGGCCGCGCGGATCTCTGCCAACTGGGAAGCGACTACTTCCGGCGCAACCAAATCCGTCTTCGTCAGCAGGATGCAAGGTTCCGCCCCGCCATCCCGCACCATCACGAGATAACGCTCCAGTCGCTTGAGGTTGAAGTCATAGTGGCAGGACTGAACGATGATCACATGATCAATGTTCGCCGCGATCATCTGATAATCGACGGATTTCCCCGCTGACTTTCGGCGCAGGGCCGTCCTGCGCTCCAGCAGCAGGTGGACCAGCCCCGATGCGTCAGCCGGGGGTCTTGCCACAACCACCCAGTCGCCCACACACGGGCGTTCCTGCACCAGTGGGTGCTGGTGGCGATAACTGCCGGCCAGCTTGGCCCGGAAGGTGCCGGTCTGATCCATGACCAGCAGCAAGTCACGATCGACCGCAACCACCCGGGCCATGGTGTCGCCGGGCCCGCACGCGGCCCTTGCTGCGAACCATTCGTTCCAGCCCAGCCGGGTCAGATCAGTGGGTCGGTCTTGCATTCAGCACCTTTGTCTCGGAAGAGAGCGTCAAGATCAAGCCGCGCAGGCGCCGGTCAGTGCACCATCCGATACCGCGCTCGGCGCGGTTTTGCCCTTGTCGACCCGGAGGCTGACGCTACCGCGTCACACGACCTTCCGGGTTCGGCTTATTCCTATGCGCGAAAATAAAGACCCTTCTACGCAAATGAATTGTGATGGTTGGGAGTTTTCAGTCATCGTCGTCTTGACTTCGCCCCTGCTCTTTACCCTCTGACTCGTTCTCACCGAGCGGCAAAGTCACGCCGATACCTGGCAATCGGACCGTAGCTGTGCTGGCATTGTGACCGGCAAACAGCGCCGCAATCCAGAGCGCGGAAACAAGCAGGATGACACCTCCCCAGAAAGGGTGGGCCGATGAGATGGCATCCTCCCGCTGGCCTGTCTTCCGGCCCGTGACCATGGCGAGGGGAATATTCTCCCGGTGGCGAATCATATGCCACGCTAGTCCGGCCAAGTGCAAGAGAACGACAGCAAGTAATGTCCAAGCGAGAATCTCATGCAGCTCCTCGACGGCTTCTCCGCCATAGCCGATGCCCGAGATGAACAAGGCAGGAACGAGCACAAACATGAGCAAAGCCGCCATTGCCGATCCCGGATTGTTTCCTGCGTATAGTTTAGTTTTCGAAACAACGGCGCTGATCATGTAGCCAACAACTTCACGCGGATGCACCGGATAGCTCGAAAACCTTGAGTAGCGCGAACCAACAGCTCCCATCACGAGACGAACGACCAGAAGGAACAGTGCAACGATCCCTAAAAGCATGTGCAGTTGAAACAGCGGCTGCTCATCGTCCACCAAGAATCCAATTGCAATGGCTGCGGTGAGTGATCCGGCAAAGGCCCAATGAAAGATGCGGTTGGGAATGTCCCAGACAAGAATTTTACTCATAGTAGCTGGCCTCCGTTGGTTATTGGTGTTTGTGCCGAACGTAACCTTAGAAGTCTAGTTGATTGAGGCTCGTGGACTGTGGAACGAGCATCGGTATCGTTTGTGAGTCGACGACCGTGAACCGGCGAGGATCAAGGTGGCGACACTGACCGTGATTTTCGACCGCCTGCGCGGGTGGTTGGTGAAGCGGCCGTGACCGTGGACAGTTATTAACCATAGAAACAAGGAAAGTGCGGCCGCGCTGCGCTTGGCCGCCTGTGCGCCAATTTCGGGCTCTCGGTTGGAATTGTTACTATTCTGACAAGGAAGGCCGGCAGGGCCGTCCGGGCCTGCTCGGCGCGGTTTTGCCCTTGTCGACCTGCGGGGCAGACGCTACCGCTGCCTTTGGCGAATGCGGTGGTAGCTCAGCTGGATAGAGCAGCGGTTTTCTAAACCGCCGGTCGGGTGTTCGAGTCACCTCCACCGCGCCAGCCTTCGCCCGGTCGGGCTGCGGCTGGCACCGCCATTCGGCTGCGGAGGCTTATCTAAAGCCTTTCTCCTTCTTCCCGTTTCCTTCATCCTCCCTTCTATCATGGTCAAAAGCACCGGCCTCTACCAAGGCGATCTCAACTGCCAGCTCACCCACGGTCCCTCGGGCAAAATCATCGAGACCGACGCCCCCGTGGACAACCAAGGGCGCGGGCTGGCGTTTTCGCCGACCGATCTCACCGCGGCCTCGCTCGCGTCCTGTATGGTCACGACGATGGCTTTGGTGGCGCGCAAGCAACTCGGCTTCGACCTGGCCGGCACCCGTTGGGAGGTGGCCAAGGAAATGTCGGCCGACGCGCCGCGCCGCATTGTCCGGCTGACGGTTCTCATCCGGCTGTCCTGCCCAAAAGCCAAGGACCCGGCGGGCTTGCTGGAGCAGGCGGCGCGGAATTGTCCCGTGTGGCACAGCCTGCATCCCGCCGTCGAGAAAGTCCTCGCGCTGCACTGGCGGGACTGACCGGACCGGCGATCTGGATTTTTTTGCCCGGCAGAAATTTGCGACGGCAGGCAGCGTTCCGCGTGGAGCGTAGATCTGCCACGGTCTGACCGACAGGCTCAGGGTCCCGAGGCGGCCGCGAAAAATGAGCGCCAACGAGCTGGCGGCCTATAATGCGCAGCACTACCAAAACCGCGGCCCGGCGGGCACAGTTTCTCGTTGCGCGGTTTGGCGGCAGGGCGTCATCTCCTGCCTCATGGCCAAACAGCCCTCCCAAGCCACCTGGGGCGGCCGCTTCACCGCGGGTCCCGCCGAACTGATGCTGCAATTCAGCGAGTCCGTTTCGTTTGACCACCGTCTCGCGCCCTTCGACATCGCCGGCAGCAAGGCGCACTCGGCCATGCTCGCGCGGGTCGGTCTCATCACGCCGCAGGAGCGCGAGGCGATCCAGGCCGGGCTCGACGCCATCCTGGCGGAAATCAAGGCGGGCAAGTTCAAGTGGAAGGTGCAGCTCGAGGACGTGCACATGAACATCGAGCAGGCGCTGACGCAGCGCGTGCCGGCCGCCGCCAAGCTGCACACGGCGCGCAGCCGCAACGATCAGGTGGCGACGGACATGCGGCTGTGGTTCAAGCACGCCTGCGGCGTGCTGGCGAACAAGCTGCGCGCCGCGCAGCGCAGCCTGCTGGCGGTGGCGGCGGCCAACCGGGAGGTGCTCATCCCGGGCTACACGCATCTGCAGCGCGCCCAGCCGGTCTTCCTGGCGCATCATCTGTTCGCCTGGCTCGAGATGCTGGAGCGCGACCGCGCGCGGTTTGACGCGGTGGCGGCGCAGGCCAACTGGTGCCCGCTCGGCGCCGGCGCCCTCGCGGGCACGACGCTGCCCATCGACCGTGAGTTCACCGCGAAGCTGCTCGGCTTTGTGGATGCGAAAGGCCGGCCGCAGGTCACGCAGAATTCCATGGACACCGTCGCGGACCGGGACCTGTTCATCGAGTTTGCCGCCGCCTGTGCGCTGGCCGGCGTGCACTTCTCGCGCATCGCCGAGGACCTTATTTTGTGGAGCAGCGCGGAGTTCAAGCTGGTGGAGTTGCCCGATGCGTTCTGCACGGGTTCCTCGCTGATGCCGCAGAAGAAGAATCCTGACTCCTGCGAACTGCTGCGCGGCAAGTCCGCCCGGTTGCAGGGCAACCTGCACACGCTGCTCACCCTGACCAAGGGTCTGCCGCTGACCTACAACCGCGACCTGCAGGAGGACAAGCCGCCGGTCTTTGACAGTTTCGATCAGACCGGACTATGCGCCGACGTGCTGGCGGGCACTGTGGCGGGACTGAAGTTCTGCCGCGAGCGTTGCTCCGCGGCGGTGGCGGATCCGGCGCTGCTGGCGACCGACCTCGCCGACTATCTGGTGCTCCGCGGGGTGGCGTTCCGGGACGCGCACCATGCGGTGGGCGCCGTCGTGCGGCTGGCCGAGCAGAAACAGGTGGCGCTGAACCAACTCTCGCTGTCGGAACTGCAGGGCGTGCACGCTGCGTTTGCCGCGGATTGGACCGGGGTGTTCGACCTGAAGCGGGCGCTCGCCAAACGTCGCGGCACCGGCATGCCGGGCCCGGTGCAACTGCGGCGTCAGTTCAGCCGCTGGACCCGGCGGCTCAAATCCTAGGCCGTGCCGGTGACAGGGTTTTCCACGCCGGCAAGCACCGGTGCCAGCGCCGGGGTCTGAGCCATGGCCACATTGTTTCCCACCGCGAAGTCCGATCCGGAGCTTTATCCCTTCCGGTCGGGCCTAGTGTTCGAGTTTTTCAACGCCCTGACGTGGCAGATCGCCATCGGCACCCCGATGGTGCTGTTTGCGGAACGCCTGGGGGCATCATCCTTTCAGGTCGGGCTGGCCTACTCGTTTGCATTTTTGCTCACCCCGGTGCAGGTGTTGGCCACGGCCTTGCTGCCGCGGTATGGATTCAAGCAGGTTTCGATGCGGGGCTGGGCCGCCCGGAGCCTGTTTCTAGCCTTGCCGCTGGCGCTGGCCCTGCTTGCCCCCGAGATCGGCCGGCCCTGGATGGTGAATGTGCTGATCTGGAGCGTGTTCTTCTTCAGCCTGTGCCGGTCGGTGGGCGCGGCGGCGATGATGTCGTGGTTCTACGGCCTGGTGCCGTCGCATTTGCGCGGCCGCTACTTTGCGAGCGCCCAGATGCTTTCGGGCCTCGCCGGCGCGGGCACGCTGGTGACTTGCGCGTTGCTGTTCGCCTTCATGCCGATCTACACGGCGCTGTTGATCCAGTATGCGATCTCCTTTTCCGGTTCGGTGCTGAGCTACTTTGCGCTGAACCGACTGCCCGACATTGCGAAGCCCCCGGCCATCAGCCTGCGCACCGTGTTGCGGGACACACCGCGGCACATGTTCGCGCCCTCGCGCTTCCGCCACTACCTGTGGCTGTCGGCCTGGTTCGCCGTCATCGCCACCCCGATCCCGCCGTTTTCAGCCTATTTCCTCAAGGTGGGGCCGCAGCTTACGCCGGGCCGGATCATGCTGTTTGAAGTGCTGCGCTATCTGGGGGTGATTGCCGGGGCGTGGTTGATCCGGCGACGGATCGACCATAGCGGGGCCAAGCCGTTTTTTCTGCTCGCCCTCGTGCTCTATGCCGGCGTCGGCGGACTGTGGTGGCTCTATCTGCACAGCCTGCTCGGTGGCGGCGCGGTGCTCTTTGGCATCTACTTTCTGGTGGGCCTGGGGGCGGTCTGCTGGAATGTCGCCAACCTCAATTACCTGCCGAAGGTCGTGCCGGTGGGGGAACGCGCGCTGTTCGTATCGATTCACGGGGCGGTCACGGCCTGCATCGGTGGCTGCTCGCCGATCTGGTGGGGGCTGTTTTTGAAAAGCACCGGCACGAATGGCGCGCCGGGCATCAATGCCACGGTCTTCCAGTGGTTTTTCGTCAGCGTGCTGGTGAATGTGAGCATCCTGGCGCTGCTGGTTGCACGGCTGCATGAGGATCCCAAGACACGCGTGGAGCCTTTGGTGATTGGTAATGCGCTGCTGCGACCGTTCCGGGCGGCCAGCTATCTGGTCAACCTGATCGATCTGCAAAGCCTTGGGCGTGAGCCCGGGCGGCCGCCCAACTCCCCGCCAGGATAATTCCGCGCTTCCGTCCGGCGGGGTTTCCGTGATTGGGTGGTGATTCCCATGGCCAAAGTTCGCATTCTGCCCGACCGGGTCGCCAATCAGATCGCCGCCGGCGAGGTCATCGAACGGCCGGCAGCCGTGGTGAAGGAACTCGTGGAGAATGCGCTCGACGCGGGGGCGACGCGCATCGAGGTCGAGTTCCGGCACGGCGGGCGTTCGCTCATGCGGATCGAGGACAATGGCGCGGGCATGGGGCGCGATGATGCCCTGCTGGCACTGGAACGGCACGCCACGAGCAAGATCACCGAGGCGGCGGACCTAGACCGGCTCGCAAGCTATGGTTTTCGCGGCGAGGCCCTGCCGTCGATCGCCAGTGTGTCGCGTTTCGAGATGCAGACGCGCACCGCCGGGCAGGACGCCGGCACGGAGATCCTAGTGAACGGGGGCAAGTTCGTGCACGTGCGCGATTGCGGCCGGCCCGTGGGTACGCGCATCGACGTTACCCAGCTGTTCAACTCGGTGCCGGCGCGGCGCAAGTTCCTCAAGACGGACCAGACCGAGGCGGCGCACATCATCCAGTGCGTGCGGCTCTATGCACTGGCCTGCCCGCAGGTGTCGTTCACCCTGATCGAGGACGGGCGGGTCATCTTCCGTTCGCCGCAGTGTGCGACGCTGGCGGAGCGGGTGGGGGAGATTTTCGGCCGGCAGACCGCGGCGGCGCTGGTGCCCTTGGCGGCGGCGGAGACGGGCATGAAGTTGGGCGGGCTCATCGGCCGGCCAGGCACGGGGCGGGCCACGCGCCACGAAATGATCGTGTTTGTGAACCAGCGGCCGGTGGACAGCCGCACGCTCAATTACGCGCTGATCGAGAGTTTTCACGAGTCCTTGCCGAAGGGGCGCTACCCCCTGGCTTTCGTCTTCTTCGAGTGCGATCCGGCGGCGGTGGATGTGAATGTGCACCCGGCCAAGCGCGAGGTGCGTTTCCGCAACGAATCGGCGGTGCGCGCCTTTGTGATCCGGGCGGTGCTGGCGCGGCTGCGGGAGCTGGGGGCAACGGGTGGACCCAGCGACGCAAGGTCCCAGGTCCTACCCGCCACGCCCGGCATCCAGCCGCCAGCCGCCAATTTCAGGCTGCCGACACCCAACCTGAATGTCGGTGTGCCTTCATGGGGAGCAGCAGGACCCCGGGCAGAGCTTCCGGCCGGCCGGCAATGTCAGGCCGCAGGGCCTGCCCCCGGGGCGGTGGCGGCAGCGCCTGCGAGCGGGAGCCTGCCCCCGGAGGCGGCGGCAAGGGCGGAACTGAAAACCGGAACCCTCCGCTGGCGCTGCCTTGGGCTGGCGCATGAGAATTTCGCCCTGTTCGAGACGGCCGCAGGGCTGGTGCTGCTGGACCGGCGGGCCGCGCACGAGCGGGTCTGGTTCGAGGAATTGCTGACGCAGTTCCGCACCGGTGCGGTGCTGAGCCAGCGCCTGCTGCTGCCCCAGCCGCTGGAACTGGATCCCATCGCCTCCGCCCTGCTGACCGACCGGCTGCAGCTGCTCCAGGCCTGCGGCTTCGAGGTGGCGGAGTTCGGCCGGAATTTTTTCCGCATCGAGGCCGTGCCCGCATGGCTGGAGCCGGGCGGGGCGGAGCTGTTTCTGCGCGACTTCCTCGGGCTGGTGCGCGAGGGCCGCCTGCCGGAGGCCAACCCCGATCTGGCGCGCGAGGAGGTGGCGCGGCTGGCGGCGACCAAGGCCCTGCGCCTGCCGGAGACGGCCAGCGAGGCGGAACTGCTGGCGCTGGCGGGGCGGCTGTTCGCAACGCAGCATCCGCTCACGAATCCCGCCGGCCGACCCACCTTCATCGAGATCAACCATGGCGAGTTGGCCCGGCGTTTCCAAAAATAAGCCTTAAGACGGGCTCGCACTGGCACGAAACCTGTTGTTAGAAAGAGCTTCTCATTCCCATGTCAAAAAACGTCCAGAAGACCACGTTCCAGACCGCCAAACCCGCCGCGCCGACCGAGGCTGCCCGGGCCCGGTCCTTGTCGCAACCCGTCCCGGTGAGTGGGGCGGGCTGCGCGCCCGAGGATAGCGCCAGTACCGCACCCTTCAGTATGCCACAGATCATCCGCGACATCCATGCTCCTTTCGATCCGGCCCGGAACTCGGTGGAGGCCCTGCGCTCGCTCATCCAGCGGCACCTTGTCTCGACCCTCGCCCGCCACACGGGTTCGGCCACCCCCCGCGATTGGTGGGTGGCGACGGCTCTCGCCGTCCGCGACCGCATCCACGAGCGGCTCATCGCCACGCAGGGCGTGCACAATGAACAGAATGTCCGCCGGATTCACTATTTTTCCCTCGAATACCTGATCGGCCGGCTGTTCAGCAGCAATCTTCTCGCCACGGGCATGCTGGATGCCGCCAAGGAGGCCTTGGGGACACTGGGCCAGAATTTCGACGAGATCCGCGCGGCGGAGGAAGATATGGGGCTGGGCAACGGTGGTCTGGGCCGGCTGGCGGCGTGTTTCATGGATTCGCTCGCCACGCTGGACTACCCCGCTCTGGGCTACGGCATCTATTATGAGTTCGGACTGTTCAAACAGGCGATCGTGAATGGTCACCAGGTCGAGCATCCGGACAACTGGATGCGGTTTGGCGACCCGTGGGAGGTGGTGCGGCCCGAGCACATGCAGGAGGTGCGGCTCTACGGCCGGGTGGAGCATGTCTTCGACGACTACGGCAACTCCAAGCCCCGCTGGGTGGACACCAAGACCATTCTCGGCGTGCCGCACGACATCCCCATCGCGGGTTACGGCACCAACACCGTGAACCTGCTCCGCCTCTGGGCCTCCAAGTCCACTGAGGACTTCGATCTCGCGGCGTTTAACAGCGGCGGTTACGTGGAGGCGGTCCACGAGAAGGCCGTGGGTGAGACCATCTCGAAGGTGCTTTATCCAAACGACAAGACGGAAAACGGCAAGGAACTGCGCCTCGTGCAGCAGTATTTCTTCGTGGCCTGTTCGCTGCGCGACATGATCCGCCGGCATCTCCGCGGCCCCGGCAACAGTTGGGCGAATTTTACGGAAAAGGTAGCCGTGCAGCTCAACGACACGCACCCCGCGATCGCCATTGTGGAGCTCATGCGCATTCTGGTGGATGAGCAGGGGATGGCGTGGGACGACGCCTGGGCCATCGTCACGCGCACCTTCGCCTATACCAATCACACCCTCATGCCCGAGGCCTTGGAGAAATGGAGCGTCAAGCTCTTTGAGCGGGTGCTGCCGCGCCATCTCCAGATCATTTATGACATCAACCTGCTGCACCTGCGCGCCGTCGAGGCGCGATGGCCGGGTGATGTCAACAGGATGCGCGTCTGCTCCCTGATCGAGGAGAACGGCGCAAAAATGGTGCGCATGGCGCACCTCTCCGTCGTCTGTTCCCACGCCGTCAACGGCGTCGCCGCCTTGCACACCACCCTGCTGAAGAAGCATCTCTTCCCGGAGTTCGACGAGCTTTACCCGGGCAAATTCCAGAACAAGACCAACGGCATCACTCCGCGCCGCTGGCTGCTGCGCAGCAATCCCCGGCTGGCCACCCTCATCACCCGCACGCTGGGGAATGCCGGCTGGGTCCGCGACCTCGACCGCCTGCGCGAGCTGGAGCGCTGCGCGGACGATGCCAGGTTCCAAAGCGACTTCCGGGCGGTGAAGCGTGCCAACAAGGAGGACCTGGCCGCCATCATCCGGGCCCAGTGCGGCATCACGGTTTCGTCCGACGCGCTCTTCGACGTGCAGATCAAACGCCTGCACGAGTACAAGCGGCAGCACCTGAATCTGCTGCATATCATGGCGCTCTACCGTCGGCTGCTGCAATCGCCCGCGCCGGATATCGTGCCACGGGTCTGCATCTTCGCCGCCAAGGCCGCCCCCGGCTATGATGTGGCGAAGAACATCATCCGGGCGATCAACGTCATCGGCGCGCACATCAACGCCGACGAACGCATTGGCGGAAAACTCAAGGTCGCCTTCCTTCCCAACTACCGCGTCTCGCTCGCGGAACGGATCATCCCCGCGGCCGACATATCGGAACAGATCTCCACGGCCGGCATGGAGGCCTCGGGCACCGGCAATATGAAGCTCGCGCTCAACGGCGCGGTCACCCTTGGCACGCTCGACGGTGCCAACGTCGAGATCCGCGAAGAGGTCGGCGACGACAACATCTTCATCTTCGGGCTCACCGTCGACGAGGTCGAGGCGCTGCGGGCCCGCGGCTACAACCCGCACGACCATTACAAGGCGGACGAGGAGCTGCGCCACGTCGTCGACTGGCTGGGCAGCGATTACTGGACCCCCGGCGAACATGGCGCGTTTGCCCAGGTGCATGGCACACTCATGCACGACGGGGATCCGTTCCTCGTGCTGGCGGACTTCCGTGCCTACTGTGAGGCGCAGGCGAAGGTGGATAGGGCTTACCGCGATCAGGCCCGCTGGACGCGCATGGCGATCCTCAACACCGCGCGCATGGGCAAATTCTCCAGCGACCGCACCGTTCGCGAATACGCGGAGCAGATCTGGAAACTGGATGCGGTGCCGGTGTCGTGAGGCGGGGCGGGCCCAACCCGGGCGGTTTGGTGCACCCACCCGGCCGGCTCAGGCCTGCTTGAGCACCAGCGCCACGTTACTGCCGCCGAAGCCGCTGCTCGTGCTCAGCACGGTGCGCGGCCTTTCGTCGATGGTGGCGCGGGGCAAATCCAGCCCTGCGCAAACTGGGTCGGGATTGCACAGGTGTGCATTGCCGGGGATGAAGCCGTCCCGGATGGCCATGGCGCAGAAGGCCGCCTCCATCACGCCGGACATCGAAAGCGGGTGGCCGGTGAGGCCCTTGGTGCCGCTGATGCGGGGATGCGCGCCGGCGGCCGTGAAGATTTTTTGCAGGGCCATCACTTCCGAACGGTCTCCCGCCTGGGTCGAGGTGGCGTGCGCGTTGATGTAGGCGATGTCACCGGGCGCAAGGCCGGTGTCGGCTAGGGCGCGCTGAATGGCATCGGCCAGTCCCCGGCCCTCGGGATGGGATATGGCGATACTGTAGCCGTCGGCGGCCTGGCCCCAGCCCGCGAGTTCCGCATAGACAGGTGCGCCGCGCGAACGCGCAAAATCAGCCTCCTCAAGGATGAGGGCAACGGCGCCGCCGGAGCCGACGAAGCCGTCGCGCTCCGCATCGAAGGGCCGGGAGGCGGTCGCCGGGTCGGAATTGATGGAAAGCGCACCCATGGCTCCGAAGGGTAAAATGCTCTCGGCCGTGGCTTCCTCGGCCCCGACCACGATCATCCGTTGTTGCCGGCGGAGGCGGATGTCGTCGAGGGCGCAGCCCAGCGCATGGCTGGAAGAGGCGCAAGCGGCGACGAAGCCGCCGACCGCGCCGCGGATACCGTAGTGCGCCGCGAGGTTGAAATTCAGCGTGCCGGCGATGGAAGAAACCACGCTCAGCGGGTGGCAGCGCTCGCCGCGCGATTCGAGCAGTCGATTGAGGTGGTAATGGGCGAGTAAGGTGGAGCCGGCGGAGGCGCAGTAGAGCCCGGTCTGCCCGTCGCTGATTTCCGGAGCGTTCAGCGCTGCATCCGCGAGGGCCTGTTCGATGGCGCAAAGGGCGAAGAGGCCGTGCGGCGAGAGCCCGCGCAGCGCCTCCCGCGGGATTTCATAGCGGGCAGGGTAACGCCAGTCGCGCCAGTGGGGGGTCGCGGCGGTGAATTCCTTGATGGTGCCGGCCACCTTGACGGCGAGCTCGGGGTTGCCGAGAAATTCGACGCGCTCGAAGCCATGTCGGCCCTCGCGCAGGCTGCGCCGCACCGTGGCGTGGTCGTTACCGATGCAGGTGATGAAACCGAGGCCGGTGATGACGGCTGTGCGTGGCATGCCGGGTGGCTCAGTTCCGTGACTCAGAAAGTTTGCGGCGGATGAAGGCCCGCAGGTCGCCGATGGTGCTCAGGCGCATTATCTCCTTGGTCGAGATGCTCACATTGAAAACTTCCTCGAGCGTAAACACGGCGTCGGCAATCGACACGGAGTCGATGCCGAGGTCGCCCATCAGGGACATGGAATCGATGAACAGTGGCGGCGTGGAACCCTGCTTCCGGGCGGGCACATGGTCGCGCACGATGGCGAGGACCACTGCGTCGGCGGCGGCGGGATCGCCCGTGGCCAGGAAATGCGCGAAACGCTCACGAATCTTGGCGGGAAGATGCTTGAGCAACTCCTCGGGCGCGGGCGCGGCGAAGTTGCCGGTTTGAGTCTTGGGTTCCATTGCGTGGCCAGAGACATGGGCGGACAAGGTCCCGGCAGCAAGACCAGCGTCGGGAAATGCGCACAATCCACCGGTTCAGGCACATTTTTAAGAATTTTATTACAAGCTTATGCACCTTGCTTCTACCCGGAAGGCGAGACTGCGGTTGGCGACAAGGCGCATTTCGCTGGCCGGCAGGGTCACCCGGTGCCGATCGTGTGCCGCGGTCGGCCGCACAGTTTGGCTAGCAACCTTGGAGGATTTGCCAAATCTGTAGCGCATGCACCGTCCGTTCCGCCGCGTTTGCTTGTTACTCGCAAGTGCAGGCCTTTTTCTGGGCGGCTTGCCGGTCGTTGCGCAGACCCCAACCCTGCAGGCTGAGATGACAGGCCGGGTGGCGTTGCGAGTGCTGCCGGGCGCACCACCGTTGGAGTGGCGGGTGCAGTTGCGGCCATCGGTTGGCGGGATTGCCCCAGTGGGGGCCACCTTTGCTGCCCCGGGGCTGGCCGTGGAAGCGGAGGTCACTTTCCCGGCGGCAAACCGGCCGGGCACGTGGCGGGTTGTGAACGGCGCGGTGAACCTCGCGGAGTGGGCCCGGCCGGCATTGACGATGGCAGGAACCGGGTTCCCGCCGGATTTGGATATTGTGGGCACCGTGCTGCTGGGTGGCAGCGGCACATGGCAGGGGGCGGAATTTGATGGCATGCTGACAGTTGCCCTGCGGAAAGGGTCGGTCTGCAGCGGGGCCCAAGACTGGGAAGTGCGCGGGCTAACCATGGACGCCGTGTTTGCGGTGCAATCCAGCGGAGTAGTGCTGCAAACCTTGCGTGTGACGGCCGGCACCCTGCGGGCGGCGGGTGTGACCGGCAGCGCTTTCACGGCCGATGTCACGGGCCGTCCGGACGGCGACATCGAGGTGCGGCAGGCGGAGTTCGCCGTGTTCGGCGGACGGATGGCGCTGAGCCCGTTCACCGTCGATCTGGCGCATCCGAACGTGTGCGTCACAGCGGAATTGGCCGGACTCGCCCTGGCGGAACTGGCGCAACTGGTGCCCACGGCCCTGACGGGCGCGCAAGGCTGGATTGACGGCCGCCTAAGCGTGAGTTGGAGCCCTGCGGCCGGGTTTCAACCCGGAGCCGGGACACTGACTGTCTCAGCCGGGACGCCTGCTGCGCTGCGGCTGGCCGCGGTGCCCGGATTTCTTACCCAGCATCTGCCGGAGCGGATTGCTCTGCTGCCGGCTTGGCTGGGGGCGCCGGCGCGATGGTTTGCTCCGGTCAACCCGGCCTATGCAACCCTGCAACGCATCGAACTGGGGCAGCAGGCCCTGACGGTGGAGAAGCTGCACGTGGGCCTTTATCCGGACGGGGCCGATGGGCCGCGTTCGGCGGTCGTCGAGATTGTGGCGCGGCCGGCGGCCGGCGGGGTCGTGGAGCAGGTGAGCTTTACCGTCAATGTGGCGGGGCCGCTGCAACAGGTGCTGCAACTGGGGCTCGACGGGCGTGCCCGACTAAATTTCAGCACCGGAAAATGAAACCCGGATTGCACTTGGCGGTCATTCCATCTGCAATGCCGACCATGCTTCGCCGCCTTTCCCTGCTCCTGCCCGTCCTCCTCCTGGCCGGCTGCATCCACGTGAAAATGGATCCCATCCAAGTCCACGCCATCGTGGACGTGAACGTGAAGGTGGACAAGGCTCTGGATGATTTCTTCGGCGACCTTGACAAGAAGTCCACGACGATCACAGCCGACACCAAATCCTGAACTTGCCCCATGAAAACGCCCTTTGTCCGACTTGCCCTGGTTTTGATCGCATTGGTATTCGCTCCCATCGTTTCACGGGCCGAGGATTTAGGGGTGGTCCGAGTCCGTATGGAACAGCGGCTTGGCAAAATTGACGCCCTCAAGGCTGGTGGCGCCCTGGGTGAGAACAACCGCGGCTTCCTCGAGGTCCGTGCCGCCGGTGAAGCTCCCGGTGTCGCGGCCGCCGAGAATCGCGACCGCGAAATCGTATACGCCGAATTGGCCAAGCGCACCGGTGCGTCCGTGAGTTCCGTCGGTTATGCCCGGGCGCGACAGATTGCCGCCAACAGTGCACCCGGCGTCTGGCTCCAGCGCGAGAGCGGCGAATGGTATCAGAGATGACATGGACACCCGCCCGTTCGAACTGCGGAAGATTCCTGTTCTGGCTGTTGGGGCGGCGGGTACAGCCCTGTAGGATTGGATAATATGTGCCCGTGCTACGCGACCAAGCAGGAGCGCTTCCGTCACTGTCTGCGCAATGGGGGCGCGTTTCAGGCGCTGAATCCGGGCTGAGCGTGGGCTTCGGCGATGAAGGCCAGCATGTTCTCCAACGGCACGTCGCCCTCGACCGCATGGGCCGGCGACAGGATGTAGCCACCTGCGCGACCGAGTTCGAGCAGGCACCGGGTTTCGGCGCGCACGTCGTCGGTTGTGCCATAGGGCAGGGTGCGCTGGGTCGAGAGCCCGCCGTGGAAAGAGAGTCGCCCGCGGTAGCGGCGGATAAGGGCCGCCACATCCATGACCTCAGGCTGGAAGGGATTGAAGCAGTTTACGCCTGCGGCGATCAGGTCATCGAACAGCTCGTCCACGTCGCCACAGGAATGAATGAACACGTGTTTGCCGGCCGCGCGCACCGCACCATACATCCGCACAAGTTCGGGCTGGATGAACTCGCGCCACAGGCCCGGCCCCATCTGCAATCCCTGCTGCTGGCCCCAGTCGTCGCCAAAATAAATGGCATCAATGTCGTAGGTCAGGGCGTGACACACTTGGGCGAGATTGAAGTCGGCAATGGTCCGCAGCAGCTCGTGGACGAAGCCGGGGTGCTCGATGAAGTCCATCATCAGGTTTTCCATGCCGCGCAAGGTCCAGGCGCGCTCGTAGAGCGAGAAACCGATGGGAAACACGCGGAAGCAGTCGGGCTGGCGGGCCAATTGCGCCGGGATGTTATCGAAGAAAATGCCGTCGCAGGGGTCGGGGAACCGGTAGTTGCCCAGGCTGGGCTCGGCGAGCTGCGGGTTGACCACCATGCCGATGTCCTTGTCCACACTGCGGTCCCAGATCACGCCGAAGGGATCGCGGACCCGGTCGCCGCCCAAGTCCGTGAAGCTGCCGGCGGGGTTGCCGGCCCAAACGAGGTGGTTGTGGAGCACCGTGTCGAGATCAGTCGTGCCGTAATGGTGCGCAAGTTTTTCGCGGGCTTCGGTCGTGAAGCCAAACGACCACGGCACGTAGGCCGGGCGCTGGTGGGCGATTACTTGGTGGATGACGTCACGTTTGGTCATGGGGCGAGGTGTTGCTGGCGGGAGGGGCATCAATAAACCGCTCCGTCGCGGCCAGGACAAGGCGGCATAATTGCTGGTTCAGCAATCAAAGCTGGGATAATACGGGTCAGTTGGAATGCTTCCCATGCTACCCGGGAGCCGTGGCGCCAATACGGCTCCGCTCTACACCAGAATGCCCGCGATCGCGGCGGCCATGAAGCAGGCGAGGCTGCCGCCGATGAGCGCCTTCACCCCGAGCTTGGCAAGGTTCTCACGCTGGGCGGGGGCGATGGCGCCGATGCCGCCGATCTGGATGCCGATGCTCACGATGTTGGCGAAGCCACAAAGAGCATACGTCATGATCATCAGATTGCGTGGATCGGTGTAGGCGCCGGCATTCTTGAGGTCGGCGAGGTTGATGAAGGCGACGAACTCGTTGAGCACGGTACGCGTGCCGAGCAGGGCGCCGGACTGGAGGAGTGCGTCGTTGCTGATGCCCATCAGCCACGCCACGGGGGCGAAGAGCAGGCCAAGGATGAACTCGAGTGAAAAGGTCTTGAACGTTCCGTCCGTCAGGGAAGCGACCATGGGGTTGAGTCCGAGCGGGTCGCCGAGCCAGTGGCTGAGCACATAGTTCACGAGGGCGACGAGTGCCGTGAAGACGATGAGCATGCCGCCGACATTGACCGCCAGCCTGAGGCCGTCGGTCGTGCCGAGGCAGATGGCGTCAAGCAGGTTGGCCCCGATCTTGTCCTTGCTCACCTGCAGCGTCGTGTCCACGGCTTCGGTCTGCGGGAGGAGAATCTTGGCGAACATCAGCGCGGCGGGGGCAGAGATGACGGACTTGGTGATGAGGTGGGTGGCGAAGATCACCTGCTGCTGCGGATCGGTGCCGCCAAGGAAACTGATGTAGGCGATCATCACAGCCCCCGCGACCGTGGCCATGCCGCCGATCATGACGCAGAGGATCTCCGAGCGCGTCATGGTGTTGAGGTAGGGCTTGATGAGCAGCGGAGCCTCGGTCTGGCCGAGGAAAACATTGGCCGAGGCGCTGAGCGTCTCAGGGCCGGAGAGGCGCATGGTCTTGCTCATCACCCAGGCGAGGGCCCAGACGATTTTCTGCAGGATGCCGAGGTAATAGAGCGCCGAGGTGAAGGCCGAGAAGAAGATGATCGAGGGCAGGATGCTCAGGCCGAAGACGACTCCGTGCTTGCTCTGGTCCACCAGCGAGCCGAACACGAACTTCGTGCCCTCGTTGGTGAATGCCAGCAGCTGGACGAAGAAGCGGCCAACCAACTCGACCGCGTAGCGGACGGGCGGGGCGTAGATGACCAAAGCGGCGAAGACCACTTGCAGCAGGAGGCCAACGCCGACGACGCGCCAGTTGATGGCCCGGCGGTTCTCGCTCAGGAGCAGGGCAACGCCGAGAAAGGTCACAATGCCGAGCATGCCGCGGGCGATGTGGGTGAGATGTTCCATGGGGAAGGCGGGAGCTTGGGTGTTAATTTGGAGGGGGCGAGAAACTTTTGGCCGCGACAGCGCCGTCGATGAGGTCTCATGGACACCTCGCCCCATAGCCTGACTTGTGTCGCCGCGGCTTGTCGGGTGTGATGTTGCTGGCCGGGTTGGTGGTGGTCTGATTGGGAGGACGCAGCGCGCAGTGCGAGGAAGGTCGTTTCCAGGCTTGGCGCGGAGGCGGCCCCGTTCCATGCCAGAGGGCATGGACGTGAACACGCGGCTGGCCGCTCATCTCAGTAAAACTCCGGACACCGCGGCGGCACTTTTCGTCGCCCGCAACGCCACCGTCGTCGGCGACGTGGTGCTCGCGCCGCAGAGCAGCGTATTTTATGGGACCGTGCTCCGCGGCGACATCCATGAAATCCGCGTGGGCGAGGGGACCAACATTCAGGACAATGCCATCGTGCACCTGGCGGATGACTACGGCGCCTACATCGGTGCCTGGTGCACCATCGGGCACGCGGCCATCATCCACGCCTGCACGATCGGCGACGAGTGCCTCATTGGCATGGGTGCAACGGTGCTGGACGGTGCAAAAATCGGGGCGCGCAGCATCGTGGGGGCACATGCCCTCGTGCCGCAGCGGTTCGAATGCCCACCCGGTTCGATGGTCTACGGCTCGCCGGCGAGAGTGGTGCGTCCGCTGACCGGGGAGGAAAAGGCGGGGCTGCGGAAATGGGCTGAGAAATACGTCGAGGTGGCCAAGGCGCATGCAGTGCGGCAAGGATAGGAGACGCGAGGAGACAAACGCGCCAGGCTACTGCCGTTCCAAGATTGAGAACGTGTAGTGGAAATTTGCATCATGGCTTTCGCGGTGCTCCGTTTCGCGCCAGGCCAGGTGCCGCCACTCCGGGAACCAGGTGTCGCCGGGCACCTCGGCATGGACGAGGGTGAGATAGAGCCGGTCGGCCCGGGGTAGGGTCTCCTCGTAGATGCGCTGCCCGCCGCAGATCATGATTTCGCCTGGCAGGGTCTGCGCCAAAGTCAGGGCCTCAGCCACACTGGCGACGAAGTGCACGCCCGGACGGGCGAGGGTGCGGTTGCCCGTAATGACCACCGGTTGACGGCCGTCCTGCGCGACGCCCGGCCAGGTCTCGTAGCAGATGCGGCCGAGCACGACGGTCTGCCCGCGCGTGATCGCATGAAAAAAGGCCAGGTCCTCGGGGATGTGCCACGGCAGCCGGCCCCCGCGACCGATGATGCGGTTCTCGCTGCAGGCGACGACGAGGTTGAGGGGCTTGGGCATGGCCGGGTATGGCGTTAGGCGTGTGCAGTCGAAGCCGGCGCGGCCGGCATGGCAAACCCTGGCTTGCAACAGGTGTGGGTGGTGCTTTTCCCATTGGCGCGTTGTCCCGGACGGTTGAGACTGCGGGCCCAACCACTTCCGCCATGATCAAATCGACTGCCGCGACCTCGCCATGCACCTGCGCACGCTCGAAGGCAGCGTGCTGCTGGCCCTGCTCGATGAGACGCAGGACTTCTGTTTCATCAAGGACTGTGACAGCCACTTTCTCTACAGCAACCGGGCGCATCTCGAGGCCATGGGCCGCCGGCGCGAGGAGGTCATCGGCAAGACCGACTTCGAACTCGCCGCGCCGCACTTGGCGGAGGGCTATTTTGCGGACGAGACGCGGGTCTTCGCGACACGCCTGCCGATCATCCGCATCCAGGAAACCATCACTCCGCACGGCGAACGCTTTCACGTCTCGACGTTCAAGGTGCCCATCAGCGACCTGCAGGGCAACCTGCTCGGTCTGGCGGGCTTTTCCCGGAAAATCCCCAATCCCGCGGATGTTGAGGGTGTGGCCATGATCAAGCGGCAAATCGCCGACCTGCTGCGCCGCCTGGCCGGCAAGGGGGCGTCGCCGAGCCAGGTCCGCGCCCTCGAGGTGTCGTTGTTTGCGGCGATTGATGACCGCAAACAATACCTGCCTCCGGTTTACCGACCGGAATTGCTGGAACCGCGCTAGGAGTTGCCGGCGACCGGGCCGGCTCAGACAGCGGGCACGATCGTCACGCTCTGGAGTTCGACGCGTTCAACCGGCGTGCTCTTTTCACCGCCGCCACCGCCCTGGGTCGGGACGGTCGCGATTTGTTCAAGGACGTCGCCACCCTTCACGAGTTCGCCGAACGCCGTGTATTGGCGGTCGAGAAATTTGGCGTCGCCGTGGCAGATGAAGAACTGGGAGCCGGCGGAGTCGGGGTGCGACGAGCGGGCCATCGAGATGACGCCCCGGACGTGCGACTTGGTGTTGAACTCGGCTTTGACCTTGTAGCCGGGGTCGCCGGTGCCGGGCATGCCGGACTGGCCGGCCTTGGTGTTGGGGCAGCCGCCCTGGATCATGAAGCCCTTGATGATGCGGTGAAAGGCGGTGCCGTTATAAAAACCCTCGCGGGCGAGTTTCTTGAAATTCGCGACGGTCTTGGGGGCGACCTCGGGCCAGAAGGCGATGGTCATCTCCCCGTAGGAGGTCTTGAGGACGGCGTGTTCAGCGGTGGCGGGATTGCTCATGGAGCGGAAAACGAACCCACGTCGCGGGCTTCCGCAAGAACCAAAAAAGGCGGAGCGACTCAGGCGAACTCGGCGTCGATGAGTTCGCAGAAGTGGTGGATGAGGAAGAGGTGGGCCTCCTGACAGGCGGCGCCGGTCTCGCCGGGGATGATGAGGTCGCAGGTCGCGAGCCCTTTCGCCTTGCCGCCGCCGCGGCCGAGGAAGGCGATGCTTTTCAGTCCCAGGTTGTTTGCTTCGTGCAGCGCGGCGAGGATGTTGGCGGAGTTGCCGCTGGAGGTGAGCACAACCACGAGGTCGCCGGGGTGGGCAAGGCCGGCGATCTGGCGCGCAAAAACCTGCTCGTAACCATAGTCGTTGCCGATGCAGGTGAGCAGGGAGCCGTCGGCGGAGAGTGCGATGGCGGGCAAGGCGGCGCGGTTTTTCTGGTAACGGCCGACGAGTTCAGTGGAGAAGTGACCCGCCTCGGCGGCGCTGCCGCCGTTGCCACAGATCAGCAATTTTTTATCATGGCGCAGGGCGTCGACAATGAGGCGGCCGGCCGTGTCGATGGCGGGGCGAATCGTGGCCAACGCCTGCAGGGTGCGGATGGATTCGGTGAGCGAGGCTTCGAACGTCATGCGGGCAGCAAAAACAGGAGTGAGCTTGCCCGCGATAGAAAATTTTCCGCAACTCATGCCTGCCATGCACCTGCGCTCACTCACGCTTCAGCATTTCCGCAACATCCCGTTGGCGGCGCTGGCTTTCCGTGGCCGGCAGCAATTCCTGCTCGGGGCCAACGGTGAGGGTAAGACCAATCTGCTGGAGGCGGCCGGATTCATCACCGCGCTGCGCTCGTTCCGCACCACGGATGCCAAACTGCTGCCGACACACGGCGAGGCGGAGGCGGCGATCGCCTGCGAGGTGCAGCATGAAAGGTTCGGCGACACCAAGCTGGTCATCACGCTGCGGCCCGATGGGCGCGAACTTTGGTGCGACGGTGAAAAAGTCACGAAAATCGCGGACTACCTTGGACGTTTCCCGACCGTGGTGTTCACGTCGCAGGATCTGTGGCTGACGCGCGGGGCCCCCGCCGTGCGGCGGCGTTGGCTCGATCTGACCCTCGCCGCGATGGACGTGCACTATCTGCGGGCGCTGCAGACCTACCACCGGGCGCTGGCGGAGCGGAACAGTCTCCTCAAGGTCGGTGCGGCGGCGGACGAGCTGGCGGCTTTTGAACATGCGCTTGCGCCGGCGGGGGCGGAGCTGATCACGCGCCGGGCGGCCGGGCTGGCGGAAATGGGCGCGTTGCTGACGGAATTTTATGCGCGGTTAGCTGATGAGGCGGAACCGGCTGGCATGGTCTACAAGCCGAACTTT
>CAJBES010000220.1 GCA_903952145.1 uncultured Opitutaceae bacterium | reverse complement strand
TCGCCGCCGAAGGCGGAGCTGACGGCGGAGGCGAGCGCGCCGTTGAACCGGGTGAAGCGCTCGTCCCCGAGGAATTTTTTCGTGCGTGTCTGGAGGGACTGGCCGAGGAGTTCGGGAACGTTGGAAAAGATGGTTTTTTGGAGCAGACCGTTGACCGTCTGGGTTTCGATCTCGTTGCGCGGATTGGAGAAAAACTTCAGGTGAAGGCCGAGGCGGTCGTCGCTGATGAGGTCAGGGGGAATGACGAGGGCGAAACGGAAGCGGGCGCCGGCGGCCTGCATCATGGGACGTAGATCGGCCTCGGTGAGGGGGCGCTTGGCCGCGTCATCAGCGGTGGTGATGATGCGGAAACTTTTTTCGGCCCGGAGGGCGGCGACAAGGGTGGCGGCGGCGGGGTTGGAGCTGGCGTTGACGACGGCGACGGGAATGCCGGAGGGGCCGGAGTCCTTGCGATTGACGCCGAAGACGAGGCCAAAGAGCCAGATCATCACGAAGGGAACGATGAACGTGAGGGAGACGGCGGCCTTGTTGCGCAGGAAATTGGTGAAGTCCTTGCGGACGAGGACGAGGATGGAGTGCATGGGCGTTAAGTGCGGGAGAGGGCAAGGGCGTCAGAGAGAGGTAGGCCGGGCTTAGGCTTGCGCGCTTATTCCCTTAAAGTGCGGCCGGTCAGGTGCAGGAAAACGGCCTCGAGGGTGGGGCGCTGGCTGGTAAAGAGGCGGCCGGGGAGCGCGTGCGCTTCGGCGAGCGCGAAGAAGGTCGAGAGCTTGAAGTCGGGGTGGGGGCGGAAACGGTGCGTAGCGTCGTCCGTGGTGAGCTCGCCGCGGGCGGAGAGCTGGGCGGCGAGGGGGGCGGTGGCGTCGCTGGCGGGGAAGCGGATTTCCTCCTCGAAGGGGAGCCGCGCCAGCAGTTCGTCGAGGGTGCCGAGGGCATGGAGCTTGCCGTGATCGATGATGCCGATGCGCGAGCAGAGCCGGGTGGCCTCCTCCATGTAGTGGGTGGAATAGATGACGGTGAGGCCCTCGCGGGCGCGAGCCTCCAGAAAATCGAAGATCGCGTTGCGCGACTGCGGGTCGATGCCGACGGTGGGTTCGTCGCAGAGGAGCAGCTTGGGGCGGTGGAGCAGGGCGGCGATGAGGTTGAGCCGGCGCTGCATGCCGCCGGAGAAGGTCTTCACCTGGTCGCGGCGGCGGTCGGCGAGTTGCACGGACTCAAGCGCTTCGTCGATGCGGCTCCGCAGGTCGGCTCCGCGCAGGCCGTAGAGTTCACCGAAGATACGGAGGTTCTGATCGGCGCTCAGTTCTTCGTATAGCGCCAGGTGCTGCGGCACGAGGCCAAGGGCGGTGCGGGCGGCGGTGTTGGCGGCGGTGAGCGGCAGGCCGTCGAGGGTGAGGGTGCCGGCGTCGGGCGTGCGCAGGCCGGCGACGAGCGACATCAGGGTGGACTTGCCGGCGCCGTTGGGGCCGAGGAGGCCGAAAAATTCGCCGCGGGGGATCTCGAGCGAGATGCTGTCGAGGGCAGTGACAGGGCCGTAGCGTTTCGTGACCGAGTGGAGGGAAAGCATGGAAGCAAGGGTTAACCGGGTGGGCGGGGAAAGGTTACCGGACGGGGTGGGATTGTTTTGCCGCGGATGACCTCGAGCGGTGGAGCCGCAAACAAGTCCACTGAATTTTGACCATGGATCAAACCCGGATTGGCACGGGAACCGGGATTGGGACCGGTCGTTTGGCAGAGGGTGATGCGGGGAATGGGGGCAGCACAGCGTGACGGGGTGTAGGCAGATGATACGAAGTCGTTATTTTGCCCGGTGGCGGGTGTTTGAGATCGCTCGGTTGCGGTTTGGCGATCGGTTTTGCCGTGATTTTGGGCGCGGGGAACTTAGGCTGGCGGACATGAATGTTCCTGTGCATGCCGACCCCAAGACCTACCTGACTGAGTTTTCCCGGCTGGCACGGGTGGACTGGCCGGAGAACCGGACCCTGAATGTCGTCTGCCACGGGCACAGCGTGCCGGCGGGCTACTTCATGACACCGGAGATTCGCACGCATGAAGCCTATCCGCACCTTCTGCACATGGCTCTGGCAGAGCGCTTCCCGCATGCGGTGATCAACGTGATCGTGACCGCCATCGGCGGCGAGACGTCCGCGAAGGGCGCGGCACGCTTCGCGCAGGAGGTGTTGCCGCACCGGCCCGATGTCATCACGATTGACTACGCTCTCAACGACCGGGGCGACGGACTGGAGCGGGCGCGACGGGCGTGGTCGGCGATGATCGCGCAGGCACAAGCGGCAAAAATCCCGGTGCTGCTGCTCACACCGACGCCCGAGCAGGCCGCGTCGCTGACCGATCCTGCCGAGCCGCTCGTGCAACACGCCGCACAGGTTTGCGCGCTGGCAACGGAGCATGGCGTGGGGCTGGTGGACAGTTTTGCGGTGTTTCGCCGGCAGGTGGAAGCGGGGGTGGAACTCGCCACATTGATGTCGTCGGGCAACCATCCGAATGGGCGCGGACACGCGCTGGTGGCGGCGGAATTGCTGAAGTGGTTTCTGTGAAAATCCAGCGCCCGGAACGACGTGACCGTGGTTGGCGCGGCTGGGCGCGGATGGCAACCAAGCGCCCGGGAGTTTTCAGGTTTCGTCGGGAAACTCCCGCAATTGCGTTTGAGGCCAACGGCCGTTCCGAGTGCCGTCGGCGCGACAAGCCCGGGGCTGCAGGCGAACGGACCAAACGTGGGCGGCCGGCCACGCGGTCGCGGTGCTCCAGCGCGGCTATTTTTCATGAGCGGCGTTCCCCGAGGAGCGTTTATCCAGGCGCCTGCGATTTTATCAGCAAACCACCGGGGCTTGCCACAGTTCCTCTTACCGCCCGAGGTAGAGATCGCGGCCGCGGACCAAGGCTTCCATCTTCCGGTCGGCGATGGAGCGCTTGAGCATCCAGAAACCGCAATCGGGGTGCACCCAGCGGACCCGGCCTTCGCCCACCTTCTTTTCGACGGCCTCGATGCGCGCGGCGATCTCGTCGGCCGTCTCGATGTGGTTCACCTTGATGTCCACGACGCCGATACCGAGGGAGATCTTCCGGTCGATTTGTTTGAGGGCGTCGATGTCGCTCTTCGGCCGGTGGGCTAGTTCCAGCACGAGGTGGTCGCAATGGAGGGCGTTGAGAAAATCGACGAGCTTCTGCCAGTTGCCCTTCTGGATGGTCTGGCCGCCGTAGTTGCCGAAACAGAAATGTACGGCGCGCTCGCCTGCGATCCGGTCGAGGACGACATTCATCGAGGCGGCGGCGAGCGGGGCATCCTCGGGGTTTCCGGGGATGTTGGCTTCGTCCACCTGGATGCAGGGAACGGGCAGGTCGGGCATCTGCGCGGCGAGCACCTCGGCGAGGGCCATCGTGAGCTGGTCGAAGTTGCCGTAGTGGTGGTCGAGCAGCGTGCGGGCGAGCATGTAAGGGCTTGTCACGGTGAACTTGAACGGGCCGCCCGCGACGGCGGCGGCACGCTGGCAGTCGGCCAGCAGATTGAGCGAGCCTTCGCCAAGTTTGCCGGTGACCACGCCGGCGGGTTTGCGGCGGAAACCCATCGGATGATGGCGGGAAAATTCCTCGGTCACGGAGCGACCGACGTCGCCGGTGATGCCGGCCATCGGGCGGATGAAATACTCGATCATCCCGTTGGTATCGGGGTGATTGATGTCGAAACGATAGAGTTCGCCGTCGGTGGGCAGGTCGATGCCGGCCTGGCGCTGGATGTCGAACACGACGCGGGTGGCATCGATCACGGCCTGTTCGCTCGGCAGGGCGACGAGCCAGTCGGGGACCGGGTAGGAACCGACCGTGGTGGTGAGAATACGGGGTTTGGAGGGGAGTTTTTGGGCCATAAAGCGGGCAAGGAAACCAAACGGGGTGGCTGATAACGAGCAGAAATTGAATTGCGAACCGGTTGTAACTCTGAGCTTCACCCCTCGCATCGCCATCGGGGGTCCTCATGCGGGAGGCCGGCGTGCTGGGCATGGCCGTTGCGTGGGTGGCAACCTTGATACCGGTTGCCTTTTACGGTAACGAATTGAACCTGGGGGGCTTGGAAAAGAGCGTCAGGCCCCGAACATGCGGGCGTGGACCGTTTCGGAAGGAAGGGTGACGTTCAGGTTGCCCGGGCTGGCGACCATTTGCGGCGGAACCCAGCTGCCGGTGACATCGCCCCACAATACCCACCAACGTTCGCCGTGGCCGGCGGGCAAGGTGGTGGTGTGTCCCAAGGTGAGGGGTCCGCGGGAGCCGGGGTGGCGCACGAGTCGCGTTGGGGTGAAATTACCGCCCGGCGTACCCAGCCACAGGGCGTGCCGTCCGTCGCTCAGGCGCGCCCAGCCGGAGACAAAGGCCCAGGCCAGCTGGGCGCCCCCAAGCCAGTGAAAATCGATCTGCGTCCCGCGATCGAGCCCTTCGAACTGGTCGCGCAAAACGACCAGCGGCTGTCCGGTGCTTTCGATCCACAGGTCGCGCCTGACCGCGGCCGACGCCGGCAATCCGGCGTAGCTGCGGCTCAGGTCGGTGCTCGCGTGGGGGCGGGTGCCGGCGGCATCCAAGGCGAGCAAGCGGCCGGCGTTGACGCTTTGGGCCGTGCCGTTGATGACCGGGGCGTTGTGCGCCGCGCGGCCGATCGTGTAATCGCGTTCCTCGCCGGGCCGGTATTGCTGGTAGCCCGGATCGGTAATCCAGAAACGGCTCTGCCAGCCGATCACCAGATGGCCGCCGTCGGCGTGCAGGTGATTCTGCGCCGCGCGGGGCAGGCTCAGGGCGACACTGAAATCGCAGCTGGTCCAGCCGGAGCGGAACGTGACGGCATTCGCCAGTTCGTGCAGAGCCATGGGCGGCGGCGTGGCGGGCGCGGCCGGTTTCATGCCCGCGACCGCCTCGGCCACCGCAGCCGCCGGCAAACGTGCGGCTGGCACGCGGGTGATCAGCCAGTGCCCCTCCGGCCAGTCGTACCAGTGGGCCAAGCGCTGCAGCGCCGTGGTCCAGAAAGGCATCTCGGGTTCGGTGTCGCCGAGCGGGGCGTGCAGATCAAGGCGGCCGGGCAGGGTCAGGCCGATCCATTGGTCGGCCTGGCTGCGGAAGGCCGCCGCGCATTGCGCCAGCAGGGCGCAACGGTCCGGCCGGGCGGCCAGCCAGCCGGTCAGCGAATCCATCAGGTAACCGTCATACGCGGGGCCTTCGGTGTGGTTTTCCGTGCCGGTGCGGTGGCGGACCCAGCTCTGGAGCACGGCGAGAGCCTGCCGGTCTAGGGCGTCGGTCAGCCGATGACAGCGGACGCGGGCCAGTTGGGCGGCCCCCGCGAGGGCGATGACGGGGATGTTGTGCAGCCGTTGCGGCGTGATGGGTTCGCCCTCCGGCCATTGCTTGGGAAGCCACGGCGTGACATCGCGGTCGAGCAGGGCATCGGCGGCGGTGCGGGCACCGGCCAGACAGGCCGGATCCCAACCCGACTCGTCGGCCAGCGCCAAAGCCAGCACCCTCGCAATGTGACCCGTGACTAGCCCGACCTCATCGTGCATTTCATGGAAATGGTCCCAGCCGGTCAGCGCCGCCAGTTCCTGCTGGAGCCGGAAACCCGCGGCGGTGTCACCCTGCTGCCGCCAGGCGGCGTGCAATATGCGCCAGCGTTCCTCCAGCGCCCAGATGAGCCAGATCAGCCAGGGATAGATGATGGTGGAGATGCCGATGGGCAGTTCGGCCACAGCCGGACGGCGGGAAACCGGCAGGGCAAAGGCCAGAGGATGGCCGATGCGGTAGTAATCGGTGAGCATTTCCCGACGTGCCATTTCCCGGGCCGCGCGTTCGCGCAGGACCGGCACCAGGTCCGCCGGGGCCCACGGGGCCGCATCGCACGGGATGGACGGATCCAGCTCATAGGCGGACGTTTCGTAGGCGTGCAAGGGCGCGCAGGATCGGACAATGGGAGAGGACATGATGATGCGGGGAGCCGCACAGCCAGGGGGTAAAGCGTCAGCGCAAAACGATGTCGAACTATTGCGCCTTGGGCGTTATGGTTTCCTGCAGTCCCGCGGATGGCGCCGGGTCGGACCGGGCTTCCTAGACGGCCGAAAAGCTCCCTTGCCAGCGGTGAGGCGACACGCAAGCTTCGCGCCCACGCCATGGGCAATACCGTCAAAATCTACGATACGACTCTGCGGGATGGCACGCAGGGCGAGGGCATCAGCTTTTCCGTCGCCGACAAGGTGCGCATTGCGCAACGGCTCGACGCGTTCGGGGTGGATTACATCGAGGGCGGTTTCCCCGGTTCCAATCCGCGTGACATCGCGTTTTTTGCGGAGGCGAGAAACCTCCGGCTCAGGCACGCCCGGCTGGCGGCCTTCGGGGCCACGCGCCGCGCCGGGGTGAAGGCGGCGGAGGATCCGCAGCTCCGGCAGTTGCTGGAAAGCGGCATGCCGGTGCTCACCATTGTCGGAAAAACCTGGTTGATGCACGTGGAGGAGATTCTCCGGACCACGCCGGAGGAAAACCTCGCGATGATCGAGGACAGCGTGCGCTTTCTGGTGTCCGAGGGCCGTGAGGTGATCTATGACGCCGAGCACTTTTTCGACGGCTACCTCGACAATTCCGACTATGCGCTGCGTACGCTGGAGGCGGCGGCGCGCGGCGGTGCAGGCAACCTGACGCTTTGCGAAACCAACGGGGGCCGGCTCGTGCCCGAGGTCGCGCGCATCGTGGCGGCGGCCGTGGGGCGTTTCGGCGGCGACAAGGTCGGCGTGCACTGTCACAACGACAGCGGGCTCGGCGTGGCGGTTTCGCTGGCCGGGATCGAGGCCGGGGCCTCGCTCGTGCAGGGCACGATGAACGGCTATGGCGAGCGCGTCGGCAACGCGAACCTTGTCTCCATTCTGCCCAACCTGCTGCTGAAAATGGACCGCCCGGCGCACTGCGCCCCCAATCTGGCGCAACTGCGCGATCTTTCGCTCTTCTTCGATGAGCTGGCGAACCTGCGGCCCGATGCGAAGGCGCCCTTCGTGGGCCGTTCAGCCTTCGCCCACAAGGGCGGACTGCATGCCAACGCCGCGCAAAAGGTGGCGCGCAGCTACGAACACATCGACCCGGCGCTGGTGGGCAACCGCACCCGCGTGCTCGTCTCCGACATGGCCGGCCGCAGCAGTTTTGCCCTCAAGGCGAAGGAACTGGGCCTCGCCTTCGACGAAAAGCACCCCGGGGTGAAGGCGTTGATCGAGGAGCTGAAGGAACGCGAGTTTCGCGGTTACGAATACGAGGCGGCGGACGCATCGTTCAGGCTGCTCGCCGCCCAACATCTCGGTGGGCGGCGGACATTTTTCGAGGTGGTGGGTTACCGCGTGATCATCGAGCGCCACGATGCCGAGTTGTGGGCCGAGGCGACCGTGAAACTCAAGGTCAACGGTGAGACCGTGCACACCGTGGCCGAGGAAACCGGTCCGATCGGCGCCCTGGACAAGGCGCTGCGGCTGGCGTTGGAGAAATCCTACCCGCAGCTGTGCGAGATGACATTGCGCGATTACAAGGTGCGCATCCTGGAGAGCAACGCGGGGTCGGCTTCGCGCACGCGTGTCCTCATCGAGAGTGGCGATGCGCACGGCATTTGGGGCACCGTCGGAGTCAGTGACAACATCGTGGACGCCAGCTGGGAGGCGCTGCGCGAAGCGGTGGAGTTCAAACTGGCGCAGACCTGAGCGCAGCTTGGGAGAACTGCCGCGATCCGGATTTGCCGGACCGGGCACCGGCGCTCGGCGGCGTGATGAAATTGAACTTGTCCGCCCGGTAGGGGCATAATTAGGCGCCGTGCTTGTTTCAGGCTCAGGCGCTGATCGATTTTGTGATCACGCACACCCGGAAATGACCGGGGCCCAGGTCGCGTCGTCCTGTGGTTGGCAGCCCGGGAATATTGACGTTTTGGGTCCAATCGGCGTTACAATAAAACACTTCATGAACCGCGAGTCCCCCGCCTTGAGTGCCAGCAACGGATTTGCCAATCGCACGGGCCGCGCCGCCGAAGAAACGTCCCTGCACGTCTGGGACACCGCGGCGGCTACGACCTTTACTGCTCCCATCGCTGCTCCGGCTCCGGGCAAAAAAGTCTGGTCGATCGGAGTGCCGGTGAAATCGAACCGCCAGACCATGCTGTTTGTCGATGTGGTGCTGGACTGCAGTGCGGCCGCGGATCAGCCGGTCACAACAGGCTACCGGACCAGCTTCGTGGTCGAATGGTCGGACTGGAACACGATGTATTTCACTGTTTCGTCCCTCAAACTGATCGGCCAACCCGCAGGCTTGCATGAGGTGAAACGCCTCCGTCTCACGGCCGGCACCACCACGTTTGGCGGGACCGTTCTGGAGCTGGGGTTGGTGACCTGGCCGGGCGACTCGCCCCTCGTGCAGGTCACGCCCGGCGAGGACATGGTGGTGAATTTTCTCCACCCGCGGATGTGGGACCGGAGTGATTGGACACACACCGGCCGGGAGGCGCTGCCCGACGGCGAGCAGGCCTTTGATGTAGACTGGATGTATGCGAACCTGCGTTATCTGCAAAAACCGGGCCGCAAACACCAGACCGCCTACACCCGGCGGATGAATGTGGACATCTCTGGCTACCAGGCCGTGACCGTCTGGACCGCGACCGACCTCCGCGCGAATTTCAGCCTCATCCTCGAGATCGACGGCGTGCCGGTGCGCGCCATCGACCGGCGGCAGGGTCTCGGCGGCGGTGATGAGATGCGCGCCCTGATCTCCGGGCACCGGCTGACGGCGCTGACCTTCGAACTGGAGCAGGCGGAGGAAGAAACCCGTGAAGTGATCAATAGACAGGTGGCCACCGCGATCCGTTGGGTCCTGCTGGAGCGCACCGGCACCAATCCGGCCCAAGTGGGTCAGGCCTGGGGCGTCCCCGCGGTGCCGCCCCCGGCACGCGTGGAGAACCTGGAGACGGGCATCCTGCCGGTCGGCATCATGATTGGGCGCGAGGAATTTCTGCGTTTGCGCGAGGCGGCCCAAAAGCCCGGCCTGCTGAAAAAGATCGCCGCTGAAATGATCGCGGAGGCGGTCGACCATCTGGATTACAGGCCGGAGTGTTTTGCCGGCCGTTACCTGCCGGTGAACATTGCCAACCAGGGCTGTGAGCGCAGGGTCTCGCCGTCCGACCAGATGTATCACCTGAACAGCTGCATGGTCTACGGCGCCGTAGCCTATGCCCTGACGGGTGACCTGCGCCATGGTCAGACCGCGCGCCGGGGTTTGTTTGCCGCGCTGGGCTGCCTGGCCTGGCAGGCCGGTTTTCCCAGCCGGATTCCCTGCGGGCTGCCGGGTTACCGGGCCCCGTTCATGGAGACGCACACGGCCGAGTGCGTCGCGCTGTGCTACGATTTCATTCATCCGCTCCTGTCGGAGGCGGAGCGGCGCGAGGTCGAGGATGCCCTCTACGAAAAGGCCCTGCCCTGGATCGACATGTATCTGCGCCTCTTTGGCGAAGGCTATCTCCTCAACAGCAACCAGGGCGCGGTCTACACGGCCGGGTTTGCGTATGCCTGCTTGGTGGCGCGGCGCAGCCATCCCGACGTGGACGCGAGCCTGGAGCGGGGCATCCAGTGGGTCCCGCGGATGATGAACAACTATTACAAGACGGACGGGGCCACGAACGAGGGACCGGGCTATTGGGAATACACGACGAAATACGCGGTCTCCGCCCTCATCGCCATCACGCGGCACAAGGGCTGGCAGGTGCGGGACTACGCGCCGGCGCACCTCGGCCGGACGATGGACTACCTGATGCACCTCCGTTCGCTGGCGCGGGAGCGCCTGTCGTTCCTGCCGCTGAGCGACTGCATTGAGAGCGTGAGCTACAGTTTCAAGAACAGCTCGTTCTTGTTTTTTGCGAAGTATTATGATGATCCGAACGCCCTCTGGCTGTGGCATGAATACTTCGCCCGCCGGCCCAATCCGCCCGGCAGTTCCTATTTCGGCCGAAAGATCGCGGGTTCATACACGACATCGGGCCTCATGGATTTTCTGCTGTTCGTCGAGGGCACGCCGGCCAGGCCGCAGCTACCCCCGTGCAAGCACTTCGCGGTCTGCGACCGGATCACGCTGCGCACCGGCTGCCGTTATGGCGACATTCTCTTCCTCTTCGAGGGCGGGCCGCAAACCTATGACCACACCCACAGCGACAAGGGCCAGTTCATCATGGAGGCCTATGGCGAACGGTTCGCCGCCGACCCGGGTGTCCTCGATTATCAGGACCCGGCGCACTTCTTCTTCAAGGACACTTCCTACCACAATCTGGTCACCCTCAAGGGACGCAACCAAGACTACCGCGACGCGAAACATGCGGTGGTGCTGGAGCCGGTCACCTTCGGCGAGACGTGCGATTATATTTCCGCCGACCTCGGCAACTCCTACCAGACCTTCGCCAAATACCGGCGGCGCGTGCTGTTTGTCCGGCCGCACTACTTCCTGATTTTGGATGAGGTGCAGGCGGCTGAGCCCGGGCTGGAGTGGAACTATCACTCCTGTGCGCCGATCAAGGACATCGACCTCAGCACCGGACTCATCCGGCTGCAGGGCGAGAAGGCCGGCATGATCCTGGCCATCGGCAGCCTCAGCGCATTGTCAGCCGCCACCGGCCACTATTCGTCGGACGGGGTGGTGTTGACGCACAATCTGGTGCTCACGCAGGTCGAGCCTGCCCCGACGATGACGCTCGCGGCGCTACTGTTGCCCTATCCCCTGGCCCAAGGTGCCGGCGTCAAGGAGCCACAGGTGCGGGTGGACAAGATAGAGGACGCGGTCGTTTTCACAGTCACCGGCCCCTGGGGCACCGACCGGGTGCGCTGTAAATTGGGAGCGAAGGGAGACGGTGGGGCCGTCCGTCCGATCATCCAAGTCTGGCGGTGGCGGGGAGCTGGTGAAGAGGAGATCTTCTCGTCCGCTGATTGAGCGGAGTGGAGCGAGGACAGGTGCGACGGTAGCATCCGGTCTTTGGAGCAAGGGCTATTTTTGTGCGACCGGAGTTTGGCCATGCTCTCCCACGCCCACAAGTGAAGGAGGGTGGAGAGGGGCGTAGTAGGGCGATTTTGGCGCTAAAAAAATTAATCCATGCCTTGCTCTAGGGTGCGCCGGGGGTCATACTAACATGCGTCATCCAGCTTTGGTTCTTTCGACATGGAATCATCCATGCCCAACCTTCGACCCCATCCCAACCATGATTGCTCTTCTTCCGGAAACCACCGGCAATACCTTGGTGGTGAATGCGAGCGGCAAACTGACCGCGGAAAATTACGAAACCGTCTTCATCCCCCTCGTCGAAAAATTGATCAAACAATATGGCCAGGTCCGACTGGTCCTGCAGTTCGATGATTACTTTACCGGCATGGAGGTCGGGGCGATGTGGGACGACGCCAAGTTCGGCCTGCAGCATCGCAAGGACTTCAAACGGATCGCCGTGGTCGGCGCCCCCAAGTGGGTGGAGTGGACGACCAGAGTCGCGGCGCACTTGATGGAGGGCGAATTGCAAACCTTCCCGCCAACCGACTTCCCTGAGGCGATTGTCTGGGTGCAACAATAGCAATAGCCGCGGCCGTCCGCTGATGTCCAGCCGGCGCCCCCCAGCGGCCGAGGCTCCTGCACTCGTCCCGGTCGTGCCCCGTCAAATCACCCTGGGTAGTCCATAGCTTTGGGGACCTTGGTATGAGTCGTGCTCGACTGGGCGGGTTGGATAGGACAGGTATCCGGGACACTCCACCGCATCATGAACCTCATGACCCCAGGGCAGCCGCAGACCTTCCATGCTCCGCTCGAGCGACAGGCCCCCGCGGAGATTACCCGGCAAGCGTCCGACCTCGGCAACCTCGCCGGCCTTGCCGGCCTGCTCGATTGCATGCCGGACTTGGTGATGATCCTGAACGAGCAACGGCAGATTATTTTTGGCAACCGGACTCTCCGCGACTTCGTCGGCACACGCGGGTCGGGAGAGTTGCTCGGGCTGCGCCCCGGTGAGTTGTTCGACTGCCGCCAGGCGGGGCTCGCCCCCTCCGGTTGTGGCACCGGCGAAGCCTGCCGTACCTGCGGCGCCGTCAACGCCATCATTGGCGCCCTGGCCGGCCGCAGCGTGATGCACGAGTGCCGGATCACCACCCCTGCCGTCGACGCCTACGACCTCCGCATCTGGGCCAGCCCGTTCAGTTGGCCGACCGGCCACTACGTGCTCGTGATCGCCGTGGACATCAGCAACGAGAAACGTCGCCAGGTGCTCGAACGGATCTTTTTCCACGATATTCTCAACACCGCCGGCAACATCCATGGCCTGTCCGAACTGATCCGGAACGACCCCGCCAGCGTGGAGGAGTTCAAGGAGGATCTCTATGAAACGGCGGAGACGCTCGTGAACGAAATCCGCAGCCAGCGGCTGCTGCTGGCGGCCGAAGGCAACGAATTGCAGGTCACGCTCGCACCGGCGAGTTCCCGCCAACTGCTCGAAACCGTCGTGCAGACTTACCGCCACCACTCGCTGGCGAAAGGCAAGACCATCGTGATCGCGCCTGGTTCGGCCGCCTTCAGCATCGAAACCGATGAGATGCTGCTCCACCGGGTGCTGGGCAACCTGCTGAAAAACGCCCTCGAGGCCAGCCAGCCCGGCGACACGGTCACTTTGGGCACGGAGGAACGGCCGGATCGTTTCGTATTCTGGTGCCACAACCCGCTGCCCATCCCGCGGGCGATCCAGTTGCAGCTTTTCCAACGCAGCTTTTCCACCAAGGGTCCGGGCCGCGGCATCGGCACCTACAGCATCCGACTCCTGACCGAACGCCATCTCGGCGGGAAAGTCACGTTGGCGTCCACGCCGGAGACCGGCACCCGTTTCGAGCTTTCATTTCCCAAAACAAAGCCCCCCGGCGTTCCCGGCTGACCTGTGTCGGCGCGCCATGGATATGATCCGGGGACACAGGTAAAAAGAAAAGTCCCAGAACAGGGGTTTCACTTCCAGACTAAGATCTGGCACCGAACTTGGGCAGGTGGATTTGACCCACATGTGAACGTCAAACATTGCCTCACCCTGTAGGCGCGGCCGAGGCTGGTGGAGAGGGTATTGACTCACAGAACTGAAATGGCGGAGCAGGCATGATTTTCCCGTAAACTTACCTGAATAAATGAGACCTTTGGTCACCAAATCCGGCATGCACAGTGGAGCGACTGGCAACTCTCCTCTTTTCAAGTTGATCCTTGAGGTACTGCTGCCTCCCTCTCCCCCCCAATGTCTGGTCTATCTCAAATTAAGCTGATGTTCGCCGGAATCCTGCAACTGCTGGCAATGGCGCCCGGCTATGCAGAGTATCCCGGGCACAAGACCCAATCGGTCTTCTTCCCTCCAGCCGTCGTGAGGTCTATGCAGGCCAACGTCGCTGCAAGCACGTGGGGCCAAGCCCAGACGCAGCGGTGTCTTGAATCCGCCCGACTGTGGCTCGAGCTGTCTGACGATGAGCTCTGGGCCGCCATGTTCAGCGCCAACATCCCGCGCTCGCATTATGTGCTGTCCAACGGCTCATGCCCTGCCTGCAAGGAGGGCGTCCCCATGAATTCATGGAAGATCGATGCGTTGCGCCGCCCTTGGAAAGTCACTTGTCCGCACTGCGACGCGGTTTTCCCAAAGAATGATTTTGCCGCGTTTTATCGCTCGGGGCTGGATCCACACGGGATCTTTGCCCCCGACCGGGCAGACCGTTCGTTGCTCTCCAACCTGGAGCATCCCGGAATCGAAGATGCGCAACGCAGCTTTGGAGTCGATGACGGCACGGGCTACCATGATGGCACGCATCGGTGGTATTTCATCGGTGCCTACTTGGTGCATGGACAATGGAAGCAGATGGTCATGGGTGGCATTCGCACGTTGGCTGCGGCCTATGTCCTGACCGGCGACCGGGTCTATGCGCGCAAGGCCGCGATCATGCTCGACCGCGTGGCCGACCTATACCCGTCCTTTGATTTCCTGAGCCAGGGGCTGTCCTATGAGCGGGCCGACCCTATCGTGGGCGCAGGCATGGTTACTGTCTGGCACGATGCGTGCCGCGAAAGCATGGAACTGGCACTGGCCTACGACATGATATTCCCGGCCATGGCTGATGACAGGGAGCTGGTGCAATTTCTCGCCGCCAAGGCCAGTGCGCACCGACTGGAGAATCCCAAGCGCAGCTTCGCCGACATCCAGCGCAACATTGAAGATGGGATCCTCCGTCAGGTGATCCGGCGGCCGGACAGGATTCTAAGCAACTTTCCCAACACGGAAGTCACGCTGATCATGAACCAAGCCATCATCGGCTGGCCGGGAAATCGTGAACCGCTTGAAGAAGCCCTGCAGGCCATGCTTGAAAAGGCCACCGCCGTCGATGGCCTGAGCGGTGAAAAGGGGTTGGCGAGCTATGGCGCTTTTGCCCCGCAGACCGTGGCCGGTGTGCTTTCCCTCTTTGATCGGCTGGCGCCGGATCTGTTGCCAACCTTGGTCAACAGGGTGCCGACTCTGAAGCAGTTGTTTCGCTTTCATGTGGATACTTGGCTGGGCGAAATCTACTACCCAAAGATCGGCGACGCAGGCGCTTTCGGCATGAGGGACCCGAGCTACGCCGGGGCGAGCTTTAGCAAAGCCGGATATGACCCGGCGCAGGGCGGCATCCCTTCTGTCTCGGACTTCTCCCTCTTCTGGAAACTGTATGAAATTACGGGCGACCCGACTTACGTGAGGCTGCTCTACCGGGCCAACGCCAATGTGCTGACGGACCTTCCTTACGACCTGTTGTCCGCCCATCCCGGGCAATTCCAGCAGGCTGTGGCAGCGGTGATGAGGGACCAGGGCACCACCCTGAGCGTGGCCGCGGTGAACAAGGAAGCCTGGTGTCTGGCCATCCTGCGCAGCGGCACCGGCGCCACCAGCCGCGCTGTGTGGCTGGACTACGATATCGGCGGCAATCATGGCCGCGGCGATGCGATGAATATCGGTCTCTTTGCGCATGGCCTTGAGCTACTTTCCGGCCGGGGATATCCACCTGTGCAGTTTGGAGGCTGGCATTCACCCCGCGCCAATTGGTACAAGATGACCGCCGCGCACAACACGATCGTGGTGGACGGGAAAAACCAATTCGCCCGCTTCGGCCAGCCCGAGACCGAGCCGCTGCAGGTGCAGCTGAATCCCCTGAAGGGTCAGGTGCGCGGCCAGACGACCGCCTGGGCCAACGGAGCGGAGGTGCAACTGATCCGCGCGTCCGGCCCGGCGCTGGTGCAGAGCACCACCCTCCAGCAATACGAGCGTTCGCTGCTGCTGGTCAACCTGTCGCCGGAGGACAGTTACGTGCTGGATGTTTTCCGGGTCACCGGAGGTCGGGACCACGCCAAGTTCCTCCACGGCTATTTTGGCGATGCGACCGCCACCGGGCTGGAATTGCAGCCCATGGCGGATTTCGGTCATGGCACCCAGATGCGGAACTTTCGCGGCGGCTCCCCGCTGCCGGGCTGGCAGGTTGATTGGAAGGTCGATGATCGCTACGGTTACCTGCCAATCGGCACTGAGGTGCACTTGCGCTACACCGACCTGACCCGGCACACGCAGGCGGCCCTGGCCGAAAGCTGGCTGATGTATCACGACGCCGGCGAAAACCGGGAAGCATGGGTGCCCAGCCTGCTGGTGCGTCGTCAAACGGCAACGGCGCAACCACTGGCGTCGACCTTCGTCGCACTGCTGGAGCCGTATGCCGGCCGGTCCAATCTTAAGGCCATCACCCGGCTGAAACTGCTAACTGCGGCAGGCGGTGATGCTGGGGACGCCCATGTCGCCGTCGCAGTGGAGCAGGCAGACGGCAAGACCGACATGCTGGTTGCCTCCGCGGACTTTCCGCCCGATGCGCCCCGCCGCGTGCTGGTTCAACCCGACTGGAGCTTCGCCACCGATGCCGAATTCTGCATGGTCCGCCGTGATGCAGTCGGCCTGATCGAGCACCTTTTTTTGAGCCGTGGATCATTTCTGAAATGCGGCGGTATGCACTTGGAGCTTGAGCCGGATATTGACCTGTTTGAAGCGGAGGTCCGGGACGGAAAACTGGTGATCCTGCACGGCGCGCCCCAGGATGTGCGCAAGAGCAGCTTGGGGCCGTAATGAGACCTTTGCCGCGCAACCGGCGGCACCAAAGCCTCAGCTGAGGCTGACATTCAGCGCGGGATGGTCATCCGTGAGGGTGATTTTCACCGAGATATTCCGGCTCGGGAGACTGGCGGTAAACACCCAGCCCTCAGCCGCTGAGGTGAGTTTCATTGGCGGCACTGACTCGTGCTGCTGCAAGGCAAACATGGCAGTGATAATGCCGCTTGTGCTCGCAGCCTCGGCGGTAACATCCAGATAGGGGAAAATTCCTTGCGCCGATGGCACCGGAAAGAGATCGCGGGTCAGTCGGACCCCCGTAGTGGCCGCACAGATCCCCGCGAGCTTCGCTTTGGGTCGGTGGAAGTAAAACCTTGCTCCGTCGATTTCGATTGTGCCCTGCTTGTCCTCGTTTTCCACGAACCAGCGTGCATTGAATGTGGCCGGGCGCACTTTGGCGTGCATGGTATCGACCACCAGCAACAGTTTTATCCCAGGAACACAAAGCAGCGTGCGGTTAATTGCCCCGATGTTTTGATCCACCAGTGCATAGGCCGGGGTCGCATCACTGGTCACGATGGCGTAATGCTCTGTGGTTATCTCACGCACGACCTTGGCCATGGCCTGCGATGGATTGGTGCCCTCGGCGCCATCGTGATATTGATGCCCTCGGCCGTCGATCAGGACGGTGTTATGGGCCGGCGAGGTCCGCAGACTCCAAGCCGGATTTAGGTTGTCGTAGGGCGGGTGCCAGTGGTCCACCAGAAGGTTCTCCTCATGGCATTTCATGATCACGCTGTTGCGATCGGCGTGCTCGTGGTTGGCCGGACCTCCGCTGCGCAAGGCAGCGACAAAATCGTCAGAGGAAAATCCCGTGGAAATGACCACCCAGCCGATGTCGTAATGCCGGTAGAACCAAGCCCCCGCGGGTCTCGCCGGCATGATTTCAGGATCATAATACACGGCGGCAAACATCGGGTCCCTGATAGGACGCAACAATCCGGCATATTGGGCATGTGGGTCCTCAAACCTGCGGGCGATCCAGAAGGCCAGATCGGCAGTGTAGCCGTCGCCGCCATCGCCAAAATTGACGTGCCCCTCGGGGTGCTGGCCACTGGGCATGCGCGTCATCAGGTAGTAGTCCATCAAGCCCCTCCAATTGATCTGGTTTGACCAGTCCTCATCCGTGTGCCGGCACAGGACATGAAGAAAATGCGCCAGTTCAAGCGCGGTGTAATTGCAGTAACCCGTGCCTTCGGCGTAGCTGCCATCCCGGGCGAACGAGCCTTTGAAATCTTCAAATCCCGCCTTCAGCACTTTCCACCATTCGGGACCGCGGGGATGCCGGCCGAGCATGAAAACCGCTCCGAGGCCCAAGGCGCTCAAGGGCACCGCATGCAGGTTGGTCCCAGCCAGGATCCACGGCCATCTCCGCAGATCCCGATTGGGTTCCTCCAGAAACGTGGACTCGGGATCAAAACTCCAGCCCACCACCGCTTCCTTGTGCAGCATGCCCCAGCAGCTGCGGTAGCAGGGCTCGATGCCTTTTTCCGGTAATTGCCGCATCACCTCCTGCCGCATCTCCTCAGGCAGCAGTTCCTCGATCCATTCATACGCCAGCACGACTGACTGGGTGGCAAGGGGCGCCCGCTGCAGGCCAATCACATCTTTTCCCGCTTCCAGGAAATAGTCCCATTTCCTGAACTGCAGCAGCCTTTGCAGGGCCAGTTTTGCATTTCCGCCCCGGTCTGCGCGGCCGGTGATGACATAGATGAATGCATCACGCTGCAAAATATTGCAGATTCTGGGCAGGTGGCGCAGCTGATCGTTGAAGTCGACGCCGGTTTCCAGGAAACGCACGTCATCAGACACATCGGCATTGAGCTGTTTTGCCCAGGCCTCGCTGAACAGCGGCAGGCTGAGCCGGCGTCGAATTTCGGGAATGTCCTCCGGGGCAAAGAAGAGATTGCGCCGGCCGCTCCTGGCGGGGAACTGGTTGCGGCCCTTCAGCATCGCAGGCCCTAAAAGCATCAATCCAGCTGCCAGCCCGGAACGCACCAAGAATTGTTTTCGAGAAAGCATGTGCAAGGGATCTCCGATGACTTGGGTGGCTCGGCAGGAAAATCGTTTGGCTCCCCGCCGGTTAACTAAACGTGCCAAATCAATCCTGGGTGTCCAGCAACATGCGCCGGGATCTATTGGCCGCCAAACAGCCTGTTCACGCCCCCAAGGCTTGCCACCGCCTGGCTCGTTAACAGGGAGCAAGCGCGCAATGTCCGCTTGATTGGCTGGTCACTGATGGTGATAATCGTGCGACCTAGACCAATGTCCGGCCCCACCTATTTCGAAGACTTCAACGCCGGTCCCGGCGGCTGGCTGGGCTGGATGGCCGGTGGGGGAGGGCCACGGGCGCTTGAGATTCACGATGGTGTCGCCACGGTGCGCTCACCTTGGGGCGTGGACATCAATCACGCCCCGCCGGGCGCAGGCTATCTGCACTTGCTCTACGTCTTGTTCACCGAATCCGCCGATTCACCACGGCATGTGCAATTCGAGCCCTTGGCCGGAACCTCCCGGTTTGCCCGGGGCGACTACCCGAGGAATTTTTTAAACGCCCGCCTGTCGGTCAGGGTTCGCGGCCTACTTGCGGCCCGCGGTGCCCAGCTGCTGCTGCTGATCCAAGCCCAGGTGGGCGAGATCCGGACCAACTATGTTCTCAGTGGTCAGCCCATTGCTATCCGGCCGGAATGGACCGAGACTACCTTGCGTCTTTCGGCCGACCCCGGCCAATGGACCTGCTTGGGAACGCGGGGCCCCGGGGCCGACTGCGCCTGCTACGGAGAAGCTCCGGTTGAGGAGGCATTGCAGAATCTGAATGTTAACCTGATCCTGGTCCTCTTTCCCCTGCGGATCGAACCCCTCGCGGCTTTGCCTGACCCGACGGACGTCCACCGGCTCCGTGCGGGCATTGATTATCCGATTGACCGACAGTGTCTGCCCAGCGGCGAAGTGTCGTTGGATCGGGTCAAGGTAGAATATGCAATGTGAAGGCAAGACTTCATCTCGATACATCCAAACCCAGCAATTGGATGCCTGTCCATTGAAGGCCCCGCCGGGGATACGGCACTTCAAGGCGGGTCACACCTGTCCTTTTTGGGCTCCGCGAAGGAGGAACCCGCCCTGCCACCAAGCTATCAGTTCAGCCGGTAAATCCGCCTGGCATTGTCCGTACCAATGGCTGCCTGCTCGTGGTCGCTCAATTCTCCCAGCAGCTCCGTGGTTGCCTCGAACCACGCCTGCAGGTTCGGACTCATCGGCCAGTCCGAGCCCCAGAGCATCCGCTCGGGATGGAAGCACTCCAAGCAGTGCGCGAAATATGGTCGCACCTGCGGCGAGAGGGGCAACTTTGGGTTGGCCAGGCTGCCGAGGCCGGAGAACTTGCAGACGACATTCGCCCGTGCGGCGAGCTGCGTGATCCCCTCCCGCCAGGCCTGGAACTCCCCGCCGGTGACGTCCGGTGCCCCGGCGTGGTCGAGCACGAACTGCGTCTGCGGACACTGCGTCACTAGCGCCGTGACCAGCGGCAACTGCCGCGGACGTACGCACAGGTCGAAAGTGAGTTCCCGTGCCGCCAGCAGGCGCAGACTCTCCCCCAGCACCGGTGACTGCAGCACGGAGTCCGGCTGCGTGAACAGCACGCGCCGCAGTCCGCGCACCCGCGCCTCGCCCGCCAGGCGATCAAGCTGCGCCGGGAAATCCGGCCGTTCTGGCGCCGCCCCGGTTACGATCGCGAGCAATGGCGGTTCACCCCGGTCACGGTTGGCCAGCTGGGCAGACCATGTCGTCTGGTCTGTCTGCTCCGCCGTCGGCACGTCGGCCTCCACGAATATCAGCGCCTGTACCTGCACCTGGCTCCGCACGCGGCCCAGCGCCTCGCGGTAGTCCTCGATGCAGAACCGCCGCTGCATCGGCGGATTGGCCGCACACCACGCATAGGTAAACTGCTTTGGATGCAGGAGGTGGACGTGCGTGTCGATGAGTTCCATTGGGTTCCCCAAGCCTTTAACCAAGGATCACACGAAGTACACAGATCAATCAACGGATGGAAAGCAAACCAGTCGAGTTTGGTGCGGCGGTCGTTTGTCAGCGATTTCACCGATTGTCCAACGACGTCCGGGACCATTGCTCAACAGCAAATCCGACGTCTTTGGCCATCGGCCAAAGCAGTGACGGCACTTAGGGCCAGGGTCGACTTGCCACGTTGCCGCGGCCCATGAATCAGAACCACCTGGGTGTCGGCTAAGGCTTCCTCCAGTCGGGCGAGTGCAAACCGGGGGTAAATTTCATTGGCACTCATGCGCCCGGGCAGCCTGCCTTCTCTTCCGTTCAAATGAAAGAATAAGCACGTCTATGTGAAACCACCTGTGCGTCCAAGTGAAATTCCAAGAACCATTTGTCATGCGTTGCAGAGCCAAACGCCATGACCCTGCGTTTTATCATGGGCTGCGAGTCCTTGCTTCGAGACCGCCCGCTTGCCACGTCAAAACGCAACTAGCCGATTCACGGTTCGTTAGCAAACTGGCGGAGAGGGAGGGATTCGAACCCCCGGTAGGTTTCCCTACACACGCTTTCCAAGCGTGCGCATTAGACCACTCTGCCACCTCTCCGAGTTGCTGGGCCAACGGCACCGGGGCGCCGCCAGCCGTTGGGCGAAGGGGCAAAGAAGGGCCGCGAACGGGTGGGGGTCAATGGCAAATCCTAAGGCTGCGCGCAACCGTGATTTTATCACAAAATGTTCCTTGCGCGACCTGTGGGGCTCCCTAACGCTGCGGCCAATTTCGCTTCGCGAAACCATTTATTCACATGGCCTCCACCCGCTCCGAACTGGGCTACAACAGCAAGATTGAGGGTGAAGTCATTGTCTCGCGGGCAGATGCGGTCATCAACTGGATCCGCACCAACTCGGTATGGCCGATGCCGATGGGGCTGGCTTGCTGCGCCATCGAGTTGATGGCGGTGGGCACGGGCCGTTTCGATATTGCCCGCTTCGGGGCCGAGGTGATGCGTTTTTCACCCCGCCAAGCGGACTGCATGATCGTGGCCGGCACCGTGACCTACAAGATGGCCCCGCAGGTGCGCCGCATCTATGACCAGATGACTTCGCCGAAATGGGTCATCGCCATGGGTGCCTGCGCCAGTTCGGGGGGCATGTATCGCAGTTATGCCACGCTGCAGGGCGTCGACCGCATCATTCCGGTGGATGTCTATGTCAGCGGCTGCCCGCCCCGGCCCGAGGCACTGCTCGATGCGTTGATCAAGCTCCAGGACAAGATCAAGCGCGAGCCGTCCGCCAAAAACCTCTTCGTGGCCTGACGCCGGCTGCCGACCACCTCCCGCCCCAACATGCCCGCTCCCTCCACCGCGACCGCCCTCAAGGCCCGCTTCCCGCAGGTGACCGACCGTGTCAGCAGTGATCACGCGGCGGTCAACGTTCCGGCGGCGGAGGTTCTGGCGGCGCTGCAATACCTGCGCGACGAGCTGGCCTTCGACCTGCTCGCCGATCTCACCGCCATCGATTGGGCCGAGGGCACCACCCCGCGCTTCACAATCGTCTATCATCTCTACGCGACGGGCCGGCATGAATACCTTCGCGTGGCCACGAATTGTGGCAACGACCTCGACCCCTCGGCTCCGAGCATCGTCGGTCTCTGGCCCGCCGCCAACTGGCATGAACGCGAGTGCTACGACATGTTCGGCATCAAGTTTGACGGACACCCCGACTTGCGCCGCATCCTGATGTGGGACGGCTATCCCTACCATCCATTGCGCAAGGAATTCCCGCTGGCCGGGATCGAGGCTCCTTTGCCCGACC